>CASFCQ010000055.1 GCA_949293185.1 uncultured bacterium
TATGATAGCTACACGTTCAAGATACGGAATGTTCATAAATGTATCAGCGTGCTGGAATGCGTAGTTGAATGTTTGAAGCTGAGTTGTATAAGCACCTGCTTGAGTAGCAACGGGTGAAGCTAAGACTGAGGGGTTGAATGCAGAACTTGCATTGCCGCCTGTACTTGAGGCACCTCTTAAAAAGAGGAATTCTCCTGTTTCTTTATCATAGCTTATGTCATACTTATAGATTGGGCTGTAGGCTATTGGAGACGCACCTGTGTAGGACACCTGTGCTTTATAGTCATCTTTTGCAAACGGGATATATGTTTCATCTTTTGTTGCATCGTTTAAAAGATTAAGATGATTAACACCTATTTGTGCGTCTTTTGATACAACGACATTTTCAGGCAATGTATCCATTTTTTCATTTTGAAGGTCAACATCTAATGCCATGTTGATGTTACCGTTTATGTTTGCACTTTGCATTATTTGTTGTTCTGCTATTCCGTTTACAAAGCCTAAAGAACCTGAATTGATTGTAAAATCTGATTGTTCAAATACATTGTTTTTGCCTAAGTTGAGGTTTATTTTGTCTGATGTTACTTTTGCATTGATAACCGAGTTGTTTAGATATATTGTTCCTGTTTCATCACCTGTTAGAGAAAGGTTGTAAGCATTTGTGCGGTCAATTTCGTATTTGCCGGTTTGTGAATTCTTTTTAGACACACCGCCGTCTATCTGGTCATCAAAGATAATGACACCGTTGTTTTGGGCTTGTAGTTTTATTGTAGGAGAAGAAGTTGAAGAAGTTTCAACAAATATAGCGTTATTTATTTTGCCTCTGTAGTCTTCTGTGTAGTTGCCCGAGAAATAATTAACTTGATTGTCCGCTATGAAGTTCATATCTGAATCTGTATACACAGCACCGCCTAACGCTAATTGTGAATCGGATTCTGTTTTTGCATAGTTATTGATAAATGAACCGTATATGCCGCCTACAAGGTTGCCGTCATCGTCAAGTTTGCCGATTGTTCTAGAGTTGTAAATCGCCCCGCCAGAGGCAATATTATTAGTTGAAACTGCATAGTTGCCGATAAAGTCACCTGTTATATTACCGACTGTAGCTCTGTTGTTATGAATTGCCCCACCTAAGGCATTATTATCAGTTGAAGATGCATAGTTGCCGATAAAATCGCCTGTGATATCTTCAATTGTTGCATAATAATAGTTATAAATCGCCCCGCCATAGGCATAATAATTAGTTGAAGACGCATAGTTGCCGATAAAATCGCCTGTGATATCGCCGATTGTTTCATTAAGGTTATAAATCGCCCCGCCATAGGCATTAGCATCAGTTGAAGATGCATAATTGCCGATAAAATCGCCTGTGATATCCTCGATTGTGCTACCAGCGTTAGAAATCGCCCCGCCAGAGGCAGAAGAATTAGTAGATGACGCATAGTTGCCGATAAAATCGCCTGTTATATTTCCGATTGTCGAATTAAAATAGTTATAAATCGCTCCGCCATCGGCAGAATTCCCAGACGTATAGTTGCCGATAAAATCACCTGTTATATTACCAATTTCTCCTTCATCGTTACTAATTGCCGCACCATTAGGAGATCCTCCCAATATATAATTGCCGATAAAATCACCTGTTATATTTTTGATTATACCTGTATTATAAATAGTTCCGTTCATAACAAGATTTGATATTCTATCAAAATAAGTATAGTTGCCGATAAAATCGCCTGTTATATCGCCAATTGTTCCTGAGTTATAAATCGCCCCGCCATAGGCAGCAGAATCAGCAGATGATGCATAGTTACCTATAAAATCGCCTGTTATATCTCCGATTGTTCCAGAGTTATAAATCGCCCCGCCATAGGCAGAAGAATCAGCAGATGATGCATAGTTACCAATAAAATCGCCTGTTATGTCGCCGATTGTTCCATTATTGTTATTATAAATCGCCCCGCCATTGACCGAAGATGATGTTGTAACATTTAACCCTACAAAATCATTGTTTATATCTGCGCCCATTAAATCCATGTCTTCGGTAATTCTGTCAGGTTTAACTCTGCTTTGGTCTACATAATATTTAATTTCATATTCAAAAGCATTGCCGCTGCCGTCAGCATTGGGGGTAGTCACAGTAAAAGTTTTTGTTTCATCAGCTACATCCGGGTAGCCGTATTCTGTTTTATTAAGGTTCACCTGATAGTATTGAGGTACAAGTTTATTATCTGTTTCAGACCATTCGTATTTTGTTATTACATTTGTGCCGGGTTGATCAACCTGTTCGAGTGTGTATGATTGTTGATAGTCAGGGGGAGTTTCAGGGTCTGCTGCCATTGCCGGTGCTGCGATAAAGAAAGACAGTGCAAGGGTTAAGGCTGCTGTTTGCACGCTGCGAAGCAGTGTCATTCTGCAGCATTCATCGCTGCGGTTTTTGTTTAGATTAAAGTTAAAATCCTTTAAAAGTCTTGATATTATTGAATTGTAGGGCTTGGGAGTGGACAAAATACTATTATATAAGTTATCCTGAAGGTTTTTAAAATCTTTGTTATTCATAACAATCCCTGCTTTCTGTTCTTAATATCGCCTACCGTATCAGGTAGTAGTTTTTGTTTAAACAAAATTAAACATAAAACCACATATCACCAGTCGTCAGGTTTTTGAAAAAACTTTAGGAATTTTAGTGTGATTTTTACATTAATTTACATTTGTGTAATAGATTTTTGTCGGATTAGTAAATCTGCCGTGCACTGCAATATTATTTCTAAAATCCCTGTTCATTTTAAGTAATTTCAAACAAAATAATTCTGGTTATTGTACAATAAAAATGAACATAACGAGGTGATATTGTGAATAGAGAAGAGATTTTAAATAAAGCCAATGAGCTTATTGGCGGGAAAAATTTTGCGGAAGCTAAAACTGTTATCGAAGCTTATATTAATGATACTCAGGATGTTTCAACAGAGGTTGAAAAAACTCTCGGTCTTTGTAACATCAACCTCGGCAACAACAAAGATGCTAAAGATAATTTTGAAAAAGTTGTTGAGCAAAACAAAGATGATGCTACAGCCTGGTTTTATCTGGGAATGATTTATGAAGATTTGGATGAACTTGAAAAATCCCAATCTGCCTATGAAAGGGTCATTGTTTTAAGAGAAGATTATAAAGACGCATACAAAAATCTAGGGGTTTTGCATTTAAAATTAAAAAATAATGATACAGCTATCGAGTTTGCGCAAAAAGCGCTGACATTTGATGACGAAGATTACCAGTTATATTACATTATCGGTACTGCTTATACAGCTAAAAAAGATTATGAAAAAGCTGTTGAATTTTTGCAAAAAGGAATTGCGCTAAAACCCGAACATCCTTTGATGTATAACAACCTTGGCTCTTGTTATCTTGCTTTAAAAAAGATAAAAGAGGCACAAAAAACTTTTGAAAAAGCTGTGGAATTGGATTCCAATAATGCAACAAGCCTCTATAATCTTGCAACAGCTTTTCAGTTGCAGCAAAAACATAAAGAAGCTTTTGAAATTTTTGAAAAAGCCTACAATATAGAACCAAGCGAATTTCATCTTTCTGCAGTTGCTGTGGCAGCAATAAATGCGGATGAGTGGGAAAAAGCTATAACCTATTATCAAAAACTTATTGTGCTGCATCCTGAAAAACAAAATTTTCAATACAACCTTGCCTGCGCATACCACGCTCTGGGCAAATACAATGAAGCAATAAGACTGCTGGCACAGCTTGTAACACTCAATCCTAAATCAATATCAATGGGAAAAATGCTTGCTGACTGCTATGAAAAAACAGGCAACAACGAGCTGGCAAAAAAAGTTTATACCAATATGATAAGACTGGGTAAAATACCGCCGGATGTATATTACAGCTATGCGCTTTTGTGTATGAAAACAGGTGATAAAGATAAAGCAGAAACTATTTTTAAAAAAGTTATTCAGCTTGATGCAAAAAATGCTGCAGCCCATAAGGATTTAGGTGTCGTTTATCTTTCTCAGAGGCTCTTTGACTATGCAAAAGACGAGTTTTTGACCGCTTTTGAGCTTGAGCCTGAAAATCCATCTATTGTCTTTGAGCTTGCTAATTTTTATCAGGTGATGAATGACTATAAAACCGCAGCTCAGTATTATGAAAAAGCCTATGAACTGGATAAAAATTCGATGGATATTACTATTTTCAGGGCTTTAAATTATCTGAAAATGAACGAAACTGACAGGTCTTTGGAACTGTTTTTGGATGCGATGAAAAAATTTCCTTCGCAGTATTTGATTTTGTTCAATATAGGCTTAATTTATTATCAAAAGGGCAATTACGACGCAGCTAAAGAGTTTTTGTCAGATGCTTACAGCCTGTATCAAGATCCCGAGATTATGAATGTTCTGGCTTTGACTTTCTTTGAACTCAAAGAATATGACAATGCACGCAATCTCGCTCTTAAGCTGGCTGAAAAATATCCGGATAACATAAATATTTTGCTTCTGCTTGCTAAGATATATATCGAAACAGCAGATGCCAAAAACTCGGTTGTATATCTTGAAAAGATTTTGAAAATTTTTCCTGAGCAGCCCGAGGCAAAAGAATTGTATGAAAAAATTAAAGGAGTAAGTAAATAATGTACGAATTAAAGGTAATAAGCTCATTTTCTGCGGCACATCACCTTTTAAACTATGAAGGTGAATGCGAAAATCAGCACGGGCATAACTGGAAAGTTGAAGTATTCATAAAGGGAGAAAATCTTGATAAATCAAATATCCTTGTTGATTTTAAGGTTTTAAAACGCGAGCTTAAAAAAGTACTCGACAGACTCGATCATAAAGATATTAATGAGCTTGAAGAGTTTAAAAACGTAAGTCCGAGCAGTGAAATACTTGCTAAATTTATATATGAAGAAATGCGCAAAGTTTTCCCACAGGTATCAAAAGTCGGCGTTTGGGAAAATGAAAATTCGTGCTCTATGTATTATGAAAATTGGGACTAGTTTAAAAATTAAAGGCGGGATAGAATAATGAATTTAATACAGGCAATTATTATGGGGTTGATTCAGGGATTGACAGAGTTTTTACCTGTTTCAAGCTCCGGACATCTGGTTTTGACATCGAGTTTGTATAAATACTTTACTCATAAAGATTTTGTAACAGGAAGCAGTGAGGAAGTTATTTTTGATATAGTGTTACATCTGGGGACTTTGCTGGCTGTATGTTTGTATTTTAAAGACGATATTATAAAAATAACAAAATCTTTCTTTCGTGCGTGCATTAAGAAAGATTTTTCCGACCCTGAAGCAAAACTTGCCTGCTTTATACTTTTGGGTACGGTGTTTACAGTTCTTGTCGCTTATCCTTTAAAAATTGTATCGGAAAGCTTAATCAGTCTGCCTTATATAGTGGGAATATTTATTTTTATAACGGGTTGGATTCTGTTTTTGGGTGAATGGGCTGCAGAAAAGAAGAAAACCAAAACTGATAAGGTTGATTTGAAAACAGCGATAATTATCGGTCTTGCTCAGGGTATTGCATCAATCCCCGGAATATCACGCTCCGGTTCAACAATTTCTACCGGTATATTCCTCGGTTTGGACAGAGTTGCCTGCGCAAGATATTCCTTCTTGCTGAGTTTACCGATTATAGTTGGTGCTTCGATTTTTTATCCGATACTGGAACTTGATTTACATCAGATGATGAACTTTAACTGGCTTGCTTTTGGGGTAGGGTTTGTTATTTCCTTTATTTCCGGCTATTTTTGTATAAAATATTTCCTGAAATTTTTGGGAAAACACTCTATGAAAATATTTGCATACTACTGCTGGGCAGCAGGACTGTTTATGTTTGTATTCTTTAAATTTTTTGTATAAAAATATTTCACAAAAAGCCGGAAGATTTTCCGGCTTTTTTATTTTGCTAATTATGCTTTTGTAGATTTAGTTTATTTATATGGGAATTTCCTTAACATTTCTTAATAATATACTCTCTTTAAACGATGTAAAAACTCAAAATATTGTGCAAAATATAATTACTTAATAAGGCTTAAAAAGTCGGGAGAGGTTAAAAAATGGTAGGAGCAATAGGTTCAATATCGAACAGTATTTATCAATACCAGCTTACAATGCCTGATGTTTCCCAAACATCTCAGTCATCGAGTTTTGAAGAGCTTGTATCAAACGGAAAAATAGAAAATCCTTCGGCAGAAAGCCAGTCAGCTTCTGTATCTGCTGCAGGCGGAGGTTCTTCTTCCTCAAGCAACAGCGAAATGGATTTAAACAACGATGGTCAGGTTACTTCTGATGAAGTTATACGCTACATGCAGATGCAAATGCTCGATAAGATGTCAGAACAGATGAGTTCGGAAGACGGAGCATTTGAGATGGGGCAGCAGGGTACGCAGCAAAGCAGCGGTATTGAAGAATTTCAAACCAAACAGGCAGAAAGTGCATATCGGGCGAATCAGGATTCTCTGATTGATATGATTACATCAAGCTTTATGGCATAACTTTTCACACGGTAAACCCAACTATATAGAACAAAAAAGTAACCGTTTAAACGGCTGCTGGACTTGGTTAGGCGGTCTAAACAGGAATGATTTATGTTTTACGGACGTGAGCCCATGCACTTGTTGCCGGTGTTCAGGTTATATAGCCAATATTGTACTTGTTTATTGCACCAAGAACTCTGAAAAACGATTAAGTATCGTTTTTTAGAGGCAGGCAAAGGAAAAATGTAATTTTTCCGTGCCGTATAGTTATTTTGTCGGAGTCAGTTGACTTATGAAAAACAAAAAAAAAGACCTTTCGGTCTTAAACATTGTGTGATTCCTCGTGTGTGGTAGATTTTCTCGTCTCTAATTTTTATCCTCGTATATATATAAAGTATAGATAAAGAAAATAATTGCTACATAAGGAATATATTATTAAGAAATGTTAAGCTTTTATTCTTCTTCGACTTCTACTTCGCCGATATCATCAAGAGTGTCAATGTAATCTACAACTTTGTTGAATTCATCATCATCTTCAATCATCTCAAAAGTATATTCTTCGCCTTCTTTTATTAACCGCATAAGGACGACTTCTTTTTCTTCTTCTTGGGAGTCGTCATTTTCCTGCGGAAGCAAGAGCGCGTATTCTTTGCCTTCCATTTCGATAATATCAATGAGTTGAAAATTGATAACGTTGCCTTCTTCGTCAACGGTTTCTATCATTTGTTCTTCTAAATCTTCAAGATCGTGTTCGTGTTTTGCCATTGTTGTTTTCCTTTTCATATTATTTTTATTAATTTATTCTGTCTAAATACTGCTGCAATATTATGCACGCACTTTTTAAGTCTACAAGTCCCTTGTTTTTTGTATATTTTTTGCCTTGCATAGCAAGTATGTTTTCTGCCTGACGGCTGGTCAGGCGTTCGTCTTCGAAAACAATTTCGATACCGGGTATTTTTATTTTTAACAGATTTGCAAAGTTTTCGCAATCCTGCGCCTGTTCTCCGATAGTGCCGTTCATATTTTTAGGCAGTCCGGCAACTATTTTTTGCACATTGTTTTGCGCACACAGCTGTGCAATCTTATCTATTGCTTTGTCTTCGGGTTCTCGGCTGATGGTTTCGCAAGGCTGTGCTGTTAATAGCAGAAAGTCGCTCAGTGCTATGCCGATACGCTTTGTTCCTATATCAAGTCCCATTACCTTGTGCATAAGTTACATCCAGTTTTCTTCTATTGTTTTTATACAGTTTTGTATGTATTTTATATCAATATTTTGCAAATCTTTGTTGGCTCGCCTTGTAAAAATAGAGGTCGCGTTTTTAAGGTTTTCGTAGCGTTCTTTCTGTGTGAGAAAATACTCATACACGCTTCTTTTCAGGATGTCGCTTATAAATTTATCTTTTACATCGGAGTTAGGAATCAAAGAGTATATTAAATCAGCAAAGGTCTGTTCTTCCGACATTTTTGCCAGATAGGCGCTTAATATCAGCCTGTTGTCAAAAATTTTCATAAAGTTTTCGCTAAAAACGCGCGCTTTGCCTTCCTCAAGAATTTTTTCAATTTCCGTGATATCACTGATTTTGTTATCAGCTATTTTATCTATTATTCCTGCAAAATCCTCGTTATGCGATGTATCAAAGAACCATTTGTTAAAATATCCTTTGTCATACAGCTGTTTTAAGAGTTCGTTGTTAAGCACGACAGTATTCAGTCCGTCTTTAAGGTTAAGCTCCTGATAATCTATATCTTTTGTAATCATTGACCATGCAGCATATTCATAAGGGATTTCTTCATATTTAAGTCGTGAGATTTTTTCTGCATTATGCAAAAGATATTTGCAAAAAGTTTCATCAACCTCAACAACCCTGTCATTTTGATAGAATTTGTTCACAATACGGTCAAATTCTTCCTCTGTAATTTCGTTAAACCCGAAACAGTCAACAATTCCGTCTATATCATTGAGCACAAGCGCAAACATTTGTATAAACGAGCTTTGATTTTTTCTTGAAAAAATCAAGCCTGTATTGCCGTGTCCGTCCGGAAAATTAACAAAACACTTGTAAACAGGTGTATCAGCAAGCAGTTTTTTGTAATATTCACCAGTAACATCCTCTTTTACTCCGGAAAGTTTTAAAAGGCTCATGCTCTTTTGTGCATTAGCTTTGACTCCAAGGTCGTCTATGTTTTCCAGCAGCGATGCAAGTACCGGATAAGCAAGGTTGGATTTGCTTTCCCCGAGCGATTTTATGGCAAGCTGTGCAATTTTGCTGTAGGGATTGGCAAGGACGAGCGGAATGAGTATATTCGCCAGATTATCACCGTCATAATCGTTAGCGAGAGATTCCACAAGCATTTCTTTTTCCGGTTCTGCCAGTGCGTTTATAAAATCGAGAAAATCAATCTGAGCCTCCGGATTTATTCTTGCGCTTTCCAGAAGTTTAACCGTATCCAGGTCTATTATTTCATCAGGGTTTTCAAAATATGTGAGGTACTGTTCATAGTTTACGTGTTTTCCTATTTCTCTCAGGAAGGTAACTATTTTTGCCTTTATAGAATCTTTTATCTTCGGGTTTGCCAGAGTTTCGAAAAATAATTTCTCGATTTTTTCTTTCTCAATAAGCTCGTTTAAAAGAAAAGAAATGGTGTAATCGCGCATTTCGGAGTTTTCTTTAAGCAGCTCCTTGTGCAGAATCTCAAGCACAGTGTCCTTGTCCTGTATAGTGTTAAGCTCATCAAGAGTGTTGCCCACAAAAGACAGGTCTGTTGTATTGTTTTGAAGGTTTATTATTGCAGAAAGAAGCTTTGCTCTGATTTGAAGTTTATTTTCCGGCATTTTGCAGTGTTACTCCAGTCTTGTCCAGAAGGCGTCAAGAATCTTTTGTGCCTCACCCGAAGGCATTTTATCTTCTAAAATCAGGTACTGTACGGCAATCATTGTGCATTCCGAACATATATTAACACCCGGACCTTTTACCATTTTGACAACCTGTGTGTTCGGTCTGCCGCAAAAACTGCAGTATACTGGTTCGAATCCCTGATTATTATTTTCCTCTTTTTTAGGCTTGCTTTCGTGCTTAGCCTTGCTGAGGGATACAACTTTTTCATCATTTGACATATATTAAAATCCTTATATAACGCATCCGCAAAGCGGAAAATCTTATGTGTTGAGGAGTCCGAAAATTTTTATGAAAAACAGAGTTAAACAAAAATTATACGGATTTACACTGTTTATTGTATCTTATTTTGTCACGGTTGCCAAATATTTTTATTTTGATTATTATGTTGAAAAGTATTATAGAGTTAATATTTTTATGAAGAAAGTTATACTATTAATTACTATATTATTTGTTTCTGTAATATCAACGGCATGCATTAATAATCTTGCCGTGCAAGAGTTGAATAACAAAGCTCAGGAATATATGGCAGCGGGAGAAACAGACAAAGCTATCAGCCGCCTGCGCTCCAGTATTGACCTTGATTCCAGTATATTTGAAACTCACTATAATCTCGGGGTTGCATTGATTTCTGCTCATGAGTATAAAGAAGCTCAGGAAGCACTAAAAAATGCGCTGAAGCTAAAACCCGATTATGCAGACGCCTACTATTCTTTAGCTATGGCTTACGAAGAAGAGGGGTTTGCAATAATTAATGCCGGCAATGAAGAATTGCAAGACACTGATGATGCGCAAAATATTGACCCCGCCCAAAAAAGAGAGTTGACCCAGAGCCAGAAAGAAGAGATTGTAGGACTTTTTAATTCTGCAATAGATAATTACAATACATATCTTACTAAAAAAACTGATGACCCTGACAAAGAAAAGATTGAATCTCAGGTTACATATCTCAATAACCGTATACAGGAGTACAACGGTTTAAAATCCGGCGAGATTGAAGATTTAAGACAAATTAAACAAAACCGTCAAGCGTCTTTGGATTCTGAATCAGAATTGGGTGATGAAGAGTAATGCAATCTCCGCCGTCTTCTGTTCTGGTAAGCATTAACGGTTTTAGCATTCATTATTACGGATTGATAATGTTTTGTGCAATTGCTGCAGGTATTTTGGTTATGCGCTTTGTCGCAAAAAAATATTATAAAGGCATTAGTACGGAAATACTTCTGGATATGCTGCCTGCAGTTATTCTTTGTGCAATTTTAGGGGCAAGGCTTTATTATGTAGTTATGGACTGGAGATATTTCAGCAGCCACCTTGGTGAAATTTTTGCACTCTGGCATGGAGGAATGTCTATACATGGCGCAATTTTGGGCGGTGTATTGAGCGGTTTAATTTATACCAAAATAAAAAAAATAAACTTTTTAAAATACGCGGATATTTTTGTTTACGGTCTTAGTATCGGTCAGGCAATAGGACGTTTCGGCAATTATTTTAACTGCGAGGCGTTTGGAAAACCATGCTCAATTCCCTTTATAAAACTATTTATACCGCTGCCTTACAGACCTTACGGGTATGAAAGTTATGAGTATTTTCATCCTGCTTTTTTATATGAATCATTGTGGGATATAGCGGTATTTTTGTTATTATTTTTCGTGATAAGAAAAATCACCGGACTAAAAGACGGGGTGATTTTCTTTTCGTATTTGATTTTATATTCAATCGGACGAATAGCAATAGAAGCTTGCCGACTGGACAGCGTACGCAATATTTTTGGTATAGAAATTGCCCATATTGCCTCTTTAGTTCTTATTTTTGCAGGGGTTGCTGGCATCATTTTTCTTTACAAAAAAGCAAAATAGTAAAATTTTACTGCACTTTTTAATATAATTTCTGATTATTAAGTTATATAGTTTTGTAAATATTACCCATGAGGATTAACTCTGTGGGGTTATATTTTATAAATAATTGTGATATAACTATATATAATACAGACTTTTGGGAAGTCGATAATAAATATATATTTAAAACTAAAGCGTCACAGCGCGAAACGAAAAAGGAGAGATATTTATGACAGTTGGTCAATTCGTGTTCATGTTACACTCCCACCTTCCGTATTACAGAAAAGCAGGCATGTGGCCGTTCGGATGTCCCTTTGCTTAATGCGATTTCAGAATTATATGAAGACGAGGGGATTAAAGCAAAATTAACAGTCGGTATTACCCCGATTCTGGCAGAACAATTAAACGATGAACACCTGCAAAACGGGTTTATCGAATATTTGGATACACGTATTAAAGCGGTTTCAAAGGATTTGGAAAGATATCCTGATCCGGAAGTTGCTCATTCGCAGCACTTAAAATATCTGGCAAAATACTATTTTGACTGGTTTAATCACATCAAAGACAGCTTTGTAAACAAATACCACAAAGATTTAATCAGTGCGTTCAAAAAATATCAGGATTTAGGCTGTATTGAAATCACAACATCAGGTGCTACTCACGGATTTTCTCCGTTATTGGCTACTGATACAAACCTCAATGCACAGTTCAAAGTAGGTTCTGATACAACAAAAAGACTTTTCGGCAAAAAAGCTAAAGGCTGCTGGCTGCCGGAATGTGCTTACAGACAGGGTTATGAATATATTGGCAAAGACGGTGAGAAAAAATGGCGTCCTGCTATAGAAGTAACTCTGCAGAATAATGATATTGAATACTTCTTTACAGAATCTCATGTAATTGAAGGCGGAAACTCTATCGGCAACAGACGTGTAATCGGTGTTTACGGTAATATCGAGTACATTCCTCTGCCTGAAAGAGAGCCAACAGGTTATGATACATATTCTGCTTACTGGCTGCCTGATGCTCAGGTCGCTGTTATGGGCAGAAATGACAGAGCAGGATTCCAGGTTTGGTCGGCTGCTGACGGATATCCCGGTGATGGCTGCTACAGAGAGTTCCACAAAAAAGACGACAAATCAGGTGCTCACTATTGGAGAATCACTTCTTCAACAACTGACCTCGGTGACAAAATGCTTTATGACCCTGTTCTGGCAATGTCACAGGTCAATCTGAACTCTGACCACTACACAACTTTGATTTATCACTTATTGAACGATTACAAACTTTCTCATAACAAAGAAGGTCTTGTAATGGTATCATTCGATACAGAGTTGTTCGGACACTGGTGGTTTGAAGGTGTTGAATTTATTAAACAGGTAATCAGAAAATTCAACAATTACCTTCCTCAGGTTGAAAGAATGACAGCAGGCGAATACCTTAAGGCTCATCCGCCAACCGAAGCTATTCAGATTCCTGAATCTTCTTGGGGACAGGGCGGTCACTTCTATGTATGGCAAAACCATCTTACAGAATGGATGTGGCCTATTATCCACGGTTGTGAAAAACGTATTATTGATATTGTTTCTAAATATGAAAAAATACCCGAGGATAAAGTTTTGCACAGAGCTTTGAACCAGCTTGCAAGAGAAAACTTGCTGCTGCAAAGTTCAGATTGGCCTTTCCTTATCACTACATGGCAGGCTAAAGACTATGCAACAGACAGATTCAGAGAGCACGTTGAAAGATTCGAAACTATTGCGGATATGATTGATTCCGGAAATATTGATGAACACAAACTTCAAGAAATCGAATCTATTGACAATTGCTTCCCTGTAATCGATTACAGAGTCTATCTGCCGATTGAAGAAGGCAAGATTCCGCAACAGGAAGAAAAGCTAAAACCGTTATATGAATAATTAGCGTACAATATTTAAAAAGCGTTATCTTTTAAGATAACGCTTTTTATTTTTTAAACCAAAGCCGGATTAATGTTTTTTTTGAAGGGCAGTTTTACAAGGACTTCGCACCCTGAATTTTGGGCATTTTTTATCTCTATAGAACCATTATGAGCCTCAAGAATTTTTTTGCTTATAAAAAGCCCAAGCCCTGCACTCACTTTTTTGAACCTTTTGTTATATGCCTGAGGATTCTTAAAAAGATTTTGTATTTTTTCGTTATCAATTCCTTTGCCTTCATCTTTTATTGAGATAAGTATATTTTGCCGGTAACTGCTTATTGTTAAACAGATTGTTGAATTTTTAGGCGAATATTCTGATGCATTTGTCAGCAAATTTTTTAAAACCAGTTTTATTGTTTCTTCATCATAAATAAAACAATCATCCTGTATGTTAGAATGTACTTTTATAGTTTGTTCTGCTGATTCAAGCATATATTTTATATCATTTACACAGCTTTCTACAGATTTTTTAATCGAATTCAGTTGTTGTTTTAAAACCAGTCCTTCTGTTTCTATCTTTAATTTAGCCAGAACGTTATCTGTCATCCTTACCATGTATCTTGAGGAAGCCAGTATTTCTTTTAGCATTTGTTTTTGTTCTGTATTTAAATCTCCAAGAGAGCCTTCATACAATAATTCCAGTGCTCTTTCTTCCGCTCTTGCAGGAGTTTTCAGGTCATGCATAAGTGTATCGATATAATATTCTTTTTCTCTTATCCGGAGTATTTCCTGGGTATAATCATGCAGTACTATCAAATATCCGCAAAATTTGTTTTTATAAAATCTTTCGGTTATTTGAGTTTTAACATACTTACCCTCGGGTAGTACAAGCCTTAATGAAGTTTTTTGAGTTTTGCTGTTGGCATATTTTTTAATAAAAAGTATTTCTTCAATGAGGTTTCTTTTTTCGAGCAAGTCCAGAAAGTTTTCTGCATTATCATATTTTTGGGGAAATATTTTAAAGTTTCTTATTAATATATTAAAATTCTTGTCAGTGAGGATAAATTCATCGTTAGAAAATTCAAATAAAGACAGTAGTGTTCCTGAATCAACAATTGATTCATCCGACAGCATTGCAGCTGTTGATTTTAATCCTAATTTGCTTGTATTAGTCTTTTCCATTCGTACTTCACCGTTAAAGATAGGATTTTTATCTTAAACCGTTTTGTTAAAAATAAGAATTACCCAACCGGCTATTTTTATTTTGTTGTTATTCTTTTATTCCTCCGGCAAGTATATCTGTTATAAAGTACTTTTTGCCTAATAAGTAAACGGCAATAACAGGCATTGCGCATACAACGGAGCATGCTGTTAAATCTCCCCACATAATTGTTTCTCTAAAAGTCCCTTTAAATTGTGCAATCGCAACGGGTAGTGTTGTTATTGCATTGGAGTTTGTGACAATTAACGGCCACATAAAACTATTCCATGTAGTAATAAATGTAAATAATGCCAGTGTTACAATTGCCGGTACTGACATCGGCAGCGCAATCGTAAAAAATATCCTTAAAACTCCGCAGCCGTCAATTTTGGCTGCTTCTTCAATTTCTGCAGATAGAGATTTGAACCATTGGCGCATCAAAAATACTCCCAATCCTCCAAAGATTCCGGGGATAATAAGAGCCTGATATGTATCTATCCAGTGAAGCTCTCTCATAAGAAAAAACAGTGGTATGATATTAACCTGCGGAGGAATCATCATTGTTACAAGAAAAATAAAAAATATTGCATCTTTGTATTTAAATTTGCTTCTTGCAAATGCATATCCCGCCATTGCTGAAAATATAACCTGAAAAATAGTTGTTGCCAGCGCAACGAACAGGCTGTTTATAAAAAATCTAAACAGCGGAAGCTTTGTAAATATTTTTTTGTAATTGTCGATTATAAACGGGTCAGGAATAAACGACGGCGGGTAAGAAAAAATTTGGGTATCCTTCATAAAGGAAACGGCAATAAGCCATAAAAAAGGTATAAGCATTGATAATGCGCCTATTATAAGTATAAAATAACCCGAAAATATAAGAACCCTTTTCATAGATAAATTTTAGACAAAAATCATCAGCAGTACAAATACAGATTTTTTTATTTATTATGATTTAGAAATTGCCTGATAGCTAGTGATAGTATGTGTTAAAGCTGTTTTACAAATGTTTACAAATCTTGTTTTTACACTTATTTTTTTTATAAAAATATGTTATACTACAAATGTAACAACAAGAAAGAGTCAAATATGAATCGGGTGCTTTTAGTTAATCATGAAAACAAACCGCTTCGAATATGCAGCTGGAAGCGGGCTCTGAAATTGTTGCTAAAAGGCAAAGCCCAATGTGAAAAAAGTATTAAAAGCATAGAGGACTATATCAGTATAAACAATACTGAAATTCCTAAAGTAATACAGCTTAACTATGATGTGGCAGTTCCATACAAGGAACTGCCATTTTGTCGAATAAATGTATATGTCAGGGATGATTACACCTGTCAGTATTGCGGGAAAAAATTGCCGCCTTCTGAATTAACGCTTGATCATGTGTATCCAAAATCACGTTTTGGTCCGGATATATGGGAAAATATTGTAACCTGCTGTAAAGAATGCAATCAGTACAAAGCTGATAAAACTCCTAAAGAAGCCGGAATGAAACTTTTGCGTCGTCCTTTCAGACCCAAGGAGTATTTTGAATATGAAATGAAAAAATATTCTTACACTGAACAAATGTATTGGCGCAGATGGATGTATAAATCAGCATAAGCAATCAGACCCGAATATTTATTTTTATTTATTATCGTTGTTGCCTGCTATAGCACGCAGGTTGCTTAATAAATTGTAAATATCTTTGTAATAATTTTATATTTTATATATAATTTAGATAATAAATAAAAAGTAAAGGTTAAGAAAATGGCAGAAAATAAACTTCCTTCGGGTGTTGGTAAAAAAATTGTTCAGGCGTTAAAAAAACAAGCAGAAATTGAAATTCAGCCCGTTGCAGAAAAGAAAGAAAACGTTGTTTCTTTAGAAGATGAAGCAGCAATTCAACCTGAGATATACGATAATGTTGTAAATGATAATGTCAGCTTGGATAATGACTTTTCTGATTTTTCAATGAATGATAATTCTGAGGTAAACAATTTGCCTGACATGGACTTGTCATTAGATGATTCTTCTAACGATAGTTTTGAAGATACATTCCCAACCTCACCTAATATTAATTTTGCAGAAACGGAAACACCTATGTTTGAAGAAAAAGAAACATTCGCATCAGCACAAAAACTTAATCTTACACAGCCGCAAAATAATTATTCAATGCCGGCAAATGTCGCTGTATTAAAAAGACTTATTATGCAGCTGCCTCAAGGCGTTTCAAAACAAACCGGTGCTCAAATTATCCGTCAAACAATGGAAGCACTCGGAATTTCAATGAATAGTGTATTAAAAGAAGCTCAGCAGGGACAAGACAGCATAACAGCAAGTGCAAAAGCTTGTATGTCTACGATTGCTGAATATAGAAATCATATAAAAAACCTGGAAAAACAGGTACAGGATTACAAAAAACAGGCTGTTGCTCTCAATGACCTTATCAGTCTGTTTGTAATGACTGATAAACACTAAGCTTTATATGATTTATATAAATGATATTTTTACAAAGCGGTCTTAATTTTAAGACCGCTTTGTGCATAGATGTGGCTGCAGGAATAATTTTTAGCTATTTGTAAAAGTAACTCATATGGAAATTGGAAACTGTCTGTTATATAATTTTGGTGGCTAAATTGCATATTATCTGGGAAAGGAAAAGTAATGAGTATAAATACAGCAGGCAAAAAAGGTCGTATTATGACAGGAATGCGTCCGACCGGGGAGTTGCATCTCGGGCATTATCTGGGCGTATTAAAAAATATGGTTAAACTTCAAGATGAATACGAATGTTTCTTTTTTGTTGCAGACTGGCATGCACTCACTACAAAGTTTGATTGCACTGAAAATCTTGTTAAAGATACAAGAAATATTGTGCTTGACTGGCTTGCTGCCGGCATAGATCCGGAAAAAGCTAATATTTATATCCAGTCACATTTACCTCAGACAGCGGAATTGCATATTTATTTGAGTATGATTACACCTCAAAACTGGGTGGAACGCGACCCGACCTTAAAAGATTTAACTAAAATGATACGTAGCGGTGACGACGATTCAAAACCAAATGTTTCATACGGCTTTTTGGGGTATCCTGTGTTGATGTCAGCGGATATATTGTCTTTTAATGTTGATTATGTGCCTGTAGGCATAGATCAGGTTGCGCATATTGAAATTACAAGAGATATTGCAAGAAGATTTAATAATATCTATAAAACAGAACTGTTTAAGGAATCTAAGCCGTTGTTAACATCTACACCTATGCTAAAAGGCGTGGACGGGCAAAAAATGGGAAAATCTTTCCATAACGATATAAAAATTTGTGATGATGATGAAACAACAACAAAACAGGTAATGAAGGCTATCACTGACAGAAGCAGGGCACGACGTGACGACCCGGGACATCCTGACAAATGCGAAGTCGCTTTTGAATACTGGAAAGCTTTTGCACCTGAAGAAAAAATTAAACAGGTTCAACAGGAGTGTATTGCAGGCAAACGAGGCTGTGTTGACTGTAAGCGTGAACTTGCCGCACTGATTAACGATTACCTCAGACCTATAAGAGAAAAGAGAAAATACTATGAACAACACCCGGAAATTGTTGATGAAATCATTAAAAAGGGTGATGAACAAGCACGCATTGCAGCAGATGAGGTTCTTGCTCAGGTAAGAAAAGCTGTCGGAATGTTTAAATAAAACAGAGTAAACGTATCGGAGTCTGACCAGTGACAGTTAAAGATAAAAATATTCTAATCGGAATAACAGGCGGTATAGCTGCATATAAGATATGCGAGCTGATTCGTATGTTTAAAAAAAACGGGGCGAATGTAAAGACCGTCGTCACTAAAAATGCGCTGGAATTTGTGACTCCTCTTACCTTGCAGACTCTTTCTCAGGAAGCTGTATATACGGAGCAGTTTGTAACAGAAGACAGAAAACCCGAGCATATAGCGCTTTGTGATTGGGCTGATATTTTTGTTATAGCACCGGCAAGTGCCAATACGATAGGAAAGATTGCTAATGGGATTTGTGACAATCTTCTTACTTCACTTGCGTGTGCGTACCAAAAGCAAATAATCTTTGCCCCTGCGATGAATACCGGCATGTGGAATAATAAAGCAGTCCGCCAAAATATATCATTTTTAAAAAGCACCGGTGCTGTTTTTGTTGAGCCTGAATCAGGCTATCTTGCCTGCGGAACGGAAGGCAAGGGCAGATTGGCTGATATTAACAGTATTTATGAGGCAGCATATAATTGCATAAGCAATAATGAATTTTTAAAAGGTAAAAAAATAGTAATAACCGCCGGCGGTACAAAAGAAAACTTTGATCCAGTAAGATATATAGGCAATTATAGTTCGGGAAAAATGGGCACGGCTCTCGCTGACAGAGCTTTTGAAGCAGGTGCTGATGTCTGTCTTATAAAAACTTTCCCGCTGGAGCGAAGTTACAGTACTATAGATGTTCAAAGTGCTGCTCAGATGTTAGATGCAGTCAAGCAAGAGTTTGCGGATGCGGATATTCTTATAATGACAGCTGCAGTTGCGGATTACAGACCTGAAAAAACTGCTGATTTGAAACTGAAAAAGGATACTACGGAAGAATTAGTATTAAAACTTGTAAAAAATCCTGATATTTTGTCAGAAATGTGTAAAATAAAAAAAGAAGGTCAAACTGTTATAGGCTTTTGTGCCGAAAGCAATAATTTACTGGAATACGCAAAGCAAAAAATACAAAAAAAGAATTGCGATTATATAATTGCAAATGACATATCCCGAAAAGACACCGGATTTTCAAGTGATTATAACGAAGTATTTATTTTGGATAGAGATTTAAATATAAAAAAATTAGAAAAAGATACAAAAAATAATATAGCTAAAAAAATATTGGAGAGCATATGGCAAAAACCGGCGATATAATAAAAATATTAGAAGATTATGCTCCGCCTGAGCTTGCTGAAAGCTGGGACAATTCAGGCTGGCAGGTGTTTTTGGGAAATGATAATACTACAAAAGTTCTTGTATGTTTAACTGTCACAAACGATGTCATAAATCAGGCTGTAGAACTCGGATGTAATTTAATTGTTTCTCATCATCCTGTTATCTTTAAACCAATAAAAATGCTCAAGGATGTAAAGCTGATAAAAGCAGTACAAAGAGGAATACAGATTTATTCTCTTCACACAAACTGTGATAAAACTAACAAAGGTACAAGCGATATACTTGCACAAAGACTTAACCTTAAAAAAGTCGGAGTTATGAATGATTTTGTCAGAGCCGGTTTTGCGCCTTATGATATGTCTATGGAAGAATTTATTTCATACGTAAAACTTGCCTGCAATGTGACAAGGATAAAATTTGTTAATAACGGTAATAAATCAAGGGTAAAAACGGTTGCTGTTTGTGCCGGTGCCGGTGCAGAATTTATTGACGATGTAGATAAATACAATCTTGATGCGTATGTTACTGCGGATATAAAATATCATGATGCAATAGATTCGAGACGTTCTGCTATTTTGGATATAGGGCATTTTGATTCGGAAAAGCCTTTTGTTGAAGAAATAAAAACGTTGCTTGAGTCACACAAACACTGCGGCATAGATGTTGTGCTCGCAAAAGAAAAACAAGCCTGGGAATATGTTTAAACTAAAATATTTTATAATATTTATACTGTTTTTTAATGTGTTTGCATCCTGTGCAAATGCATATGAAACAGCTCTGATTACATATCCTGATTATAATAAGAACTGGAAACAAATTTATCGGGCAAAACAGTATGATGAAGTGTTGTCCCAGTGGATTCCGTCATATGAAGACGATAAAAAATGGACAGAATCTGTTGTATTTCATTCCTACAAATGGGCAAAAGGAAATTCCAGTTACAGATTTATGTCCAATCTTCTGGCAAATGTATTGAACCGAAATTCTACAATGCGCACGCAAATTTTAAAAGACAGAGCAGAAGATTCCATAGCAATATGGTGTGCCGATAAAAATCGTAATATGGAAGCACAGTGCGAAATTTTAAGAGTGACAAAATCTTACGAGGGGCTTGTTTCTATTCACTACATAAATAAAAACCCCAAGGCTTTTGTTGAATATCAAAGAGACAACTGGCTGCCGATTATACAGAATGTAAGAATTTATTACAGCTATTTTCGCTGGGACAGAGTAAACGGAAAAGAAACTTCTATTCAGCTTCAATAAATTTTTCTGTTAGTTTCCGATTTGTCCGTAATCTGGACGGTGAAATGCATGCCATCTGTGCAGCGGCCAGAAAATAAATATCGCTTTGCCGATGAATCTTTCTTTCGGCAAAAATCCCCAGAATCTTGAATCCTGAGAGTTGCCTCTGTTGTCTCCCATCATAAAATAGTTACCGTCAGGAATTTGCATAGGTCCGCAAAACATTTCGTTAGAACAGGGGATGTAGTCGTCAGTGCTCATAATATAAGGTTCATTTAGCGGTTTGTCATTTATGTAAACTTTAAATGTGCCGTCAGGAAATTCTTTAACCTCCAGCTTGTCACCCGGAACACCTACTACCCTTTTTATGTAAGCGATATCTTTACAGAAAAATCCTGTTAAGCGCGCCATTATTGATACCGGATCTGTTTTTATTTCTTCTTCCGGCGGATAAAATACCATTATATCTCCTCTTTTGGGTGTTGCATAAAAGCGGGAGAATCTTTCAACAAAAATTCTGTCTCCTTCTATCAGTGTCGGACGCATAGAAGCTGATGGAATCCAGCGGATTTCTCCGATAAAAAATCTTATTATTATGACCATTACCAGCACAAAAACAACTGTTTCTGTCAGTTCTTGTAACCCTGCGATAAATTTTTCTTTAGGCGTTAATTTTTTTTCCTGCCCGTTTTCGTTTTGTTCTTCTCTATCCATTATTCTCTGTACCTGCGATTAGATTGCAAAGGTTTATGATTGCTCTTTTATATTGATTATCCTCAATAAATGATATATTTTCAATAGCCCTGTTTATATACTGTATGGCAAGCTCTTGGGCTTTTTGCAGTGCTAGGGAATTTTTTATTTGTTTTGAAAGTTGCCCTGTATTTTGAATTTTTGATAAGTCTCCCTGATATTTTTCATGTACATAAAAAATAAAAGGAGCGCTGTAGTCACCGTTTTTTATATCTTCGTCGAGTCTTTGTGTATCGTTAAAGTTGTCAATATCGTTTAATATTTGAAATGCCGTACCAAAATTAAGCGCAAAGTTTTTAATATTATCAAGATAAACAGGATTATTATTGTTGTACAAATACACAGAGCCTATACCTGCTTCAAAAAGCCTTGCTGTTTTGTCTTTTGATTTTTCGATGTATTTATCCATACTTAGAAGTTTATAACGGTTGAAATACTGGCTTAGCTCTCCGTCTATAAGTTTTGATACTGCCAGTGAATGCAGTTTCCTTATGTTTGTATCATCTATGTCAAACAGAAGTTCCAGAACTTTTGCTATCAAAAAATCTCCTGCTAATACAGCGAGTTTGTTGTCATAATCAAAGTTTAGCGTTGGTTTTCCCCGTCTTAATAATGAACAGTCAATTATATCATCGTGTATCAGTGTTGCATTGTGTAAAAGTTCGTTAGCAAGTGCAATTTTTGTTATGAATGTGCTGTCATTTTGCCCCAGTGCTTTAGCAAAAAGAAAAATTAATGCAGGACGGATTTTTTTGCCTTTACTCCCAAGAAAATCTTTGATAATCGGAACAATAGGCGAGTTTTTTGCCGGGGTGTCAAAATAATCGGTTAAACTGTTTTCCAGACTGTCGATGTCCGATTTTATTATGCTCAAAATTTCTTTATATTGTTTACTAAAAACCGAATCTGCCAAATCTTGTCTTCTCCGCTTAAAATTATAGCAAAAAAAGCAATTATTACATATAGACAGGTTAGTTTCCTCTAGATACCAATAACTTGTAAAAATTTATAAATATCTATCTAATCTAGTGTCGCAGTTGCCGCCTCGAGCCTTCGAGCCGTCACTGCTCACCTTTTCAATGTGACACTCCAAAAATTCGTTCACGTCGCTTTGTCACGAATTTTTCTCGGACAAATAAAAAGCGATTGAGCATTCCTCAATCGCTTTTTTACGAGAGACGGCAGCTGTGCAAAGAAAGCTGCCGTTAAGAGAGACATTTTTGTGTCTTTATTAATGGATAATTTGTAAAAAATATTTTAAATATTAAATAGGTAATATGGCTTAAGCCTGTAAAAGCTGCATTGCGATTGCAGGAATCTGGTTTGCCTGTGCTAACATCGTAGCTGATGTTTGCTGCAATACCTGATATTTAACCATATTGGCGCTTTCTTCTGCCATATCAACGTCCATAATCTGTGACATAGAACGTTCATAGTTTTCATTCATTACAGAAAGGTTGTCAGCTGCAGCCTGTAATCTGTTCTGGTAAGCACCTAATGTGGATCTGTCTTGTGAAATCTTATCAATAGCTGTATCGATTTTATCCAAATAAGCTCTGATAGCTTCGTTAGACCAGTTTTCGCCGTTAACTTTGGGCGGATTAGCAGGGTTATAGCCGCCGCCTGCATCCATATAGTCTTCGCCTAAGTCACCGCTATTAGCTTCATCAATGCCTACAATATCAAGTGCAATGCCGAGTGCTGTACAAAGCATGTTTGTCATTGCAGAAGAAACATCTATTGTGTTGCAAGATGCCTCAGAGCCTGATCCTGACTGTAAAATAACTTCAGGATTAGTTCCGTTTGTCAATTCCATTCCGTTAAAAGTTGTTGAATTTGCAATAACATTGATATCTTCAAGTCTTTCTCTGATTTCATTCATCAGTGTTTGTTTCTGTTCATTTGAGTAGATACCGTTTGCTGCCTGAATGCATAATTCACGAATTCTTTGTAAGTCTTCGGTAACGTTAGTCATACCGCCTTCTGTGATGTACATCATGTTAAGACCGTCTTCTACGTTGAGCATAGCTCTTTTGTTACCTCTGATTTGAGTGTCCAGACCTTCTGCTACACAAAGACCTGCTGCGTCATCGCCTGATTTGTTAACTCTATAGCCGGTTGATAACCTTTCGATTGCTGTTTGTAAATTTGTAGTAGCACCGTTCAAACATCTTTGTGCAATCATAGAGTTAATGTTTGTGTTGATAAATAAAGCCATTTTTGTCTCTCTTTCTCTCTTTTCTGGTTTATTCTCTCTATTGCATTTTTTGTGAACACTTCTTATATCGGACAAACGAATTTTATACTTTAGTATGGTTTTTAATCAAAAAAATATAAAAATGAGGTCAAAACACTTGTTATAAAAAGATTTTACTGCTACTATACTTTAGTATGGCAAATCATACGTATGATGTAGTTAAAGGACAAAAAAGCTTATATGCCGCATTTTTTTATAACAACTAAAGACGTAAATGCAGATATAGTAACAATCTCTGACAAAGAAAATTATCATCATATTGCAAAAGTCTTAAGGGCTAAAGTCGGGGAATGTCTTACCCTAGTTGATGAAAACAGAACTCAGTACAAAGTTGTTATAGAAAATATAAATTCAAAGTCCATTACAACTAAAGTTGTAGAAGTGTCAAAATCTAATCATTTACTTAATTTACGGCTGTATCTGGCACAGAGCGTTCTAAAAACCGATGCGCAAAATTTTGTTATACAAAAAGCAACGGAACTCGGGGTAAAGGGTATAATTCCTTTTGTCAGCGATAATTCTGTTATAAAAGAATCCGTAGCGGATTCCAAAATTTCAAAATGGCAAAAAATTGCAAACGAAGCTGTAAAACAATGTGAAAGAAGCGATTTCCCCTGTATTGAAAACCTGTCTTCTTTGTCTCAAATTTTAAATTCATCTGATTATGATATTAAAATAGCCTGTGTTGAAAGGTGTACGGATGGAACTTTAAAATCCTGCCTGAAAAAAATTAAAGATTACAAAGATAAAAAAATTGTTGTTATAATAGGACCGGAAGGCGGATTTTCCGCCGGCGAACTTAGGCTTTTAAATGAGGCTGAAGATGTTTATAAGGCGAGCCTCGGTAAACTTATACTAAGAGCGGAAACAGCAGTTATTTCAGCTTTATCCGGGGTGATATATGAACTTGAACAGGATGATTGAAAAAATAGAGGACAATTTTATATTAAAAACGATTACCCCGTTTTTTGAAAAACAAAAAGCAGATTCTTATATAGTCGGAGGTTTTTTAAGAGATTGTCTTTTAAATCGTGAAAGCTGTGATGTTGATATTGTTGTCACTAAAAATAATGCAAGGTTAACGGCAAAACAGCTGGCTGACACTATAGACGGGTATTTTGTCGAACTGGATGAAGTTAACAATATATACAGAGTGATTTTTGCTGACAAAGTTCATTATGTAGATATAGCAGATTGCTTCGCTGACTGTATTGAAGAGGATTTGAAAAGACGTGATTTTACAATAAACGCACTTGCTTTTGATTTAAAACGCAAGACTTTGGCGGATGTGAGCGGCGGTTTAAATGATATAAAAAACAAGATACTCAGAGAAATTTCCGAATTCAATATGACTGATGATCCGATAAGGATTTTGAGAGCGTTTCGCTTTCAAAGCGAGATAGGGTTTGCTTTTTCCGAAGAACTAAAAAATATAATAAAAAAACAAGCACAGCTTGTGCAAAATCCTGCAAAGGAACGGGTGAATACAGAGATTATAAAACTTTTCAGCGGAGACTATGCCGCTAAGACACTTTTGGAGATGGATAACTATGGTGTGTTAGAAACAGTTTTTCCGTTTGTTGCGGAATTGAAAAAAATCCCTCCAAACTCCCATCATCATCTGGGGCTGCTGGAACATTCGATAGAAACCGTGAGACAGGTGCAGTTATATTATCAAAATTCTTGTGATGAGGTAAAAACACATCTGGAGTCAGAGCTTTTTGCCGGTCATAAACGTATTGCTTATTTAAAACTCGGCGCTTTTTTACACGATATAGGAAAACCCTCAACATGGACGATTGAGCCTGAAACAGGCAGGCATCGTTTTATTATGCATGACAGCGAGGGGGCAGAAATTGTTGTTCCGTATTTAAAGGATTTAAAGTTTTCAAAAAAACAAATTGCATATTTACAAAAGATAATTAAATATCACATATATCCTGCCGGTGTTGTAACATCTGATGATGCATCGGAAAAAGCATATTTGCGTTTTTACAGAAAAATGGAAGAAGAAACCATTGATGTCATTGCTGTAGCATATGCTGACAGAATGTCTGCATTAGGTCCTGAAATTACACAAGAAATGCTGGACAAAAATATAAACGGCTTGGATAAACTCTTAAAAGGATATTTGGAACAAAAAAATTCGCTTAAGCCTCTTGCTAAACTGCTTGATGGAAATGAAATTATGCAGATTCTTGATATACCTGCATCAAAGGAACTGGGCAATATTATAGAAAAATTGAAAGAAGCCCAGTTGTCCTCTGAGGTTATTACAAAAGAAGATGCTGTCAATTTTATAAAGAATTTAAAAAAAGTTTAGTTTTCACAGGTCATATAGCCTAATATACTGAAGGCAATGATTTTTTCTTCATTAATATTGAGCCATTCGTATTTCGGGCTTTCGATGTTACAGCTGCATTCGTCAAAATGGTGACAGATTGTGGCATTCTTGAGGGTTAGAATGTCTTTTAAACCGTCTTTGTCGTCTTTTACAACGTTGCCGTATGCTTTAAAACTTTCCGTAAATATAACTATATCAGTCACTCCGCCTGTCATATCTATAGCTTTGTATATTCGATCCAGTACATTTACTCCCATATTGTTCTCCTTTCGATTTGCTGATAAAAGGATTATTAAATCTAACAATGTATTTTTCATTACCCTTGAGATGCTGCGCCGGCTTATTTTTATGTGAGAAGCTGTTCAAAAAATCAGTGTGGTATTATAACTATTATCAATTGAGAATGCTGGACTTTGGCTGAATAATCAGGTAGTAACGTGGTAGAATTAACGTTTCCCCCAAAAGAGATATTAACCATATGGCTAATATCTCTTTTGGGAATCTTAAACCCTTGGATTGATGTTTTTACCATGACGAATACGTATGATTTATATGTAAACAATGTTGAGTAACTCTTGGGAGTATTGGGAAATAATGAGAGGTATCGTAAAATTTTCTACTAAGTTATCAATTGCAGGTCTGGCTGTTTTGATGGGGATGTCTGCCGGATTTGCTAACACTCTTTCTGAAATTCAGATAGATGCTCAGGACAGCGGCTACGGAATAGTTTTAAAGACTGAACAAAAAGCGCAAATGAAAAAAACTGTTTCTGCCGATAATAACAAATTGACTATCCAATTAAAAGATGTAGAGGTTTCTCCTGATTTAAACACTGTATACAACAATGTAACAAATCTGGAAAATGTTACTGTAGCTCCGGCTGGTAAAGGCGATATAAAAATTATCTTTACCGGAGAAGATATAGCTGACAGCAAAGTTTATTTTGAAAATATGAAACCTTCATCTGTTGAACCTATGGCTGCAACAGGTGAATCTATACAGCTTAGTGCTCCTGTTTCAAGTTATACTCCAGTTTATGATAAGTATGCTCAAGCTGAGGAGGAAATCCAGGATGATCAAACTGCTAATCCTCAAGTGAATGAAATTTTAACAGGCATGCATGTTTCAAGAGAAATGCTCATAAATACCAAAAGTTTAATAAAAAAAGCATTGAATAAGGCTGCTTCAGGCGATATTAATTTAATAACCATACTCGGTGTGATTTTTATTATTGCATCAATGATGTTCAGACCTAAACGTAAATATTCGACTCCAAAACAGCAAAGTTTGAGCGAATTGCTTTCAAAGCCGAAATCTTCGGATATGATGGAAAGAGAAATTGCGCTAAATCGCAGAATGGCTGATAATATGGCATTAACAAGACCTGACGGACTCGGGGCTGTTAATCCCGTAAATGCCGGCTATGGTATAAAAGCATACCGCAACAGTCAGAAAAATCCATACACAACAAATGTTGAACCTTCGGGAATTTCCGGTATTCCAAGACGTAAACCGCTGCATACTCCGGTTGCTCCGGCATCATCTCAACACAGAAATATTGTGAGACAGTCGGTTGCGCCAATTAAAACACAACCTGTTATTAATAAACCGATATCTGATTCTCCGGTCGCTACAAAACCGCAGACTTTGCATAATCCTAAAACATCAGCAGTAAAGTCTTCATCATCGGATTTGGATAGTGTAAAGTTTTTGGAATCTATTACAAAAATATATGAAAAAAACGGAAGAGCTGATTTAGCCAAAGGGCTGAAAGAAAATTTGAGAAAAGCTCAGGCACATTCAGCAAGAAGAGCTTTTTAAAACAACCATGAGAGAGAGAATTTAAATAGACGATACTCAACAATATACACGAGGCTTTGAGCCTCTTTTTTTTATCTTATCCCCCAACAGAGGGATATTTGTTTAGTGTTGTATTATTGTTGTTTGATTTATGTTTTAATAAAAGAATAATAAAAAGGAGTTTACTTGAGCGAAATAGGGTCGAAACAATATCTTTGCATTTTTGGCGGCGGGGCAATAAGAGGTCTTGCTTATCTTGGTGCTTTGCGTGCTATGAAAGAACTCGGTATAACCATTAAATCTTTTGCAGGATCATCTGTCGGCGCTGTTTTTGCTGCTTATGCATCATTGGATTATACTTATGAAGAGTTTGAAGAAATTTTTAAAGAAGTAAATTTTGACCTTTTTAGAGACGTGAGGTTTGATATTACCAAAAAATTTGCAATAAGCAAAGGCGAACATTTTTTGGAGTGGATTCGCACCGGTATTGAAAAAAAGTTTTATGCTGATAAGTACGAAAAAGGAAAAAATAAACCTGTAACGTTTAAAGACATTGATAAAGATTTTTTTGTAATAACAACGAACATAAACGGCTGCAATCCTTATGTTTTTTCTAAATATACAACACCTGATTTTGAGGTCGCTCAGGCAGTAAGAATATCGACTTCGCTTCCCGGATTGTTAGAACCGTTTGAGTTTGAAAATAATGTTTTAATAGACGGTGATATTATGAAAAGCTGGCCTATGTGGCGTATTTGCGATATTTTATGTCCGAAGGACTGCCGTGTTATAGAGTTTAGACTCGAGGGGGCAAAATGCTGGCCTGATGTTAAAAATTCTGTAGAATATTTAAATGCGGTTTTTGCAACAATGTCCAATTTTGCAACTGAATATATTATGCAAACATATCAGCCAAAGGACAAATTTGACTATATAAAAATCGATACCGACCATATACTGCCGGTTCAATTTACTCTTCCACAGGCAGAGAGAGACAAACTTGTCGAAATCGGATATGAGACTACTCTTGAGTATTTTAAAAAGACACTTCCGCAAAAGAAAAAAGAGTTATTGCCCAGATATACGGTTATTTTGGATCATTTGATAAAAGTTAAAAACGCCCTTGCTTCCAACAGGGTATTAACTGCAAAATCACTTGTCTGTGATTTGTTTATGTATCTGTGCGACGCAAAAAGATATATAGATTCTGCTATTTATGATTCTATATTAAAGTTTAAAGATTACTTTTTTTCTCATATAACCGAAAGTTTTTTCTGGAAAAAAGCAGAACTTAAAGATGCAAGAGAGGTGGAATTTTATTTAAATAACCTGTATAACGATGTTCTTGAACGCTGCATAGAGCTTGAGGATTATATAAAACAATTGTCCGTATAAATGTTTATTCGTTAAAGATTACATGTAATATAATGTATTAGAGTGTAAAACATGTCATGTTATTTTAATAAAAAACAGTTGTCTGCACGCTGAATTCTAAAAGGTATTAAAGGATAGATTTTTATGGAAAAAATTTTTGAACTCGGTATTATAGGAGGCGGACCTGCCGGCTATACTGCGGCAATAAGGGCTGCCCAAAAAGGACTTTCTGTTGTGCTGTTTGAGAAAAATAGCCTTGGCGGAGTCTGTCTTAACAAAGGTTGTATTCCTACAAAAACAATTCTGCATTGTTCTGACCTGTATAAAAGTTTTAGAAAAGCGGAAAAGTTCGGTATAAATACGGCTGAACTTTCTTATGACTACGAAAAAATTTTTAACCGTAAAAATGAAATAGTTCAAAAACTCCAAAAATCTTTGACAAAACTTGTCCAAAGCTATGGTGTTGAAATAATTCCAGCAGAGGCAAAATTTATTTCCCATGATAAAATCGAGGCGGATAAAAACATTTATACCTGCAAAAACATTATCATTGCAACAGGTTCAAAACCATCAGGGATAAAAGGATTAGAACCTGACGGAGTATTTGTTTTAACTTCTGACGATATTTTGAATCTTGCAAATCTTCCGCAAAAGATTTTGATAATTGGCTCCGGTGCTATCGGCGTTGAATGGGCAAGGATTTTCAGTGCACTTGATAGGGAAGTTACTATAGTGGAAGTTGCTGACAGACTTTTACCTGCAGCGGATGTCGATGTTTCCAAGAGACTGGACAGGCTTTTTAAAAAGAGCAAAATAAAATTTTTTACCGGAACAATGGTTGAAAGTATACAAAACAAAACCGTTACGCTTTCAAACTCTCAGATTTTAACACCTGATATAGTGCTTTGTGCAGCCGGAAGAGAGCCGGTGATTCCGGTGGGGCTTGAGTTTGAAAAAAACGGAAAGTTTGTTAAGGTAAATGAAAATTTTCAGACAAATTTTAAAAATATCTATGCTGCAGGAGATGTTAACGGGAAAATTCAGCTTGCGCACAGCGCTATACATCAGGCACTCGGGATTGTGGACTATATTACGGAGGGGAAAAAGGTGCACTTTGATATAGATAAAGTTCCGTCTGTAATTTACGGCTCTCCTGAAATAGCCTGGGTAGGCAAGACAGAGGACAAATTGACAGGTGCTGAGTATAAGGTCTCAAATTTCCCTGTATCAGCATTGGGTAAAGCATTTGCTGATGATGAAATTGACGGTTTTGTCAAAGTACTGTCTGTTAATGATAAAATTGCAGGCGCGCATATTGTGTGTCCTGAAGCTTCGTCATTGATTCACGAATTTGCTTTAATGATTGATAACGGCATAAAAACTGATGATGTCTTGAATACTGTTTTTGCGCATCCAACATACTCTGAGGCGGTTTTTGAATCGATTATGGGGCTTGATAATTTGAATTTGAATCTACCGCGTTCTTAATACTTATACTGTAACCTCTTGCTGCTCTGTTGTTAGTGCAGGCTCGGGAATTTGTTTTGTACTTTTGGCGCCGAGTTCATTTAGCCTTTCGCATTGACGTATAAGATTGTCGCGTCCGGAAAGTTTTGTCATTGCTTTTGTCAGGCTGCCTTGAACACTGTTTAAATCTTTAACCATATCCGCAAACTTGTCCATCATTTTGCCGGCAAGAGACGCAATTTCTTGAGCATTTTTATTCTGTCTGTTTACCATATTAAAGCTGTTGATTATTTTTAGAGCAGCAAGTAACGTTGAGGGGGATACCGGCATGATTTTGTTTTTCCAGGCAAGTTCCCACAGCTCTGCATTGTCGGCAAACAACATTGCATAACAGCTTTCTACCGGGATGAACATTAGTACGTATTCCGGTGATACAAAATTATCGATTTCAAAGTACTCTCTTTTGGAAAGTCCCGCTATGTGGGATTTTATGGAATCTTTGAACTGTTTTAGAGCCGACATTGCATCTTGTTCATTTTGAGCGTTGATATATGCGTCATAAGAAGCCAGAGAGGTTTTTGCATCAATAAAAACAGCCTTGTTGTCAGGAAGAAGAATTGTTGCATCAGGCTTTTTGGAATCGAATCCGGCTTGTAAAAGATATTCTTCGCCTTTTCTCAATCCTGAAAGCTCAAGTACTTTTTCTAAAATAAGTTCACCCCATTTGCCCTGTTTCATATTGTCGCCTTTTAGGGCGGAAGCGAGAGCGTTTGTGTCGTTAGAAATTTTTGCTCCTGTTTGAATAACATCTTTTATGTGCAAATCCAGCTGTGCAAACTGCTGGTTGTTAAAAGTCGATTGTTTTTTTAGTTCCTCAAATTTCTCTTTAAAAGGTTCAAGAATTTCATTGATTCTTTCCTTAGATGTGGTAGAAAAATCCTGAGTAGTTTCTTTAAATATTTTGTTGGAAAGATTTTCAAACTGCAGCTTCATTTTTTCATATATATCGTCGTAAGCTTTTTGCATTATCTCTGTTTTGTTGTCTTGGATATTTTTCATTATAAAAAATACTGATAGCGCGCCTGTTGCAAGACCGGCTAAAAATATAACGGCAATCATTGTTATGCTCATATTAAACTTTTACCCCGTTTGTTTTGTATAAAAAAATTTTATCATAATTCTGTAACGCATTTGTGTTTTGTAAAAAAAGAAATATAATATTTAATATATCTTTATGAGTTTTCAGGGAGGATTTTTGTGGAAAACAAACGCTGGTACGATAAACATAGAGAAACAAGAAGAGCGCTGGATATACTGAGAACACTGCCTCCTGCATTAAGAAAAAAACTTTTGGAAGATATTATTAATGTTGCAGGAGCAATAAAAACTGTTCATCGTGAGAATAATACAGCACCGTTGAGTATCGGGCTCGAGAGGGTTCTCGGGCTGTATCAAACCAATAAAGGACGCCGCTGGTATGACAAACAGCAGGATTTGTCTGTCGCTATAAAAACTGTATCTACTTTGCCTGAGAGTGATTATGTAAATATCATGGAAGGTATTTGTATGTCTTTAAAGCAGGATTAAAATGAATAATACGGATTTTAGCCGCAATGAATTGATATGGGGAAAAGAAAAACAGTCTTTGTTAAAAAACAAAGTTGTCTTTATTTTCGGCTTGGGCGGCGTGGGCGGTTTTGCGCTGGAGGCATTAGCCAGAAGCGGGGTTGAAAATTTTAAAATTATTGATTTTGATGAGGTTTCTAGCTCCAATATTAACCGTCAGATTATTGCTCTTAACTCTACTGTCGGTTTAAAAAAAACGGAGTTGTTTAAACAGAGGCTGATTGATATAAATCCTGAGATTAAAGCGGAATGCGTTTGTGATTTTTACAGTGAAAAACTGAGGGATAAAATTTTTAACATAAAACCTGATTATGTTGTAGACGCAATAGATACTATGCGCTCGAAAATAGATTTGCTTGTTTATTGTAAAGAAAATAATATCCCCGTCATTACTTCAATGGGGGCAGGCAACAGATTTGATCCTACACAGCTTTATATTACCGATATAAAAGATATTGAAAATAAAAAGTGCACTTTTACAAAAAATGTTTTGTACCAGCTTAAAAAAAGAGGTGTAGAATCCGGTATAACTGCAGTGTGCAGCAGAGAGAAACCTAATGTTATTGAAAAAATATCTGCGGTTGAAAATATCCGGACAAATGATGGTGATAATATCGAATTTACTAAAATAACTCCTGGTTCAACTCCTTTTGTTCCCGCCGTTGCCGGATATTATATGGCATATTTTGTTATAAAAGAATTTTTAAAATAGAATTTTGTGTCATCCGGTGGAGTCAGCCGTACATATCAGGGTGCTCGTAGAGTACGGTCATATTCATTCCCTCGGAATGACGAGAAAAGCAATAAAATGAGACGTCATCCTGAGGGTGAAACCCGTACTCTGCGAGTATCCTGATTCGTACGGCTCGCCGCTGGCTTGCCTACGACTCAAGCAAGGATCTATGTTGCAATTTAAAAG
>CASFCQ010000056.1 GCA_949293185.1 uncultured bacterium
ACAAATATCCACCCGATTGATACGCAGGAAAGTGCGTGCAAAGCCGAGGCAAAAGACCTTAATGCGTGGACTTTATGCTCGCTAAAGGCTGCCCGTGCGTGGAACAAAGAAGTTGACAAATACTACTCGCTTTTGTACAAAAAACTACAAGGCGATGCCAAGACAGCTCTTTTTGAAGACCAAAAATACTGGAATATGTACAAAAACAACGAATATAAGGTTATTGACGCTTTAAAAGCCAAGGATTTTGACACAAAAGAGCGTGCCATTTTCCGTGCAAACCAGAAACGTGAAATTATAAAACTCAGGGCTGCTGCTTTGAGAATGTATTATGCCCAGACTTTCCCCGATGATGAACAAGAAAAAATTGATACAAATAGCGATTATCAGCCTGATAATCTGCTGCAGCAAGGGTTACGCCTGTTACAGTTTTAGCCCCGAAAAAACAGCTCTACATCTAAAATGCGCGGATAGCAGCTCTCAAGCCTCAGATCTTTTTTGGAACTGGCTGTTAGGGCACGTAAGGCTAACCGCACAACAGGCTGTCATGCACGGTGTTTTTAAAGACGATGCCGCTGCTGTGTTTTTTGACCTGACAGGCAACGGCGAAAACGAGTTGATTGGTACTCATTATGCGTCAATATCCGCCGGCAACGGCAACACTCTTTTGTATATTTTAAAAAACGAAAACGGAAAGTACAAACGGATTTCGCCAACAATTTATTTTGACCCTTCCACTCCGGTATATGCGCTGGAACACAAGACAAACGGATACAGAGATATACTTGTGGAGTCTTTATTTTCTAAAACGCCTGTTATTTATGCCTACGATAAAAATACCGGCATGTATGAAAAGAAAGAGTAACTTCTTTGCATTTTTACGGTTAAAATAGCGCAAAATATTTTTGCCGCTGCTTTTGCGTGCGTAAAATCACTCTGATTACTTTTTATACTGCTGTCAATAATTTATACAAGAAATAAGGAGAGAAAATGAACACTAAAAATCTTGAACAAGTACGTGAAAAACTGTTCTCTACAAAAGACCCGTAAATGAATGATGAAATCAAAAACAATGCAGAAAGAATTAAACAAAAAGTCTTAAGAAGACTAAAACCTTCTATATTTAATGATAAAGACGATACTATTTCTGATGAAAATTATCAAAAAGTATCCGAACTCTCTGATTTTATAAGCCAATATGTAAAAGAAGCAGGAAAAAAACAGGCAATATTAGACTTTCAGGTCGGGTTGAATCTGTTAAACGGATACAAAAAATCTTCTCCGGTTGAAGCAAAAATAAAACTGGAAGAAGATTCTGATTTTGGTGAAAAGACATTTGCTGCGTTATTTAACGTATTTAAAAATTATCCGGTCGATGTTGTCAAAAGATTTGTTAAACTCGGCGCAATAAACAACAGAATATGGAATACAAAAAACAACAAATCAATCGATACGGATAGTGAAGTAGAAAAAGTAACAGATAAATTAAATGAAAGAGGATATTAATATGGGTAAAAGATTATATGGAAAAGTAACACAAGAAAATGTTGAATACGAATGGAAAGCTGAACCCGGAGCTTGCGAGGTTTGCAGAGCAATGGACGGAACAATATACGAATCGGCAAATGATATCCCTGACAGACCTCATCCAAATTTTCTTGGAATACAGGCGTTCGCGCCTCCTGAACGTAGCCGCTCACAGGGGGCGTTCCTTTCAGTCAGCCCCGCCTGATTCCGCTGCAAATGTTGGATAGACATACTAGAAAAAGATAAAGACACAACAGATCCTATTGAATTGTACAAAGAGAAACGTAAAGACAGAAAAAGAAACGAGCTTGAACTCGCTAAGCTTTTGGGTGACGCAAAGTCATTGGAAGAAGAAATTGATGAATATATAACACAAATCAATGAGCAGGAGAAAGAAATAAAGGAACTTGAAAGCAAAATTGATATAAATAAGCTTGAACAAAAAGATAGACAGCAAGTAGAAACAACCAAAGAGCAGATAGATTTTGCAAAATACAAAGCAAATAAAGCAAAGCAGGAGGTAAATAACATAAAAATAAATATAAAACATGCAAATGCAACTATTGAAGAAATTTCGAAGTTACAGTTTGAGTTTAATAATTTAAAAGAAAAATTTGATGACTTTGGAAAAAATTTATTTGATAGAATAATAGGAATTATTGGAATTTTGACAAAGCTAGATGAATCTTTAGCTTTATGGGAACTTTCTTATAGTAAATTTAAAGAAGGAAATGATTATATTAACAAAAATGGCAGAGTTTATAATAAAATAAGTGATATTAAAAATTCAAAAATTCAGAATTTTGTTCAAAATAAAGTAGAAAAACAAATGAACACAAAAACAAGTAGAGGACTTGTTTTTTCGTCCAACAGCTCATTAGCACAAAAAATAGTTAAATCTAATGCAATAAAAAAATATATAAGAGATAATAAAGCAAAGTTTAAACCTGGAGTTGAATTAGCTCAGACATCTTTAGATTTTAATATATTTAATCCTGATTTGTTTAACGCTTTACACAAAGCAGATATAATAGATATAAAGATAGATTCTGATTCTAATTTTACAGCGAAAATTATTGATACATATGATTTTAATAAGTATAGTATAAATCCAATAGTTAAAATGGCAGGGCATTATCAGTCTAAAGACAAAATTGAAAATTACTATACAATAACAGAAATAAAAATCCCAAAGTCTGTATGGGAGAAGTTTTAAATAATTTAAACTATAATGTATATTGTACATTACAGCTTTTCTTATAAACTATATTTATGAATAAAATTAATTTTATATTATTGAATATATTATTAAGTTCAAACATTTTAAAGTACCCGTTATTTTTCTTGGGTTTTTGGCTTGTAGCAACAGAACATCCATTGTTATTCAAATCATTTTTGAATGAATTCTTTTTATCTTGCTTAATTGTTTTTGGTGTGCCTATAGCAATCGTATTTTTTTACTGGCTGTTCAAGATTTATATTTTCATTTTGTTGTTTAAAAAATCTAAAATCGAATCATTTTCACATAAATTTTTTGAAAAATTCCAAAATGATGACAAGTTTCAGGAAAATATACTGATAAAAGCAATGTTTTTAGATATTTTCTTTTTTTTGTTTGAAGCAGGTATTCTATATTTTCTGGATATGCAAAATAATATGCTATTCGGTAAAACATACATTGATTATGCAATTCGTATAGGATTATGCTGTTTTGTATGCGGAACAGGCGTTTTTATAAGTTATTATGCATTGAGTGTGTGGATTGATAAACAACGAAATACATCTGTTAAAGACCAATTTGATTTATAAATAGCCCTGTTTTTTATTATTATGTTTTTATGCAAAAAATAAAGTTTACTAAGCTCAAAACCTGCATATATTATTATGCATTTGCCGGTCTTTCTTATATAATTTTGTTTATAAAACGAATCATTAAATATTTAGAACTTGTGTTTTTGGGCTTTGTAAATGTGTTTTTTAGTGCAGGATTGTTTTTTTTGACATATATTTTCTCATTGTTTTATAAAGATGGTGAAAATTTTGATAAAAATATAGTTTTATATCTGATATTTGTTTTGTTTATATGGCTAATATTTCTTTTCATTAAACTTTTCACTTTCTTTTTAATATATTGGCTAAGACCCCTCCTGCCTAATATACATAAAATCTTATTCAAAATAAAAACAGTAAAAAGATTTAGAATCAAATACTTATTATATGTTCTGCTATTGGATATAAGTATTTTTATTATAATGCTATTTGCTAATAATTTGGATTTTAGGATATTTTTTCCGTATTTATTATCAGCTGGTGGTGTTTTGCCTTGTTATGTAATTTTTATAATACTATTAAAGTTATTTAAACCTGTTTCGTACTTATTTAAGATAAAAAAATAATCAAGAGAATATATACTTACTGAAAAAGTTTGGAAAAATTACAAAATACATTAATATCGATGTCCGGTTTACTCAATATATCTTTCGGGTATTTTTTTATATAATTATCATATGAATATTATAACTTTTGTTATTTTAGCCATAATTATATCGACCAATATTATCCCGATAATTCTTTTTGGTTTATTAGGTGCGATTGTTTTTTGGAGAGAAGACACAGAACATTATTTGACTTTATATATATTATTGATTTTATTTATAAATTTGATATTTAAAATAAGTGTTTTGCCCGGAATTTGGGAAATTCAAACAAAATATAAAACGAAATCTTTGTCTTTTTGGGAAAAACTAGAAAATGACAAAAAATGTAAAATCAAATTGTTTGTTATTTCTGCTATTTTAGATATCATCATTTTGGTTTTTAATATTTTGATATTTAAAAAATTAGGTTTTATGACTTATTTTTTGTTTGGTAGTGGTTTTTTGTTGAGTTATTGTTCATTATCCGTATGGATAAAACTTTCTAAATCAAAATTTAAAACTTTCGCTGCCAATATATTCAAATTTTTTGTATTTATTGGACTGCTTGTATTTTTGTTTGCCAGTATGATTATTTTTCATTCATTAAAAAACAGAGATATAAAGATTTCAAAATATCACGAAATTTTAAAAGAAATAAAAACAGATACCAAAACAGGAGATTTCTCTTTCTTTCCACAAGAAATTCCAGCAAATGCAACAAATTATTTCTTTAAAAAAGAAAATTCATTCGATGGATATAACACATATTATGTCAAATTTGATACAGATAAAGCCTATATTGATAAAGTTTTGAAAAAAAATAAATGTGAAATCCTGACCACTAAAGATAAAATAACTGACTATGATGTAAATATATATCCCCCAGAGTTAAAAAATGCAGACAGGATTTGTGTTTTACATAAAAGTACCCGATACAACAAATATACTTCAGGTATTTCTATCTATGACAATACCAATACTATTTATTTCTTTTATGCAAACTTTTAGTTCGTAGGCTTGATAAAACAGAGTGAGTCTACTCTACTTGCTTTATTAAGAACAAATAATATTGCAAAACAAAGAAGAGTATAAAAAAAGACTCTTCTTTGTTATTATGATTTTTATGAAACATCTTTTATTAACTTTTTCATTTCTTATATTAAATATAATATTAAGCAGTAATATAATTTGGGTAATTGGGTACTTATTAATTTTGTTTCTATTTATATCCCCATCTCAGCCGGTTTCTAATATATTATTAATTTGTTTTTTTGTATTTTTACAAATTTTGGCATTAGGAAAACTTTTTTTATTTCCCTTTTTATACTTGTCTATTACAAAAAAGAAAAACTTAGAGAAATTTTTCAATAAAAAATATATTATCACAATACTTTCATTGGCTTTGTTAATTGACTGTATTTTCATATATATGTGGCATAAATTTAATTTTTATATACTACTTTTCTATATTTTATCATTAGGTGGAGTTTTTATCTGTTATTTATCTTTGATTGTTTGGTTTGGTATTACAAAAAAATATAATAAGCAGTAACAAATTTCATAATAAAAATTATCGAAATCATATACAACTAACTTACATACACAAGGGTTGCCTTTTGTAATCTTTTTTTAGGCAATCCGCAATTATCACAAAGAAAGGAGTTCCTATGTCAGGTACACAGGACGAAATTTTTGCTGCAAAAAATCCGCAAGAAATTTTGCAGCCAGTTCAGGCAGGTTCTGAACAAATTATTAAAGAATCGGCTCAGGAAGCCGAAAATCTGCAGGAAAAAGAACTTACTCCCGCACAAAAAATGGATTTGCTCTTAAGAGGGCATTCCCCTGCGCAAATGAAAAAAGAAATCGAAAAGCTCCGCAAAGAAGCCGCAAAGTATAGGACTTCTTCCAAAAAAGAAGAAGAACAAAAGCTTGCACTTCAAACCAGAGCACAGGAAATCCAAAACGAGCTTGACGCTTTAAAACAAGAACACAAAAACCTTACTGTCATAAGAAAACTTGACAGGGCAGGCTGTATAAAAAGCGAGCTTGTGGCAAAGGATATCCCTGCCAATCTGGAATCCTCAGAAGAACTGGACAAATTTATCGAACAGTATAAAGAGGAAAACGGATTTCTTTTTCAGGAGAGCAAAAACAACAACCTTGGCGGGACGTTTAAAACCTGCACTACAAAAGTACTTACACCTTCCCAGCAGATGGATGCGTATATCCGTGCTGCACTGGGGCGTTAGTATTTTGAAACTGTCACATTAACAAACGAAAGGAAAACAAAACATGACATTAGATGCTAAACTTATTGCACGTACAAACGCAGAAGCCTTGATTCCGGTAGAAACATCAACAGAAATTATTAAGGAAGTTCCTAAAGCTTCTGCAGCTTTGCAGTTGTTTAAACAGCTGCCTAACATGAGCGCAAAACAAAAAACTTTGCCGATTGCCTCAACTTTACCGACCGCTTACTTCTTAAACGGTGACACGGATATGAAAAAGACCACAAATGCAGAATGGGATAAATTAACCCTTACCGCAGAAGAAATCGCCGTAATTGTACCTATCCCCGAGGCTGTTTTTGATGATGCACAATACTCTATGTGGGACGAAATCAAACCTCAAATTGTTGAGGCGTTCGGCGTTGCTATTGACGAGGCAGTGTTCTTCGGTGTTAACAAACCGTCTTCTTATCCGGAAGCTATTGTTACACAGGCTATTGCTAAAAACAATACGGTAGAAATCGGTACAAATGAAGACATTGCCGGTGACATAATCGGAGAAAACGGAGTTATGGCAAAAGTTGAGGCAGCAGGCTATAAAGTTACAGGTTTCTATGCCGACAGCACTTTAGAGGCAAAATTCAGAAACCTCAGAGATAAAAATAACCAGCTGCTTTATACACCTGGCTTGACGTCCGAAATGCCTGTCAGCCTTGTTGGCAGACCTATGATGTATGACGAAACAGGTATCTTTGACAGCACAAAAGCTTTGCTTGTTGCCGGTGATTTTACAAAGGCTGTTTATTCAATACGTCAGGATATTACATACAAGGTTCTTGATCAGGCAATAATTCAAAACACAGACGGTACAATCGCTTACAACCTCGCCCAGCAGGATATGCTTGCGCTGCGCTGCGTAATGAGATTGGGTGTTCAAGTTGCTGCACCTGTCAACAGAAAGGGCGGTGAAAACCGTTATCCGTTTGCTGTTTTGACACCGGCATCAGCTTAAACTCGACAAAACACTATTTAGTACAAATTAAAATTAAAAAGGCCGTACGGTTTGACGGGGAAATCACAAAAGATTCCCCCGTCTTTTGTATGGCGGAAAGGATAAAAATGACTATCACTTTATATCAAAACTCGCTTGTGACATTAGAAGATGCACAGTGCTATTTTGATGAAAGATATGATTCCGCTGACTGGTATTCGCTAAAACAAGAGGAACAGGAAAAACTGCTGATAAGCGCAAGCAAAAAAATCAGCCGTTTTGATTTTGTCGGCTCGCAGCAAAGCGCAGCGCAGCCGCTGGCATTCCCCAGAGATTACGAAATGCCTCAGGATATAAAAGACGCGGTTTGTGAAGAAGCCTACTCTCTCATAAACAGTCAGGACACAAATATTCATAAAAAGAATATGGAAAACAATATCTCATCAATTTCGCTCGGGGCAGGGTCGGTATCTTATAACGCAGCATCCGTAACTTTTGAAGCCAATCAGCTTACAAGCTCAACAGCGCGTTATCTTGTCAAAAAGTGGGTTAAAAAAGGTTATCCGATAGATTTGAGGTAAAAATGGGATACTACACAGATATGCTCGTTAACAAAGCTGTCTTAAAAACCGTAAACGGCACTGATGAAAACGGACGCCCAAACATTATCGCCCTTGAAGAAATCGATTGCCGGTTAGAGATGAAACACTCTCTGACGGTTAATGCTCAGGGTCAGCAGCTTGTCTGCTCGGGGCGTCTTTATACGGAAGCGGTCGTTAAAGTCGATGATATTTTAGAAATCAGAGATAAGGTGTTTAAAGTCGTTAACGTAAACCCTTATTACCCGCTTGCAAGTAATGTTTGCGTTATCAATGAAGTTTACTTTGCATAAAAAAGGAGTTACAAAAATGATTTTAGATGACTTAAAAAACTTTATCGTCCAAAACTCACTGGCGGACGAAGCTTTGATAAAGTACGATTACGACTCGTCAAAGGGCGATGACGTAATTGTCTTGAATCTTTATGACAGCCGACCGTGTGATTTAGCCAGACGCTCGGGCATAAAAATAACAATAAAATTATCAGATTTAGAACTTTGCCGTGATACGTGTTTTGCGCTGCACGACCTGTTGTTTCCGCAGGACAGTTTTCAAAAAGCAATAACAATAAACGGCAAAATAATGCACGCAGCACTCAACAGCGGGCCTTATTATCTTGAAAAAGATTCATCAAAAAGGCACTGCTACGTGCTTGATATAACAATAACTTACAACAGATAGGAGAATAAAATGGCACTTAAAACCGTAACAAAACTATTCGGCGTCGATGACGCAAAACTGTTCCCCGTAACAGAAGACTCAGAATCCAAATTTACCTGCGGCACGGGTATTGACCTACCTGGGGTAAGACAGATTTCTTTGACTTATGAAATCGAAGAAAAGTCGTTAACAGGGGATGAAAAGGTACTTGATGTATCTAACAAAATTAAATCCGTCACTTTTAATATGGAATATGCAAAACTCAGCCTCGAGGTTCTGGCGCAATTGACCGGAGGAACTTACTCTACCTCTGGTCAAGACGATACGGAAGTCGGAACTTTTACCTTTGGCGGAGGCGATTTGCCCAATTATTTCCAGCTAAAAGCCCAGATACTCGATACCAGCAACGACGGCGGCGACATACATTTTTGTATTTACAAAGCCAAGGCAACTGCTATCCCGATAAACGGTGTACAAAACGATTTTGCGACTTTGACCTTTGACGGACGAGGCGTTTATACAGAACACGAATTCGGCGCAGAAGGCAATAAGCAGACAAAACTGATGGATATAGAAATCCACGCCAAGGCGCAGGATTTGTCTGCTACACAAGACACAGGCAGTGTTTAATATTTAATTTCTGTCAGTGTCTTTAAAAAGGATTCCCCCCGCAGTCCGAGGGTGTGCACTGGTTACACCGTTGGACTTATCCGGGGGCTTCCCTTTTTTATTTGAGATAAAGAGAATTTTCATTCTTCTGCCGTTGAGTTTGTAGGATGTAGGATGCGCTAAATCTTTGATTTACCGTATCAAAACGCTAATGCGACGAAAAATTTATTACATAAATGTAAATTAATGTAAAAATCACACTAAAATCCCTAAAGTTTTTTCAAAACCTGCCGACTGGTGATATGTGGTTTTATGTTTAATTTTGTTTAAACCAAAACTACTACCTGATACGGTAGGCGATATTAAGAACAGAAAGCAGGGATTGTTATGAATAACAAAGATTTTAAAAACCTTCAAAATAGCTTATATAGCAATATTTTACCCCCCCCCGAAACCCTGTAACTCAATAATATCAAGGGTTTTAGGAGGTTTTGGTTTTAATTTAAATACAAACCGCAGCGATGAATGCTGCAGAATGACACTGCTTCGCGGCGTGCAAACAGTCGCCTTGACCCTTGCATTATCCTTCTTCATCACAGCACCTGTGATGGCAGCAGACCCGGAAACTACCCCTGACTATCAACCATCATACACACTCGAACAGGTTGAACAAACAGGTACTAACGTAATAACAAAATACGAATGGTCTGAAACAGACAATAAACTTGTACCTCAATACTATCAGGTGAACCTTAATAAAACAGAATACGGCTATCCTGATATAGCGGATGAAACAAAAACTTTTACTGTGACTACCCCCAATCCTGACGGCAGCGGCAATGCTTTTGAGTATGAAATAAAATACTATGTGGACAATAGTCGTCTTGCCCCTGACAGAATTACTACAAACCAAAACGGCGCTGATATTGATAACGATTTTGTCGGATTAGATGCAAATGATTTTGGAGCGGCTATTTATAACAACCGTGGAACAATCGGTGATATAACCGGCGATTTCATTGGCAATTATGTGTCAGGTAATTTTTCTGCTTCAGGCAGCGCGATTTTTAACTTTGGAACAATCGGCGACATAACCGGAAACTTCATAGGTAACAATGCATCAGCTAATTCTAATGCTTTAGGCAGCGCGATTTCTAACGGTGGAATAATCGGAGATATAACTGGTGATTTCATTGGCAATTATGTATCCGGGAATAACATGGCTGCCGGCGGTGCAATAATGCAAGATGCTGGATTTATCAAAAACATCGAAGGCGATTTTATTGGCAACTATGCTACAACAGAAAATGGCTTTGCTATGGGCGGCGCAATAGCTAATTTGGGCTGCATTGGCACAATGGATGAACAAAATATGACAATAACAGAAGGTGAGATAAAAAACTCATCTTTCATAGGCAACTACGCAGAATCTAAAACAGGTACTGCAGCAGGTGGTGCAATATTCAGTTACAGTGGTATAAATATAGTAGCAGATAACGGACAATCAGTATTTTCAGGCAACAAAATTATTTCTAATGGCAAAGAAGAACAAAACGCTATAGGTATGTATAGCTTGGCTATGCAAGACGCCTCAACAGGAGAGCTTGTTTTTGCTGACCCAAAAACCGGTGCAACATCAGACAAAAATACAGCCAACCTCAAACTTGAAGCTAAAAACAACGGAGTCATTCTCTTTGATGATACAATTCGCGGCGGGGGGATGGATTATGAAGCATTCCAAGATGGACGTTTAGAACTCATCGAAACCCCTGAGACAGCATTTGACTTAAAAATCACAGGCGACTCCACAGGCAAAGTCGTTCTTAACAACGACATAATCAACGCAAACATATCCTTAGACAAAACCAATCTCTACTTAGGTCGAGAAGATGTCTTTAACCAATCACAGTCCTTATCATTAAACTCAGGTTCAATCTATCTCAATAACCAGTCTGTCGGCACAATGCATATCCCGACCTTGAATTTAAACGGCAACACAAACATCTCTGTCGACGCTGACTTAGCTAACAAGTCCATGGACAGAATTACAGCTGATAACTACAACATTAAAGACAACGCAATGTTGAATGTTAACAACGTTACTCTTCTCTCTGACGCTAAAGAAGATGTTACTAACATTCAATTTGCTGATGATGAGTTAGCTGCTAATGTTGCATTTACAGGCGCTTCTCCAATCGCTTATTCTCCCATCTGGAAATATGATGTTTCATACAACCCCGACGACGGATTCTTTACATTTAGTCGTGGCGGCTCAGGAGCTGGCGGCAATGCAAGTTCTGCCTTTAACCCCTCAGTCTTAGCTTCACCCGTAGCTACTCAAGCAGGTGCATACACTACACAACTTCAAACATTTAACTACGCATTCCAGCACGCTGATACATTCATGAATATTCCGTATCTCGAACGTGTAGCTATCATTAATCAAGGTAAATACGCTTTATCTCCAACAGGTGATGCAACTGATGTGGGTACATACTCCCCTCTCATGATAAAACAACACGCCCCCGGCTTCTGGGTTAAACCTTATGCAAGTTTTGAAAATGTTCCTTTAAAAAACGGTCCTAAAGTTTCTAACATCAACTACGGAACTTTAATCGGTTACGATAGTCCTTTAACTTCTATC
>CASFCQ010000057.1 GCA_949293185.1 uncultured bacterium
GCTTATCAAAAGAAACAGTAAAGTGTTTTATCAAAGATTTTGCCACGACAAGCTGTGGTCAAAATCTTCTCAAAACACAACTGTTTCTAATAAACTTCCGTCAGGGCTTCGCCCCGAACCCCCTACGGCTTACTAAGTAAGCCGTGTATGTTAAGAGTTAAAATGTAACAATTTTTGTCATCGAATTACGTAACATATACAAGAATGACGGGGAAAGAATGCCACACACAATTACCCTGCAAGGGCAATTCCTGAAATATATCCTGTAGACCAGCAATTTTGCAGGTTAAATCCGCCGGTCAAACCGTCTATATCCAATATTTCTCCGCAAAAGTATAAATCAGAAACCAGCTTAGATTCCATTGTTTTGGCGTCAACTTCCTTCAAATCAACCCCGCCTGCAGTCACTATCTCCTCTCCCCGTGCAGCTTTCTGTGCGTTGAACGTAAGCGCGGTTAACTGTTTTACAATTTTTTCTCTTTCCTTTTTGCATAGCTGTCCGGATTTTGTCACGGGATTAATATCTTCTTTTTTTAATATTGCAGCAGCAAGGTTTTTAGGCACAAATTTGCTTATCACATTCAAAACATCTTTTTGCGCATTATTTTTAAGCTCTGACAGCAATATTTCGTCAAATTCCGCGCTTTCTTTGTTAACAAGGTTTAACTCAATTTTTAGAGGGGTATTCTCATTAAAATCAACATAAGCACAGTATGATGATATTTTATAAACAAGAGGACCGGAGATTCCGTTATGCGTAAACAAAAAATCCCCGCTTAAAACATTTTTAGGTATTTTTAGTTTGTTATTGTTGAAAAATACTTGAGCCTTAATATTTTTAAGGCTGATGCCGCTTATAGACGCAAAATCCTTTTCCTTTGTGATTAAAGAACTCAACGCAGGACGCAATGCGGTTATATTATGACCCAAAGACTCTGCAAGACTGTGCCCGTTGCCTTTGCCGCCTGTTGCTATAACCAGTTTATCAACCCGATGTACACCTTTGTCAGTCGTAAGTTCAAAGCCGTCTTTAAGTTTTCTTACTTTTAAAACATTTTCAAATACTTTTTTAATGTTCTTTTTGTCCAGTTGTTTTACAAGAGCGTTTTTTACATCTTTAGAAGAATCTGTTGTCGGAAATATTCTTAAATCGTCCTGTGTATAGGTTTTTACGCCTATTTTGTCAAAAAACTCAAGGGTATCCTTAGTTGAAAACCTTGAAAAAACACTGTACAAAAATTTTTCGCCGCGCGGATAGAACTTTGCCAGTTCTTTAAAGTTAAATTCGCTGTATGCAAGGTTGCAGCGTCCGCCGCCCGTAGGAAGAATTGTGTTGAGGATAATGCTTTTATCAAAAATATATATTTTATTTTCCGGATTCCGTGAAGCAAACACAGCACACATCACACCAGCAGGACCTGCGCCTACAATACCGATATCACTCATACATATGACCTCTTGTCCCGTATAAAAACACATCCTCAACATTTTCTAAATCATCATACAGTTCAGAAACAGATTTATTTAAAACAGGATGAATAAAATCAGGAATAAGCTCCAGTAAAGGCACAAGCACAAAGGCTCTTTGATGCATTCTCGGGTGAGGCACTGTCAAAAGCTTTGTGTTTATAACCTCTTTGTCATAAAAAATAATATCTATATCAATCGGTCTTTCACCCCATCGCTGTTCTTTTTCCCTGTCTCTGCCGAGTGTTTTTTCTATATTAAGGCATTTTACAAGCAAGTCCTGGGCGTTAAGGTCAGTTTTTACTTCTACTGCCATATTTATAAACCAATTTTGGTCTTTAACTCCCCAGGGTTCTGTTTCATACAGAGCCGATGTTCTTATAATCTTTACATTTTGTGCAAGGTTAATAAGGCTTACTGCCTGTTCGACAGATTTTAGCCTGTCACCTGAATTTGAACCTAAACACAAATATGCTATTGCCATAAATAGATATTATAATTTTTTATTGTTAATTACAATTCTATACCTGCTAAATTGCCTTTATTCTTTATAATTGTTAAAAATTAGCGGTCAAAATTGCGTTTTGCGTCATTTTTATGTTAAGATTTTATACATTAGTATATGAGGGAAATCTATGATATCAGTAAATGATTTAAAAACAGGCTTAACACTGGAATTGGACAACGGACTCTGGTCGGTTGTTGAATTCTTACACGTAAAACCCGGTAAAGGTGCAGCTTTCGTAAGAACAAAACTCAAAAACGTAGAAACAGGCAACGTTGTTGAAAAAACATTCCGAGCAGGCGAAAAAGTTGCAAAAGCTACACTTGACAAACGTGAAATGCAATACCTTTACAAAGAAGGCTCTGATTACGTAATGATGGACACAGAAAACTACGAACAGCTTTCTGTTCCGGAAGTTCACATCGGTGACGGCGTAAAATACCTTAAGGAAAACATGAACGTACAAATTTTGCTCCACGACGGCAAAATCGTAGGTCTGGATATTCCTAACCACGTTGAACTCGAAGTTATAGACACTCCTCCGTCAGAAAAGGGCAACACTTCTCAAGGCGGTACAAAACCTGCTAAGCTCGAAACTGGCGCAGTTGTTAACGTTCCGTTCTTTATTGCTAACGGTGACAAAATCAGAGTCGATACAAGAACCAACGAATACCTCGACAGAGTATAGAATTATCGGTCATATACCGCTAAAACTTAGTAAAAGGATGTTACTATGAATTTTGAATTAGATTATATTGAAAAATTAGTCAAAATGGTATCTGACAGCGACTTAACAGAATTGACGCTCGAAGATAACGAACAGGCTATTGTTATAAGAAAAGAAAAAGAGATAGTACAGGCACAGGTAGTTCCTCAGGCTATCACGGCAGCTCCCGTTGCACAAATGCCTGCTGCTGCACCCGCTGCAGCGGAAGAAAAGAAAGAAGAAGCTCCTAAAGGCAAACCTATTACATCTCCTATGGTAGGTACTTTCTATATGGCAGCTTCTCCGGGTGCAAAACCGTTTGTCGAAGTAGGACAAACAGTTTCTACCGGTCAAGTTGTTTGTATTATCGAAGCAATGAAACTTATGAACGAAATAGAATCAGAAGTTTCCGGTAAAGTTACACAAATCTGCGTAAAAGACGGCGAAGCCGTTGAATACGGACAGGTTTTGATGTACGTTGAATAAAAAAACAAATTTAAAAAACGTAAAGATTTTTGTTTGCAGTGGCAAATAAAAGTCTTTACGTTTTTTATATAAACAAAAAAAAGAGGTACATTATGGCAATACAAAATATCGCAGCACAATCATTAAAACCAGCGCTAAACTTTAAACGCAAACAAAAAAGTGAATCAACAGAGACACACAAAAAACATTCAACCGGAAAAACTATTGCCTGGACTACAGCAGGTGTCGCAGCCGCTGCCGCTTTAACCATTGCCGGTATAAAAATGGCAAAATCAGGCAAAACAAACAAAATTGTTCAAAAATTTAACAACATTATCAATAAACAAAAAGAAGAAATCCATTTTAGAGGAACAAAAACAAAATCTTTTGAATCCCCAAAAGCAATGGCTGACGAAATTGTAAATGACTTCAATGCAATGAAAAAACGTGTAAAAGGTCACAATCTTAAACAATACCAATACAATCAAATGGATTGGACTGCTGCGCCTGTTGCAAGGACAGAAGTAATCAAATAAATTTACATTGTAACTTAAAAAAATATAAAATTATGGAAAATTCCCAAGTTTGGTATAAAATTATACTATCTATCAGACTTAGGGAATTTATTTTATATGATAAAAAAAGTTTTGGTTGCCAACAGAGGCGAAATCGCAGTAAGAATAATAAGAGCCTGCAAAGAACTCGGAATAAAAACAGTCGCAGTATATTCACAGGCTGACGCAGATTCTCTGCACGTGAGTCTTGCGGACGAGGCATACTGTATAGGACCTGCTCAAAGCGCAAAAAGCTATTTGAATATACCGGCTATAATCTCTGTTGCGCTAACAAGCGGCGCAGACGCTATCCACCCCGGCTACGGTTTTATGTCCGAACGTTCTGATTTTGTTGATATATGCTGTGACCACGGCATAAAATTCATCGGACCTTCAGCAGAAGCAATGCGCAAAATGGGCGACAAAGCCACTGCAAGAAAAACAATGACAGCTAACGGTGTTCCTGTAACTCCGGGAACAGACCTTGTGGACGATATGGATGCAGCTAAAGAATTTGCTGCAAAAGCAAAATATCCTGTCATTGTTAAAGCTACTGCAGGCGGCGGCGGAAAAGGTATGAGAATTGCAAATTCACCGGAAGAACTTGAAGAAGCAATCACTCTCTGTCAGACAGAAGCCCAGAATGCATTCGGAAACGCCGGTGTATATCTTGAAAAATATATTATAAATCCGCGCCATATTGAAGTACAAATCATTGCAGACAGCTACGGAAATGTAGTTCATCTGGGTGAACGCGACTGCTCCGTCCAAAGAAGACATCAAAAACTTCTTGAAGAAGCACCTTCTCCCGCAATTGATGAAAAAACAAGAAAAGCTATGGGTGCTGCAGCTGTAACAGCTGCAAAAGTTATCGGTTACGAAGGCGCCGGCACAATCGAATTTTTGCTGGATCACGACGGCAGCTGGTATTTTATGGAAATGAATACCCGTATTCAGGTTGAACACTGCGTATCAGAAATGATATCTAGCGTTGACCTTGTAAAAGAACAAATCAGAGTTGCCGCAGGAGAAAAACTCTCATTTACTCAAGATGATATACAACTCAAAGGTCACGCCATTGAATGCCGTATCAATGCAGAAGATGCTGACAAAAACTTTATGCCCTGCCCCGGTGAAATCAAAGGCTACATTGCACCCGGCGGTTTTGGTGTAAGAGTAGATTCACATTCTTACACAGGATACAAAATCCCGCCTTATTACGATTCTATGATAGGCAAACTTATTTGCTGGGGAAGAGACAGAGAAGACGCAAGAAAAAGAATGCTCCGTGCTCTTGATGAATACGTGATTACCGGCATAAAAACAACAATCCCTTATCATAAAAAGATACTTACAAATGATGTATTTATATCAGGCAATTTCAATACAGGATTCATTGCCGAACATATGACACCTAAAAAAGAAGAAACACAAGAAGAAGCAAAAGTATAAATAAAAGACCTCTTTTTTAAGAGGTCTTTTTACGTGCATAAAAACTTATTTATATCAGCAAAAATTATAACCGCTCGGTTATAATTTTCCTAAAATATTCTATTGTATAATAATATAAATAAGGAGTTTAAAATGAATAAAGTCACAATATATACATCACAAACCTGTCCGTACTGCATTAAAGCAAAAAAATTACTAAAAATGCTCAATCTTGATTATACAGAAATCAACATTGAAAACAACTTTGATGAGATGTGTGACAAATTATCAAAACAATATAACATCCCATCTATATCAACAGTTCCTCAAATTATTATTAACGACCATTACATTGGCGGGTATGATGATTTGGAATCGTTGTACAAAAATAAAAAACTTGACGAAATTTTAGAATAAATAATTTCCATATAGCCAACTGACCCCGATACAATAATTAGACAGCAGGATTTTTTTAAATAGAATTTACTTTTAAAGAATAATTTATGTTATGCTTTGTGTTATGAAAAAAATTTCTTTCTGGTTGGAGTGTACACGTGCATACGCGCTGCCTATGTCAATTACAGCATGGGCAATCGCTTTCAGTGCGGGTATTGCGGCAAAAGGCAATATTATTTACGGACTGTTGGCACTTATTGGTATTATATGTGTACACCTTGGCGGCAATCTTTTTGATGATGTTATAGATTATAAAAATTACTTAAAAAAACAAAAAGAAGACAAAAACATAAATATCAAAAAGGGAAAATGCAAATGTTTTATGGACGGACAAATTACAACCCAAAAAGCCCTTAAAGTCTGCGCTATATTTTTTGGTACAGCTTTGATTACCGGCGCTTTTTTTGTAGAAATATACGGTTTGCCTGTTCTTGAACTAATTGCAATAAGTGCAATCCTCTGTTTAATTTACCCGAAATCCGGTTATATTGGATTAAGCGAAATTATTATAGGAATCCTGTTCTCACCTTTATTATTCACAGGTGTCTTTTACGTAATGACAGGCAATATCTCATCCCCGCTCATATGGCTTTCGATTTCTTTTGCAATGGTCACAGTGACTTTGCTTTATACAGATTTCTTTTTGGATTACAACAGCGACAAAGAAGAAGGTAAAAAAACAATCCCTGTAATATGCGGCAGCAAAACTAACGCGTATCATTTTTACATTTTTTTAATATTTTTAATTTATGCAGTTTTGTTTCTCGGCATACACGCACATTTATTATCCGTAAAATTCTTTATAATATTTTTATCCGTATTCCCTGCACTGAGCACGGTTAAAAGATTGCAAACATACACGGATAAAGAAATAAAAAATCAAAAAGAATTTATTTCCGCAATGAATAACGTGCAAAAATTTATTGCGATATTTGCAATTCTTTGTATTGTAAGTTTCTTCTAATTATTATTTCTTTAACAAAAAAAAGCCTGCAAAAGCAGGCTCAGAAAGAAATACTGTATATATTGTAACTGTAAGATTATTAGTCTTACTAACCTCCATTGACCAGACTGATTGCAATTTGAGGCAGTGCATTAGCCTGCAATAGAAGTGAAGAGGTCGTTTGTTGCAGTATTTGATATTTTGTATAGTTTGCCGTTTCTTCAGCAATATCAGCATCCATAATTGTGGATTGAGCTTCGGTTAAGTTTTCAATAGTTGTGGTCAAAGAGTCTGTTGCTGCATCCAATCTGTTTTGTGTAGCACCGATTTTAGCCTTTTTGTCATTGATACTTGTTACAGCAGCATCAAGCATATTAATATACTGAGCAGCACAACTTGCGTTAGCAAAAGCAGCATCTACGTTAGCGCTCAAACCGTCAGCCGGAGTAAGGGCAGGCATTGTTCCTGTCGCATCAGCACCGAGAGTAGTAGAATCCACTGTCTGGAAAAATTCTTTATCGAGTTTAATACAGTTTGCTGCTTCATCAGAGTTTGCACCAACCTGTAGTCTTAAACCGATATCAGCAAGTTGGCTTTGACCGTCCAACAGCGTTAAACCGTTAAAGTTGGAGTTTTTAGAGATACGGTCAATTTCTGCCAATCTTTGTGTTACTTCATCTTTCATTGCATTCATTGAATTTTCATCATAAATACTGTTTGCAGCCTGTACAGTTAAATCTCTTATACGCTGAATATTATCGAGCATAACATCAAGGTCACCTTCAATTACCGCCAGTACGTTTGTACCTGTTGTAATATTATTTTTTGCAACTTTTGAACCTCTTATCTGTGTGTCCAAGTTTGTTGCAATATACAGGTTTGCAGCGTCATCTCCGGCTCTGTTAATTTTATAACCTGTTGACAACCTTTCCATTGCCGTAGACATCGCATTTGTTGCTTTGTTTAAGTTATTAACCGCCTTTAGCGCAGTTACGTTCGTGTTTACTATAATACCCATATACAGTTTCCTTTCTTAAATCATTTCTCTCTCTTTGCCAGTACACATACGTGTATTGGACAAATACAGTTACAGTATTTCTATTAACTTTATGTGATGGGGTGATTTGATGGCCAAAAAATCTTATCCGTTTTGCAGCTGCCTTTGGCAATTACAAAAGTTTCAAAAAATCGCAGCAGGCAAAAAGCCTTACCATAGGTGATTTAGTGATGGATAATTTTTCTTCACACATATAAATACGGCTCTTTCAAAGGTTTCTGGATACTCAAAAAGTTTCAAACTTAACTAACTAAAGTATAAGATTTTTAAAAAATAAAAAAGCATGCTAACAATTTGTAATAAATTACACGAATAAGAGTTTTGATATAAAATATAAATTAAGGACTAATCGGAGAAGGTTTTTGCAAAACATTGTTGTACTCATCACAGATAACGAAAAAGTAGCACAAAAAGTTAACAAAAAAGTGCTGCTGCTTCGAAACACTGATATACTGCAAACAATACACCATGCCGATTGTTTTGATAAAGTAAGAAAAATAAAACCCGTACTCATTTTTTACCATTTAAAATTAAACAGAGAAGACGACTTTTTAAATTTCCTGCAAAAAGCAAGACAAAACAAAGATCTTAAAACATGCTCAATAATTCTAATCTATGATGATTTGGATGAAAATCTTTTGTGCTCGGCTTTTGAAAAAGGTGTAACTGATTTTATAAGAACAACCGCATCCGATACAGAATACACAATCAGGACTCTCTGGTGTTTGCAACAAAGAGATAATGTTGAAGACAACAAAAACAAAAAAGATTTACTTTCACAGTTAAAAATTCTGGACAGAAAAAATCAGGTGTTTACAGAAAATTACACCTATACTGTTTTAAAAGAAGAAAGCAAAAAAGACTGGGGATGTTTTGCCGTTGTTGCTCCTGACATAAATAGCAGAAACAAAATATCACCGGATACATTAATGAGTATTATAAAAGATAACGTCAGAACATGCGATATACTGGGTTATGCATCTGATTTCAAAATTTATCTGTGGTTTAGAAACACGTCTAACGAAGATACAAGAAAAATTCTCACAAAAATAAAAAAAGCTCTTACAAGCGACTTTACAATAAGCGCCGGTTATACGGAAACAAAAGAAATACCTTTTGATGAGGCAGAAGTTTTAGCAAACAAAGCTCTGTCAAAAGCACTGTTAAAAGGAAATTCCTTTATCTGTGTACAGGAAAAACCCAAACAACAAAAACCTAAAACAACAAAAATAGATATTCAAAATTTTAAACAACACAAAGCAAATTCTGCAAAAAAATTAGAAACCATTTTGTCGCCTTTGTTTTTCCAAATGCAAAAAACAAACGAAGATAAACTTTTTGAAACCAAAATAACCCAAAACGTAAGCGAAGAAAAAAGTTATTTTTCTTTAAAAAATCAGGATTGCGAAAGCTCTTTTATTGTAACTTATCCTGGATTCACAACAATAAATATAGAAATACTGCAAAAAATTAATGACAAAGAAAAAAGAAAAAAATACTATATTGACACTAACGAATTGAGTGAAGAAAAAATAGAAGAAATGCTGGAAGATTTTATAAACGATTTTCAAAACTTAACGACAGCACTATAAATCATAAATTTAAAAAGAAAGGATTTTTATGACAATAAACATCACTACAGACAACTCTGCTTTTTTATTTATTGATGTTCAGGAAAAATTAACAGCAATGCTAAGAAAAGATAAAGCAGCAAAAAAATCTGAAATTTTAGCCAAAACAGCAAAAATTCTGAACATAAAAACTGTTTTAACAGAACAATATCCGCAGGGTTTAGGCTCAACTATTCCTCAGGTAAAATACTGCCTGCCGGACAGTGCAAAATTTTTTGAAAAAACAAGTTTTAACGCACTCGACACAGAAGGTGTAAAAGAAGCCATCGGAGAAGTAAAAAACGTTTTTATTTTCGGTATAGAAACTCATATCTGCGTTTTCCAAACAACACTCGCACTGTTAGAAAACGGATATAATGTTTTTGTTGTAAAAGATGCGTGTGCTTCTCGCGAAACTGATGAATTTAAAGCGGGAATAAATTTGATGGAAAAAGAAGGTGCAAAAATAATGACAACAGAAATGGTTATTTTTGAACTTTTAAAATCATCAAAACATCCAAACTTTAAAGAAGTACAATTGTTAATAAAATAAATATAGAGCGAAAAATTTTTCGCTCTATTTCTACAGAAAAAATGATACTAAAAGAATTCTCTGACTTTTTAAAAGAAAACGAAGAAAAACCTTCTGTTTCTCTTTTATATATATGGTTAAAATTAAAAATAGAAACTCCTGCAAAAACAAATGTTGACAGAATTTTGCAAAAAGAAATTTATATTGCAAAAAACAAAGCGGGAAATTTTCTGTTCATAGGAAAATCACCTTCCGGCAGAAATCTGATAGAAAGCCTGTATAATTTTGCACTGAGTTTTGAACAGCAAAAAATGGCGCGCTGGATTCATAAACAAAAAGCAAATGATTTCAAAAAATATTAAGTAAAGTTAAAAATAAAGCATGGCAACGGTTTCCATGATTACCCATGCCGATTTTTTATAATATAATATTGAAATTTTTCAAAAAAACACCTGTATAAAACCTGTTCAAAACTCTATTTTTGATGTTCAAATTTATACAAAAAGTTTTTAGTTTTATACAAACAAAAAATAAATGAAAAAGTTTTTGAAAGTTTTTAAAAATTATTGAAAAATTTTCTACAAAAAATTAACAAAGTTTTGAACAGGTGTGTTTGTTTATATTGTTTGTTTTATAATAGTTTTATACAGAAAATTATTTCTTTATTACTTATTATTATTTTATTATATTTATTTATATAATTAATTTATAAATAAAAAAATAAAAAC
>CASFCQ010000058.1 GCA_949293185.1 uncultured bacterium
CTAAGAGAGCGGAGCTCTCGAGTACAGATTACTACCTGCCTTAACAAAAGGGAAGGCAGGGACGCAAAAAACAAAAAATAATGCGGAAGTAACTCAATGGTAGAGTACCTGCCTTCCAAGCAGGCTGCTGCGGGTTCGAGTCCCGTCTTCCGCTCCATTTGAACATTGAAAGCGAAATAAGGGGACTCTCACACGTATTTGTAAGCAAACAAAGTTTGCAACAACTACGGTTTACTGTTCGATTTGCTATCGCAAATCGCCAGCATCCGTCATTCTACGAAATCATAGATTTCTTGAATGTCGTACGAGTATTTCCTGTTTTCCGCTCCATTTGCACGATGGAATCAAATATTCGATTATGAATGGCGGCATGGCCAAGTGGTAAGGCAGAGGCCTGCAAAGCCTTTATCCCCCAGTTCGAATCTGGGTGCCGCCTTTTTTTATTAGACATGTGATTTAGGGGTAATAGTGGGTAAAATATTTGGAATATCTGACAATCCGGTTTCAACAATTGAAAGCGCATTGCGTCCTTTGACATACAAAAAGCCAAATGATTATGGCAAAGTAATTAATACTTGTACGACAACATCCGACAAATTTGTTTCTAAAGAAAAAACAAATAAAGCGAATGCTTTTATAAAAATGCGCAATGGAATCGGGCGTTTAATGTCACATTTTAGTAAAACAAATGAAAAATAGAAATATAATAATTTTGACAATCAGGTTTTTATGATATTATAAATTCAATACATAAAACTGGTAGTTGGCACTCTGCCGAGCAACGATTAAGTATCGTTGCGAGAGGGTGGTAGCGCATCTCAAAGCCGCAAGGCTTTGATTGACAAGATAAATGGGCGGTTGGCGCAGTTGACTCTGCCGAGACAAAGCTGCCGGTGGCAGGTTTGTCGAGAGGTAGCATCACATTATGACAATTTAATAATTAAATGGGCGGTTGGCGCAGTTGGTAGCGCATCACATTGACATTGTGGGGGTCGCTGGTTCGAGTCCAGTATCGCCCACCATTTAAGAAGACTCTTTCGGGAGTCTTTTTTTATTGACTCTCACGATGAAGATTTTCTGTTGGAAAATCTTCACTGGTTCTACTTTTCGAGTATCCTGATTTGTAAGGCTCGAGCTAATTTTTATACGGCAGAGGCTCTATTCAAAACGTGACATTTAGTCACCTTTTGAATAGAGTTCTTGACTCAAGCGAGTCCTGTATCTCCCACCATTTTTATAAAAAGCTAAAGAGACTCTTTTTTAGTATGATACGTATGAGCTTTTAGAGTCTCCAATTTTAAATAAAATTTCTCTTAAGTATTTATAAAATTTTTTAATAACTGTTTAAGACAGATATTGCATTGCCTATAAAGCCGGAAGGCTGTCTCATTAACTGTATGACAGTGCAGATTAGCTGTTTATTAAAGATAGCATTTTCTCTCCTGTCCTGCTACTCCGGCATACAGTTCAACATACTGTTTAGCCGGGCTGGAGTCAATCTTTGTTAAAAGAACTTCCTCTATCTGGAAGAATCCAACTTCTGCGGACATTTCTATATCAATTTTTATAGGCTTTTTCTCACCGTGGTGGATTCCTATACGATTTATGGCATTTGCCGAGTATTTGTGTATGTCTCCGACTTTGGGCGTATTGTTTATTGCAAGCGGTATTCTGGCACGTCCTTTGGTCATATCGCAACCGTCGGCAATAAGGATTATGCCTGCTTCTGTCGAATGGATTTTTCTTGAGCACATGTGACCTATAATAGCCTCTGTTGCAATGGATTTTATAATTACACGTTTGTGTAAATTGTCAGGAAATACAGCCTGCAGCGCTCTTTCTATAATTGGCTGTGCAAGGATTACAGACATCTCTTCGTGTCCCTGACGTCCTATTGCCATACCTAAATCATGCATCATTCCTGCAAGAATCACGCCGGACATACTGTCTTCAAATGTGCCGATTTCCTCTTTTTCCAGCGATGTCTGTATACCGGAATCGTGCAAGATATTGAGCATTTTTATTGCATTGCCGACAACCTGCCGCATATGCACAGGTCCATGGTCGTTATATCCCAGTCTCTTTATTGAAACATTATTTGCGTATTCCTGCATCTCTTGCAGTTCTTCGTCCGCAAACAGGTATTGCACAAGCTCAAGACACTGCGGAGTATTTTTTAATCTGTCTAAAATTTTTGATTCTGTTACTACTTCTTTTACTGATTTCATATATCTAACCTTTTTATAAATTTTTTTCTTATCTGTTAAATATTTTAGCGCAAAAAAAAGCTCTAATTTTCATTAGAGCAATACTTTTAATAGGAAGGGAAGGTTAGGAAGTTAGGTAGGTTAGTTAGTGTTAGTGTGAAAGTCTCATCTTATTTAATATCTTTATTGTTTGTCTCGTTTTATTTATTTAATGCTTACATATATATAAAGTATATACAAACTTTGAAATTTCAGTTTTGAGTATATACTGTTACAATTCTTTACATTTTTTATTGAAGCTGGCAAAAAAATATATTTTGGGGGTTAATATTATTTGCACAACGAGTTTACTGACAAAAATATGAACATCAAACAGGTATCAAAAGCAATAACCAGCCCTAGAATTTTAGCACCGACCGTGTTCCTTGCCGTGAGCACGTGTAAAACTCTGCAGGATTATGAAAAGGCTAAGCCTCGTAAAAAAAAGACAGTGCTCGTTAAGGATACTGCAATGCTTTCCGGTTCGCTGTTGGGATTCATTGCTACGAATCCTCTTGCTAAAGCTCTATGCCGTAAAAATCATTTTAATAAAATTGTATTAAAACAGACAGAATATATAGCAAGGCAGACAATAGGCGCGCTCGTTGTTACTTTAGGCGGCATATTAGGCGCAATCTGGGCAAACTCTTTGGCTCATAAGTTTATACTAAACAGACCGTATTTTAAAAAGCAGGAAGAAGTTGAGGAGCAATCCGAAAAAAATAAAATATTATTTGAAAGCAATGTTTTTCAAAACTTTAATTATGTAAATGATGAGTTTAAAAAAACAGCCTTTACTGTTTTGTCTTTACCTAATATGAGTTTGTTAACTACAGCGCCTATGCTGGCATTGACAGGTATGTCCGTTGCAAAAACAGAAGGGTACAACAACAAAATCAAAAGAACAGCCAAAGAGCTTATTGCAAACTCTCTTGTGCCTACTGTGATGATTTCCGGTGTGTCACTGGCTGTTGATAACCAAAAATGGTATGTCAAATATCCTGCATTGTTCGGTGCATTGAGCGTAGGCTCTTATGCAGGGAAAAAAGTTTCTGAAAAATATCACGACAAGTGGGATGATGCAATTGACGCAATTGATTTTCAGCACATAGATATAAAACAGGCGTTTAATTTCAAGGGATTAAAAAAGCATCCTGAACAAGAAATAAAGCCTGAAAAAACAAAAAATTAAAACGGCAGCTTGCTGTGCTTACCAAAGCCTTTTGGCAGTTTAGGCATTTTTATTTTGCCGGATTTTACGCCGTCAGAGATTTTTGTGAATCCCTGCATCATTTTTCGCATTTGTTCAAACTGGGTGATAAACTGGTTTATATCTTGCAGTTCCATTCCGCAGCCTTTTGCAATACGTTTTTTGCGGCTTGAGTTAATTAATGAAGGATTATCTCTTTCTTCCGGTGTCATACTTTGAATAAAAGCTTCTATCCTTTTCATATGCTTTTCGCCTTCGTTGGCAATCAGCTGTCTGTCGTCTTTTTTAAGCCCCGGAATAGGTAGCATACCAAGCAGCTGGTCTAATGAACCGAAGTTTTTCATAGTTTTTTGCATATTTAAAAAGTCGTTATAAGAAAATTCTGCTTTACGCATTTTCTTTTCAAGTTCTTCGGCTTTTTTTGCATCAAAATTTTCCTGAGCTTTCTCTACAAGAGAAACAATGTCGCCCATACCGAGAATTCTTGTTGCCATTCTGTCAGGGTGAAAGTCTTGCAGGGCGTCTATTTTTTCGCCTACACCTGTTAATTTAATAGGCTTTTTGGTGCAGTAAACAACACTCAATGCCGCCCCGCCTCTTGAGTCACCATCAAGTTTTGTAAGCACAAGCCCAGTTATTTCCAGTTGTTCATTAAAGTTTTCTGCAACGTTAACAGCCTCCTGACCGGTCATTGCATCTATAACAAGCAGCTTTTCCTGCGGGTGGAACACTCTGTCTAAAAGCAAAAGTTCAGCCATCATCTGTGTATCTATCTGCAAGCGTCCTGCTGTGTCTAATATTACTACGTTGTAACAGTTATTTTTTGCGTATTCAATAGCTTCTGAGGCAATTCTTTGTACATCCGTGCAGTCATCTATTGTAAAAACTTCTGTATCTATTTGTTGACCTAAGGTTTTTAACTGGGTTATAGCTGCCGGTCTGTATACGTCACAAGCAACAAGCAGCGGGGTTTTGCCTTCTTTTTTAAGTTTTACGGCAAGCTTTGCACTGGAAGTTGTTTTACCTGAACCTTGAAGCCCCAGCATCATGATTATTGAAGGATGACCGCTAAGGCTGAGCGGTTCATTTTTTTCACCGAGTAATTTTACCAGTTCATCGTTAACGATTTTAATAAGCTGCTGTGCCGGATTTACACCCTGTACAACATTTTCTCCTTCGGCACGTTCTCTTATTGAGGCAACAAAAGCTTTTACAACTCTGAGGTTAACATCCGCTTCTAACAAGGCGCGGCGGATTTCTCTCAGCGCGTCTTGCATGTTGTCTTCGGTTAATTTGTCATTGCCCGAGGTCTTTCTTATTATTTCCTGTAATTTATCCGATAAACTGTCAAACATTCTTTTATTTTCCTCCGCCGGTTTGGTGACGACTTTTGATACATTATTAACGTAAAAAATTATATCATAAAAGAGTAATGGCTAAAATTACTTGACTGATAGCTGCTATCAGGGTGTATTTTTAGTATTGGAAAACAGTAAGGAGATAATTTATGAAAATAGTTGTTATTACCGGAAGTCCCAGAAAAAACGGAAACTCAAATACCCTGGCTGATAGTTTTATAAAAGGTGCGCAGGAAGCAGGGCACAGTGTGGTAAGGTTTGATTCTGCATTCAAAAATGTTCACCCTTGCATTGCCTGTGAAAAATGTGGCGCAACCGGAGAATGTGTGTTTAAAGATGACTTTGCTTCCGTGAAAGAAGATATTCTTAGTGCTGATGTAATAGTTTTTGCTTCTCCAATCTATTATTTTGGGATATCCGCACAGATAAGAGCCGTAATCGACAGATTTTATTCAATCAATAATAAACTGATGGGAGCGGATAAAAAAGCCGTATTGCTGCTTTCATACGCTGATACTTCAAAACAGACAGCCCAGCCTTCAATAAGCCATTATGAAGCCATAATAAATTATCTCGGCTGGAAAAATGCCGGAAGTGTTATAGCCTCAGGTGTATGGAGTGCAGGAGATATAAGCTCTACGCAGTATCCGCAGCAGGCTTATGAACTTGGAAAAAATATATAATATAAAGAAAGGGCTTGTTAGTTAGCAAGCCCTTTTGTTATTTGTGTTTATTACGGTGCATGTTTGCAATCTTGTTATAACCTTACCGCTGCAAGGCATTATTGCATCTTCTTCAATAATTTTTCCTATGCTGTCTGCAATGATTGTTCCTGATTTTGGATTCTTAACAGAGTCTATATGTCCTTTTACATCAGCTTCTACATCAGAATATTCAAAAGCGAGGTCTGTATTTTCCATTGTACAATTTATAAGTTTGAGATTTTTGCAGTAACATAGCGGCTGAGTACCGATAATTTTGCAGTTTATAAATGTAAGGTTTTCTGAAAACCAGCCTAAGTATTCCCCCTTAACTACGGAGTTTTCTACAAGAATATTTTTGCTGTGCCAGAATGCATCTTTTGTATCAAGGTTTGAATCAGATATATGAAGATTGTCCATATACTGAAAAGAATATTTCCCGGTCATTGTCAAATTTTTTATTTCAACATTATTTGATTCAAAAAGAAAGTACATTGAATCAATAACAGAGTCGCTGATATTTATACCACTGCATTTCCAGCCAAACTCCGGCGACTCAATACTGCAGCCGCTTATTTTAACGTTGCTGCATTCTCTCAGGCATTTGATTCCGTCAATTTTTGAGTTTTTAATTTTGCCATCACTGCAATACCATAGCGGGGCGCGTGTTTTTTCGTCCATAGAAGAATCTGTCAGGTTAAAGCCCTGAGCGTGCCACATAGGATAGCGCAATGAAAACGAGCAGTTTATAACGTTGTAGTTTCTTCCTTCTTTTAGTACAGACTCGCCGTCAGCCGGACCTGCAAACGTACAGTTTACGACATCTGTATTTTTTATGTTATAAAGGGCTCTTTCTGCATCGAAGCTTTGGTTTTTTATTTGTTTTGTTTTTAATTCTTTTATAACAGGAGCTTTGTGCATATATATCTCCTTTCTGTATTAAACTGCCGCTGCGCAACAAAAATGATTTTGAATGCAGTCAAGTATTGTTTTTGCATATTCATCGTGTTTGCCGAAGAAAATATGGGAAGCATTTTCTACTTCAATAACCTGATTGTGTTTAGGGTCTTTTGTCCAGGAGTTAAGGGTTTCCATAAAACCTTTCGGGCTATCGCCTGTTACAGAATCTTTTGAGCCTATAATAAAAGAACCGTTTGGCTTTATGTTGTACAATGAGTTTGTTTCGCCTTCGCCGCTTAGTACCGGACAGTTTTTAAGGTTTTGGGCATTATAAAATCCCAAAACTGTATTTGCTGTCATCGGGGAAAATCCTCCGAACATAAACGGTAGTATATCATCACCGCGACCTTCTTCAACCCAGCTTTTTGCTATTGCAAAACAGTTGTCAATATTGGGCATAACATTCCACCAGTGCATAATGTCAACAGGTGAGGAGACTATAAAGTAGTCCACAAAATCATCGGGAGTGTTTCCGAGGTAGTGGATGATTTTGTTTGAGCCGAGCGAGTGACCTGCAAGTATGATGTTTTTAAATCCCATTTTTTCTTTTGCATACTTAACATAGCTTTCCACATCTTCATATACCATATTAAAATCATCGTTGAATGTACCGGCATGTTTTTGTTTGCCAATGGAAAAATCAGTGTATGCAAAGCAGGAAAAAGAATCGTGAGCGTGAGCTACTATACAGGTAATTCCGTTTTTACTCAGCAATTTGCCGGTTGTATACAAAAGTTCATTTTGAAATACGTTTGAACAAATGCCTGTTAACATAATAAGCACTGTGTCATTAGTTTCATCGCCAAATATTGCGCCTTTGAGTTCAAGTCCCCGCTGGGTTGTTACTTTTAATATTTCCATTGTAAATATCTCCTTAGTTATTAATATTTAGAGTGTCTTTATTTTTTGTTCGAGATTAAAAATGAGGAAGTCAAGACAATCAATCTGTTTTTGGCATCTGTGCAGACTGTTTAACAGCTCTGATTTATGGGTTGTGAGCAGTTTTAGCTGTTGAACGATTTTGCCGTCGTTTGCTAAGTCAAAGTATTTGCGAATTAACTCGGAACTGCAGTTTGCGTCTTTAAGGTTTTGAAGTGTTTTTTCTGTATTGCTTTTCATATTTATATTATTTATTATTTTTATAAAATAGCAAATACTTATATTACATATCGCATAATGCTTGACGGGCATAATTAAAAAATATAAAATATACATTATAAAAGAAGGTAATGTATATGGAATTTAGAGTTTTAAGATATTTTTTAACGGTTGCACGTGAAGGCAGCATTACAGCTGCAGCAAATTCTCTGCATCTTACCCAGCCGACACTTTCCAGACAACTGCAGGATTTGGAAAAAGAATTAGGACAAAAACTCTTTATACGCGGTAAATATAAGGTTTCTCTTACTCCTGAAGGGATGATGCTTAGAAAAAGAGCGGAAGAAATTGTTGATATGGTTGAAAAAACAGAAGCTGATTTCCGTTCAATAAAGGATATAATAGGCGGTGATATTTATATAGGCTGCGGGGAAACAGACTCAATGAAACATATTGCTTATGTTATGAAAGATATTCAAAGCCGGTATCCGGATATAAAATTTCATATTTACAGCGGCAATGCAGAGGATGTAATTGAAAAACTTGATAAAGGGTTACTTGATTTTGGGGTATTGATTCAGCCTATTGATTTGTCAAAATATGATAATATAAGTTTGCCGGATAAAGATGTATGGGGCGTAATTGCCAGAAAAGACAGTCCTGTTGCCAATAAAAAAGCTGTAACTCTGGAGGATTTAACCGGAGTACCGTTGCTGGCGTCACGTCAAATGTCAAAAAAATACTCCGCTGACAGCGGTTTTTTGGACTGGTTTGGGGAAGAGTTTGATAATCTCAATATTGTTGCTACATACAATCTTGTATATAACGCTGCAATTATGGTAGAAGCAGGCATGGGGTATGCTGTAACTCTTGATAAACTGGTTAATACTACGGGAAATAGTAAGTTATGTTTTAAACCATTATTGCCCGAGTTGGAATCAGGGCTAGATATAGTATGGAAGAAATATCAGGTTTTTTCTCCTGCTGCAAAACTGTTTTTGGACAGATTAAGAGAAACATTCGCTCAGAATGGTAAATAAAGCTCAAAAATTTTAAATTCCTGATAAAATAATTTTATGAAAGAACTGGAGTATCTTGAAATCATTAATAAAACGATATCGGATTCATCGCTTTTGGGGGATGATTGTGCGTTCTTAAAAAATTATGACCTGTGTATAACACAAGATACTCTTGTAGAAGGTGTACATTTTTTGCTGGAAACAACTGACCCGTATACGTTGGCACAAAAAGCTGTCAATGTCAACTTTTCGGATCTGGCAGCAGCAGGGGCAGAACCGCTTTATATAACAATTTCTCTGTCATTGCCTCAAAATACTGAAAAAAAATTTGTTGAGGATTTTTATAAAGGCGTAGAAAAAGCTGTTTCAAAATGCGGGGCTAAAGTTGCAGGCGGCGATCTTACAAGAGCAGACAAAGTTTATATTTCGATATGCGCTATAGGTAAAAAATATAATAGTGTTCAGGTCTCAAGAACAAATGCAAAACCGGGGGATATAATTGCGCTGACAGGCATGCACGGCAGTAGTGCAGGAGGTTTAAAGCTGCTTTTACAAGGTAGAAAAGAACCGGAAATGCTTATAAATAAACATCTTTTACCCTCAGCAAGGATAGAACAAAGCCGGATAATTATGCAAACGGCACTGGATAGCAATGTAAAACATATAGCAATGATGGATTCTTCTGACGGACTTGGAGATGCTTTGTACAAATTATCTACGGGCTGCGGATATTTGTTTGATATAGATTTTAGTTCTATTCCTGTGGATGAACAGCTAAAAACCGCCTTTCCTGATGAATGGAAAGATTTGCTTATGTGGGGCGGTGAAGATTTTGAACTGGTTTTTTGTATTGATAAAACAGCGTTTGAAAAATTGGACAAAACAAAATTCCATAAAATCGGTACAGTGTCTGCTAATCCTATTACAAAGGAGATAGAAAGCGTACTTAAGCAGGAATTTGAAAATAAAAGTTTTAAACATTTTTAAAGGATAAAATAATGAAATTTTCAGTAGTTGTAACCGCAGGTGGAAGTTCTGCAAGATACGGAAAAAATAAACTTCTTGAAAAAATAGACAATAAAGAGGTCATAATTCATTCTATAGAAGCATTTGCTCCGTTTAATCCGTCTGAAATTGTGGTTTCTGTATCAAAAAATTTTGAACCTGTATTAAAAAGTCTTTTAAAAAATTACAATTTACAGGATGTAAAAGTCGTTTTAGGCGGTTCGACAAGACAGGCATCTGTTTTTAATGCACTAAAAGCCTGCACTGCTCCCGATGTTGTTGCAATTCACGATGCAGCGAGACCGTTGATAAAAAAAGAAGATATTGAAAAATGTCTAAAAAAAGCACAAGAAACAGGGGCTGCAATAGTAGCTGTCAGGGCTGTTGATACAATAAAAATGACCGATGAAAATAATAAAATAACCCAAACGCCCGACAGAAAAACTCTCTGGTATGTACAAACTCCGCAGATTTTTGATTATAATCTTATTATGCAGGCGCATAAACAGTTTGAAGGGCAAGGCTTTTCCGATGATGCAGGGCTTGTTGAAGCATTGGGAAAACCTGTTTATATTAGTGAAGGCAGCTATTCAAATATAAAAATTACTACCAAAAAAGATATTTACATTGCGCAAATGTTGTACGAAGCTTGAGTCTGTAAAAATAATTAGTGTTGATAATATTTATTATGTGTTTTTTTATTTTTGTTTCAGCTGTGTTTTAAATTTTTGTAGGTGCTTAATACAAAGAGTATATTATTTTTTTACACCTGATACTCCGTTTTAACATTAACTAATCCTCACCACAGGCTCGC
>CASFCQ010000059.1 GCA_949293185.1 uncultured bacterium
CCTTCCTCTCCTCAGAAGTAACATTTAGTTACTTCCTCGTCGGCAGAGTGCCACAGGCCCGTGGCGTTTAACTATTAAATTGTTTACGGGACTGCTTGCAATTTTTATACGGCACACAAAAACTTCGTTTTTGACTTTGCCTGCCTCCATCCAAAACGATTATGAATCGTTTTGCACAGAGTCCTTCTTCCTATCCTCAGAAGTAACATTTAGCTACTTCCTCGTCGGCAGAGTGCCACTGAGTCCTCGGTTAAGCAATTATCTATACAGTCTAGTCAATTGCTGTATGAATAAAATACCATTAACAACCGGCATGGTCAAGCATATCTTTAATCTAAAAAATAGAGAGCATTTTGCAAATATTATAATAATTAACAGCATTAGCAGCAGAGAATTTTAGCTAAAAAGCATAAAAGCACTCTCAAGGCTAACTACTAGTCATTAGTCTTATTAGCAACAGCCTCATTTAAAGCATAAAGAAACTTCATATTTCTGTTAACTTGCTCGTTTCTGTTTTTTTCTTCCCTATGGCATCTGACAAAAGCAGCAACAAACATAGCCGGAGCAGCCATAAAAGCAGCAAATTTATTTGCTCTGCCCAGATAATAACGCTTCTCAACAAATTTTTCAGCCGGCTGTACTATTTTTCTGTTAACAAAAGAATTATTCAAAAAGTTTTTAACAGGGGCATAAACTTTTTTATTCATACTGTTTGCAACCCCGGGGAAAAGTTCTTTGAACGCAACTGCTGATGTTTTAATTCCGTTATTAAAGAAATCGTAAGCTGTAAACATAGCAGCAAAATCAATTATTTTAGAAACTACAGGATGCTTTTTATCAAAATCATCCAGCGGTTTTACTTTAGAGTTAATTGCAGCTTTCGCACCTGTAATAGCAAGACCTGCTGCAATAACACTCCCCCATCTTAGCGTATTTTGTGCGCCGTATTTAAGTTTTGCGGACAAATTTCCTTTTTTTACAGCTGAAGAAACAACTGTATCTACAATCGGAATTGTCACAAGTGCAGCTTTCATTGTATTTTCTGCAACCTTGGACATTTTTTTATCAGGAACAAATGCAGATAATGCATAAATTTCATCATCAGAAATTTTTTTTGCTATCTGCTCCTCATCAATATCTTCTTTGTTTGGCAAATTATCAGAATTGTCTGCAGCTTTAAAGCTTCGCAAATTCTTGGAAGGCAAGTTGTAGATATTAAAACTGTTATTAATCTTAGAAAAAGACATGCCCAATGCCAATTCTATATTATTCTACTTAGATATTATAATACAAAATAAAAAATTTTTATATTAAAATTTTTTTATGAAAACATTTTATATTAAAACTCACGGCTGCAAAGCAAATCAGCTGGAATCACACATAATAAAAGAAAAGCTTCTAAACGCAGGCTATATAGAATGCAGCAATAATGCCAATGCTGATATATACATACTAAACTCGTGTTCTGTTACAGAAACAGCGGATATTGAAGCATTAAGGACTTTAAGAAATATTAAACACAAAAATCCGACCACAACAACTGTACTAACCGGCTGCAGCGCCCAGCTAAACTCTCAAAAAATTGAAGAACTCAACTTTATAGACATAATTCTCGGAAACAACGACAAATTCAAAATCGTCGAAGCACTCAAAACAAGAAAAAGCAACGTAGAGGACATATTTGAACTAAATGAATTTAACAACCAGCTGATACACACATATTCCAAAACAAGGGGGTACTTAAAAATACAAGACGGCTGCAACAACTATTGCAGCTACTGCACTATCCCGCTTGCGAGAGGTAAAAGCAGAAGCAACAGCATAGAAAATATTCTTCAACAAATAAAAATCTACACTGATTCTGGAATAAAAGAAGTTGTACTAACAGGTATACACATAGGTCAATGGGGCGAAGATTTATCCGAACCTAAAGACTTGCTGACGCTGATTGAAGCTATAGAAAATACAGATATTAAAAGATACAGACTTGGTTCTCTAAACCCTCTTGAAATAAGCGATAAAATACTGAACTTTCTATCTGAGTCAAACAAATTCTGCCCGCACTTTCATCTTTCACTGCAATCACTCTGCAGCAAAACATTGAAAAACATGAACAGACACTACAGTGCACAAACCTGCTTAGAACTTATAGATAAAATTGACGATATGTTCTGTATGCCATTCATTGGCAGCGACATCATTGCCGGTTTTCCGGATGAAAACGATTCTGATTTTGAAACAACATATCAAAATGCTAAAAAATCAAAACTTTCTTCAGTTCATGTTTTTCCTTATTCAATAAGAAAGAATACCAGGGCTGCTCTTATGGACAATCAGATTCCTGATAAAATTAAACACGAAAGAGCAGATATACTACATAAACTTGCAAACGAAAAATTAAACAATTTTATTACACGAAATATCGGAACAAAATCCAGCATACTTGTAGAAAAAAATCCTGATAAAAAAACAGGAATGCTAAAAGGAGTAACCCCAAACTATCTTACAATCTATCTCAACACAAATGATAAAAATTTGTGTAATACTATACAAAATATTGAAATATCATCAAAAGACAGTTCAGGTAAACTTTTTGGGACAATATATTAAAATATGCATCATTTAGTGTTTTGTACTATAATTTTAGAATGAAATTAAAAGTTTTATTAGTACAAAACAGCACAATAATAGGGAATAAAAAAGCCACATTTGAAAATATTCATTCTCTTTTACTGCCATACTCCGATGAAAAAATCGACTTTATAATACTGCCTGAGGTTTGGTCAATAGGATGGTATTGTTCCAATTTTCCTAAAGAAGCAGAAACACTTGATAACAGCGAGAGCATCGCACAGCTAAAAGATATTGCCCTCGGTTATAATGCAAATGTAATAGGCGGCAGTATAATTTTAAAGCGTGGCAATACCTGCACAAATACATGCCCCGTTATATCAGCAAAAGGTCATCTTGTAACCACATACGACAAAATGCACCTGTTTTCGCATAAAGGCTCGGAAGAAAACAAATATATAACAACAGGCAATGAACTAAAAATATTAAACTATAAAGGAACTAAAATAGGTCTTAGCATATGTTATGACATCAGGTTTCCTGAAATATACAGAGAATATTCAAAACACGGGGTAGAAATATTCGTAAACATGGCTGCATGGTCAAATAAAAAGCCTGAACATTGGGAAATAATGCACAGAGCAAGAGCAATAGAAAACCAGTGCCATATGATTACAGTTGACCAGACCGGAAAAATTACGGATAAAGAGTATAATCTGGGCAACTCTATGATAATTAACCCGTGGGGCGATATTGAAGCCTCACTTCATGCAGAGGAAAGTTGTTTGCTATATGAGATTAATACTGATAAAGTAAAAGAATTAAGGGAAAACTTTCCACTTATTTCTGACAGAAGAGATACCGGGTTTAAAACTTTTAACTATAAGGAGATAAATCTGTGATTAGCAAAATTAAAACAGTCATTATATTTCTCGGACTATTGACTTTAAGTGTAAACTCAGCATTTTGCGCAAGTTTAGACTCAATAATAAAAAAATCAGACCTTGATAAAACGGCAACTATAGCAGTTTCCGTAAAAGATGCAAAATCAGGGAAGATAATATACGAATATAACGAACAAAAACTTATGAATCCTGCATCGGTTCAAAAAATATTCACAATGAAAGCTGCTTATAATGAATTAAAGCCAGAGTACACATTCGATACACAGGTATTTGTGGATAAAAATAATAATTTATACATAAAATTAGCAGCAGACCCGTCACTTACAACAAACGACCTAAAAAGCCTTCTCAAAGAAACAAAAGAATTATACAGAAAACCGTTTAATGATATAGTTCTTGATGCATCAGTAATTGACAACAAACAATGGGGTACAGGCTGGATGTGGGATGATGACACAAATGCATTGCTGCCAAAATATTCCCCGTATACAGTTAATGAAAATAAAATTGATATCACTATTACCCCTGGCAAAAACAACATTGCAGAAATAAAAAATAAAAGCGACTATCACATGATGTTTGTAAATTTGTTGAAAAGCGGCTCAACAAATAATATTCAATTTGAAAGAATGCCGTGGCAATCATCAGACATGACTTATGTTACAGGAACAATACACAGCGCAGTCACAAAGAAATTGCCAATAAATTCTCCTCAAACATATTTCATTACTGAATTGCGAAAAGCTGTATCAGCAGCAGGACTGAAATATTCTGGACAGATAAAAATAGCGCCTGTCCCTAATCAAGCTTCGCTGATAACTAAACACTCAAGCGACACTCTGGAAAATCTGATTGCAAAAACGCTAAAAACCAGCAACAATCTATATGCAGAAATGATTTTTAAATCAGCATCCGCGCATAACACAAAGCAGCAGGGAACAACACAAAAATCAGTTAACATGTTTAAAAAATATTACAGCGATATAAAATCAACTGATGAGATAGTTATTGTTGATGCCTGCGGTATATCAAGAAACGACCTGATTACAGCAGATTGGACAACAGATGCGCTAAATAAAATATACAAAGACAAAGAATTTGATAAATTTGCTATACTGTTACCAAAACCAATGGAAGGAACGCTGCGAGACAGATTAATAAACCTTAGCTTACGATTGAGAGCAAAAACAGGCACGGCAAGCGGAATAAGCTCTATAGCAGGCTATATTGATACTAAAAGCAACAAAAAATATACATTTGCTATATTCATACAAAACCACACTCAACCAGCTGAAAATGTAAAAAAACTGGAAGATGATTTAATTAATGAAATTTATAAAATGTAATTAGACCAAATACATTAGGCAAATATAAACAAAGTAATATATAATTAAAATGTTATTGACTTATTCACAAAAATAATTAAATATAAACAAAAAGGATATAGAGGTATGAAATTGAAAAAAATTATTTTAGGGTTAGCTTTATTATCATTTATGACAATACAAACAGGTGCATTTGCACAAACATCTGATGCAACAATCAGAGCAATGGTATCAAAATATAAAAGCCAAAATTATCTTGGCTGCATTCAAGATACAAATAAAATTCTAAAGGATGACCCGTCAAATATATACGCATATTACTATAAAGGGTTGTCATATTATCAACTTGGTCAACACGAACAAGCTACTGACGCATTCACAAATGTAGAAAATCTCAATTCAAATGAGACATTGGTAAACTATGCAAGAAGAGCAAAAGCCTGCATAGAAACACCTGAAGCATGCGCAGCATATGCAGAAGGAAATAAAACAACGCTGGATAAATTTATTCAATCAAAAAAATTCTTTGATACTCCTGTTCAGGCAGAGGTAAACAAAAAGAAACTCGAAAGAATCAAAGAAAATATCAATGACAGCGTTAACAATACACCTGAACAAAAATCAGAAATGCCGACAAATGAAGAAATAGCAAATGCAGTAAAAACATTGGCAAAATTAGGTATGAATCCAATGGGAACTATGATGCAGCCTGCTGCGTACCAAAACCCTGAAATGATGCAAATGAGCATGCTTTTGGGAAATAATACGCAACAAAACAACAGCATGAACATGCTTCCCTTTTTAATGATGAATCAGAGCAACGCAAAAAACATCTCTCCTGAATTCATTGAAACAATGATGATGAATCAGATGGCACCGACATACTAATAGTTTTTACGGTATAAATATTATGAAAATCACAACAACCAGATTCGGTGAAGTAGAAATAGACGACAATTTAATATTTGATTTTGTACAGCCTATTATCGGCTACAATAAATTGCGTAAATATGTTTTAATCGAGCACAAAGAGAACTCAGCATTTAAATGGCTGCAGTCCATAGAAGATCCTGCATTGGCGTTTCCGGTAACGTCTCCTGCTTTTTTCAATATTGATTATCAGTTTGAAATTCCGACAGAAACAGCAGAGCAGATAGAGCTTACTTCTGCAGACTCTTTAATATCGCTAAACATTGTAACTATACCGGCTGCAAACCCGCAAAAAGCAACTATAAATCTTTTAGCACCGATAATAATAAACGCGCTAAACAAACAGGGTATGCAATTAATCCTATCCAACTCTAATTATCCGGTTAAGTATTCACTTTTTTCAAATGCAGCAGCTGCACAATAATTCATTAAATTACAGGAGAACAAATGCTTGTATTAGCAAGAAAAATAGGCGAGAAAATCATTTTAAATGATAATATAGAAGTAATTGTACTCGATACAAATCAAAATACTGTAAAACTAGGCATTAATGCTCCAAAAAACGTTTCTGTATACAGAGAAGAACTATACAAAGAAATTAAACAAAATAACATAACAAGCCAGAATGTTACAGAAAAATCAATAAATGAACTTGCTCAATTACTGGTTTCTAATGAAAAATCGACTAATATTGTTCAAAGACTGACAAATAAAATATCTGATTAACAGTATGAACAGAAAAGAACTACTAACAAGATTTTATGTTGACAAAGATTACGATAAATTAAAATCTGTTTTGCGGGATTCTGCAGATATCAGCGAGCATGATATTCTCGCAAGGATTTTTATAGAAGAAAAAAATTATACAAAAGCCGCAGAAATATACTTTAATGCAGGCATGCTGTATGAATACGGAAGATGCCAATTACTATGTGGCAATTTGGCTGAAACAAAAAAAATATGGTCTGTGCTAAAAACAGATGACCCTGCTGTGCACTGGGGCAAATCGCTATTAGAGTTTATAGACCTTTATGTAATGCATATTCCTACATTTTTTCAAATACGCGCTTTTTTAGAGGTTGATTTAGATGCACTTTTACAGGCAAACTTAATCTCTTACTGTGAAAATATTGCAAACGGTGCACACCTTTTAGCGCAAAATAATCCTGAAAGCTACAAATTTATAGGTCGTGTTTTCGTAAACAATAAATATTTTGAACTAGCCGAATTGTTTCTTAAAAAAGCAAAAGATGTTTGTTATGTTGACCCTGAAATACATTTTTTACTTGCAAAGTGCTATCTGAACAAAAATGACATCAAACGAGCCAAAGAAGCACTAAAAATCAGTATGGATAAAGGATACGGCTACTATCCCGCGAAAAAATTACTGAACGAAATAACAGCTTAAGCAAAATTATAGAAAATTTAAGTTGAAAGATATATATTATATGAGGTACAATAATTAAGAACTGGTGTAACCAAGTTCAACTAACTTGGTTAACATTCGAATATATACGGACAGGAGTTAATAAATGTTTGAACGTTTTACAGAGAAAGCGATAAAAGTAATCATGCTCGCTCAAGAAGAAGCGAGAAGATTAGGTCATAACTTCGTCGGTACAGAACAGGTATTGCTTGGGCTGATTGGCGAAGGCACGGGAGTTGCTTCTAAAACGCTAAAATCAATGGGAATAACTTTAAAAGATGCACGAGCCGAAGTCGAAAAAATTATCGGCAGAGGTTCAGGTTTCGTTGCAGTAGAAATCCCGTTTACCCCGAGAGCTAAAAGAGTTCTTGAATTGTCATGGGATGAAGCCAGACAACTGGGTCACAACTACATCGGCACAGAACACCTGCTCTTAGGTCTTATAAGAGAAGGTGAAGGTGTTGCAGCCAGAGTACTCGAAAACCTGGGCGTAGATTTAAATAAACTAAGAAGCAACATAATAAAAATGCTCGGTGAATCTAAACCCGCAGCACAAACAGCTACAGCAGGCACGGCTTCCGGCGGCAAAACCAAAACCCCGTCACTTGACGAGTTTGGTACAGACTTAACTCTTGCTGCACAGGAGCAAAGGCTCGACCCTGTTGTCGGCAGAGAAAAAGAAATTGAACGTGTTATACAAATTCTTGCAAGAAGAACTAAAAACAATCCGGTGCTTATAGGCGAACCGGGTGTTGGTAAAACTGCGGTAGCAGAAGGTCTTGCAATAAGAATTGTAAACTCGGATGTACCCGATATTTTGGAAGGCAAAAAGATTATTCAGCTTGATATGGGCTTACTTGTTGCCGGCACAAAATACAGAGGCGAGTTTGAAGAACGTCTGAAAAAAATCATGGACGAAATCAGACAGGCGGGTAATGTAATCCTTGTTATCGATGAAATGCATACCTTGATAGGTGCAGGTGCAGCAGAAGGCGCTATTGACGCGGCTAATATCTTAAAACCTGCATTATCAAGAGGCGAAATTCAGGTTATAGGTGCAACTACACTCGATGAGTACAGAAAATACGTTGAAAAAGATGCTGCACTGGAAAGAAGATTCCAGCCTGTAATAATTGATGAACCCTCAATTGATGAGTCAATAGAAATTATCAGAGGCTTAAAATCAAAATACGAAGAACACCACAGATTGCAAATCTCTGATGAAGCAATTATTGCAGCAGTGTCGTTGTCTGACAAATATATTACAGACAGATTCTTACCTGATAAAGCTATTGATATCATCGATGAAGCAAGTTCTAAAGTACGTTTAAACGTAAGCTCACTGCCTCCAGAAGGCAAAGAACTTGAAAAAGAGCTTAAAAATATCATCAAACAAAAAGAAGATGCAATAAGAAATCAGGAATTTGAGCATGCTTCTAACCTCAGAGATAAAGAAGCTGATTTAAAAGAAAAAATCAGAGAAATGTCCCAGCAGTGGAAAGAAGAGCATGACGCAAACAAACCGGTTGTAACAGCGGAACATGTTGCAGAAGTTGTCAGCACAATGACAGGTATCCCGACAACCAAGATAACTGAAAAAGAATCTGAAAGACTCTTAAAATTAGAAGATACACTTCACCAGAGAGTTATCGGTCAGGATCAGGCTGTTGTGTCACTTGCAAAAGCTATCAGACGTGCAAGAGTCGGTTTAAAATCACCGAACAGACCAATAGGAAGCTTTATCTTTGCCGGTCCTACAGGTGTTGGTAAAACTGAGCTTGCTAAAGCGCTTGCCGAAGCCGTATTTGGCTCTGAAGAAAACATGATAAGAGTCGATATGTCAGAATTTATGGAAAAACATTCTACAGCAAAACTTATCGGTTCTCCTCCGGGTTACGTCGGCTACGATGACGGCGGACACTTAACTGAAACAATACGTAAAAAACCGTATTCAGTTGTATTGTTTGACGAAATCGAAAAAGCTCACCCCGATGTATTTAACATCATGTTACAAATCCTTGATGACGGTCGTTTGACTGACGCAAAAGGCAGACACATCAACTTTAAAAATACTATCATTATTATGACAAGTAACGTTGGTGCAAGCATGATTACGACTACATCAAGACTCGGCTTCTCTGTGGCTTCCGATGAGTCAAAAGACAAATACGAACACCTCAAAGATACTGTTATGGAAGAAATGAAAAAAGCATTCAGACCTGAATTCCTTAACAGAATCGATGACATTATCGTCTTCTCTCACCTCAGCAAACCTGAAATCAGAGAAATCGTTGACCTTATGTTTAAAGACCTTGTTAAACGTATTCAGTCACATGACTTCACTATTGAAGTATCTGATGAGGTTAAAGATTACCTTGCCGATGAAGGATACTCGGAAGCATACGGTGCAAGACCGCTTAGAAGGGTTATTCAAAAGAAAATTGAAGATACTCTTGCTGAAGAAATTCTTAACGGAAAATATAAAGCAGGCGATGTTATTTCTGCCAAACTTGAAGATAAAAAGATTGTCTTTGAGAAGGTTGGTGAGAAAGCAGAAGCTGCAAAATAAAAGGTTATATTTAAATAAAAAAAAAGGAGAGTACAAAGCTCTCCTTTTTTTTATTTAAACATTTATGTATTAATAATATTTATTATGTAATATTACTGGAGATTTTTATATTTTCAGCCGGAAGTTTCATTTCAAATTCAGATACTTCGCTTTTACAACAACTAATTTCAACCCCAGCTCGCGAACTCGGATTTTTTTATCTTATTTAAGTTTTCCTTATTATCGTCAAAGAAAAAATCCTCAAACACACTCGCTTTGTTGTTGTTTCAATAAGTTGTTCTAAAAAGCTCCGTATAAAATTTTCAATGAAACTTC
>CASFCQ010000060.1 GCA_949293185.1 uncultured bacterium
CAACTTTTAAATTGCAACATAGATCCTTGCTTGAGTCGTAGGCAAGCCAGCGGCGAGCCGTACGAATCAGGATACTCGCAGAGTACGGGTTTCACCCTCCGGATAACGTCTTACAAAAGTCTCGGGAGTACAATCACTGCAAGAGAGTTAGTCTTCGACTACTTTTTTAAAGTCATAAACCAGTGCATTGGGTGCAGCAAATGACGTTCCAAATATGTAACGTTTGGGAATTTTTAACATAGAACTTGTATCAGAAACCAATATATCTGATTTTCCATCCTCATTAATATCAAAACCTACTTTTCCATACGGAGTTTTAACTTTAATAACCTTAAAAACTCCTTTGCACCATCTTGTTACAAGAGAATTGTCACAGCTAAAAGCCGATTTGGCAACCCCGTATTTGTTTGCAGCACCGACGACATTAACATTGTCGGCAAGTGTATAAAGATTGAGATAGTCTTTACCTTTATTGCCAGCTGAAATATAAACTCTTACGCCCTTTGAAGCCAAAAGTTCGAGTTTTTTTATTATGTCTTTTATGTCTTTTGCTTCCTGATATGGTGAGTTGTAAAATCTTTCTTTAATAAGTTTTTTATTTTCTTTGAGAGTTCCGGCATTTATATCCAACCCTATCAGAGCGGAAAGGTCGCTGATTTTTATATCTGATGACTTGGAAAGGTTTATGGCATCATATTTTACGTCACTTTTTAAAATTTCATCCAGAGCATTTTTGACACTAACTTCATCTAAATTGGTATCAAATCTTGATATCGTGGCATCCGGCAATCCTTTTTTTATAAAAGACTCAACAGCTTCTCCATGCAGCATATCGGGTTTATCATCCCAGTCTATTTTTACGGCTTTATTTTTGTATTCGTCTATAACAGCAATTTTAGGAGAAACATTCTCATCAAATTTTAGAGTTTTTTCATAATCATTTGCCTGCTTATACAATGACTTTTGCAAATAGATATTGTCCGATTTTTTATTAATAACCTTTACAAAATTAGCAACAGCCAGTGCATTTACAAGATAAGAACCAAACGCAGGAAGGTATAAAAGCGTACTTTTAAGTGCAATCTTTTTATCTTTGGATTTTAAAAACATCAACGCAAGCCTAGATGCGTTAAATTCCTCGGCTAATAGCGGCAAAAACAGTGCCATACTGATAAAATGCGATGTGTCTTTTAATTTTTGACCTATAGCACAAGCTTTTTGCATCAAAGGTGATTTTTTATCTTTATCGGAAGTGTTTATCAAACCGCACAACAGAGGTACAGGGGAATAATAAGGAAGTCTGTGCGCCCAGAAAAGCCAATTTTTTCCAAACTTTTTATTGCCGGAAACCCCGTGACCTATTTCATGGAACAAGTCTAAAGGCGAATTTTTCCAAGCAAGAGCAATGTTTTTGGGTAATGTATAGAAGCCGCACCTTGAATTTTTAGTTTCGGGCATGTTTAACTGTTTGCCGTAAATATCTCGCATTACACTCTGATTTTTATCAGCAATAACAGCACTGAATCCCTTGTTTTGGAGGTTATATTTTTCTGTTATTTCGCGTGCAAGTTTTTTGACTTTTTCTATATCCTTATAAGGGACTTTGGCGACGCCTCTAAATAAAAACTGGCAGGCTATAGCAGCTCCGGCAAGAGAAAAAGCAATAACAGACTGTTTTTTTAAGTCAGAAAGGTTTTGTTTAAAAAGTTCGTATTTTTTTAAATAAATATCGTTTTCTTTTTTGGCATAATGATTTCTCTGCAGCCTTTTTTGCAGTTTATCATACCTCATATCTTTGCCGCCAATATCAAAACCGGCAAATGTATTCATTCCGACAGAATCCATATCCGCACAAAACACTAAAATATTTTTTTTTGCCGTTTTTTGGACAAAAAATTTACATTATCATATAATTGAAAAGTAAATTTAAGAATAGTACACGGGGAGAAGAAATGAAAGCAGTTGTTTTCGATAACGGTTTAAAGCTTGATAATAACTATCCGAAACCTGAGCCAAAAGCAGGTGAAGCATTAATAAAAGTGAACACTATCGGCATATGTAACACCGATTACGAAATCACAAAAGGCTATATGGGATACAAAGGTATACTCGGACACGAATTTACCGGTGTAGTCGAGTCAATAAACGACAGTGACAAATCTCTTTTAAACAAAAAAGTAGTAGGTGAAATCAACTGCGGATGCGGGGAATGCGACTGGTGCAAACAGGGGCTAGAAAGGCACTGTTTTAACCGTTCTACGTTAGGGATATGGAAAAGAGAAGGCTGCTTTGCAGAATATGTATGTTTACCCGTAAAAAATCTTCTTGAAATTCCCGAAAACGTTACCGATGACGAAGCTGTTTTTGTAGAACCGCTGGCTGCAGCTCTGGAAATTTTAGAGCAGGTGCATATTCCGCCGTACCAAAAAGTTATAGTACTCGGTGACGGAAAACTTGGGCTTATTATTGCTCTGGCGCTGAACGCAGCGGGGCTTGACATTACGCTTGTCGGCAAGCACGAAGAAAAACTCGCACTGGCAAAAGCACAGGGGGTTAAAACAACCTTGTTAAAGGATTTAAAAATTGAAAAAGCTTATGACTTTGTTGTCGAGGCAACAGGTTCTATTTCAGGTTTTGAGACATCCGTCGCTTTAACAAAACCCAGAGGAACTCTTATTTTAAAAAGCACCATTGCTGCTTCTAAAGAGTTTAATCTTGCTCCGATAGTTGTTGATGAAATAACGATTGTAGGTTCGCGCTGCGGACAATTTGCTCCGGCACTAAGACTTCTGGAAAGCAAACGAATCGACGTAAAACCGCTAATCTCAGACATTTTCGACATAGACGATTCAATAAAAGCTTTTGAAAGAAACACTGAAAAATCATCGGTCAAAGTACTCGTAAAGGTTAAATAAAAGTGAATAAAATCACACAACACAAGGAAAAAATTGTCGGACTGATTATAACCCTGATTTTTATCGGTTTAATTTGCTGGAATCTTGATTTTAAACAGCTTTTAGCAACATTCAAAATCTTTGATTACAGGGTGCTGCTTATTTTCGTACCTATGTATGTAGCTGGGCTTTATCTGCGCGGAGTAAGATGGAAATATCTTCTTTGCGACAGCAAAAAGTTGACTGTAAAGGAAGCATTCTTTGCTTTTACAACAGGGAACACTCTTAACAGCTATCTTCCTGCAAGAGCGGGAGACTTTTGGAGAGCATTTCATATAGGTAAGAAGCTTGAGGAAAGCAAGATGAAGATACTTGGCTCAATAATTCTTGAGAGGATTATTGACGGGGTATCGGTTCTGTTAATCCTTGCTTTTGCTGTTTTAACGTATTTTAAACATCCGTGGGTGCTTAACATAACCTACCTTGCCTCGGCTCTGTTTATAGGCAGTCTTGTTATATTTTTTATTATTTTTAAATTCAACAAAACAACATGGTTTTTTGAAAAACTATCGAAAATACCCGCATTATCAAAATTTGAGCCTGTATTTACTAAAATATCCGGCATAATAAACAGATTTATGGAAGGATTTCAGGCTTTAAACAAGCCTAATTGCCTGTTCATGGCTTTTGCAACCAGCTGTCTTGCGTGGGGCATCGAGTGCATAATTACCTACGTTCTTATACTCGGGTTCGGACAGCATTACGGATTTTCAATTGCTCTGTTTATAATAAGCTTTATTGCACTTTCTACAATAATCCCATCCTCGTCAGTTTTTGTCGGTCCTTATCAGTACGCATATATTCTGGCACTCGGAATATATCACATAGAAAAATCCTACGCTCTTGGTATAGCATTCATACACCAGATTACAATAATGCTTACGATTACCGTAATATCAATGATTTACTTCCTGTTTACAAATACCAAAATCAGCGATATAAAAGAAGAAATAGAAGAAGAGATGGAAAACAAACCTTCCGCCAACAATGAAATCGAGGCAAACAATGCAGGGAACACCTAAAGCTAACAGGCTGCATATAGGTATATTCGGAAAAAGAAATGCGGGAAAATCTTCATTAATAAACAGTCTTGTTAATCAAGACATATCAATCGTATCGCCAACTGCAGGAACTACAACAGACCCCGTTGAAAAAACCATGGAATTTTTACCGCTTGGACCTGTGGTTTTTATTGATACTGCCGGCGTAGACGACATCGGAGATTTAGGCAATCAAAGAATAGAAAAAACAAAAAAAATCTTTGACAGAACAGATATTGCAATAATAATTTGCGACTCAAACGGGTGGGATGATTATGAAACTACCCTGTACAAAGAATTTGAAGAAAGAAAAATACCGGTTCTTGCAGTAATAAACAAACAGGATATTAAAGAAATATCGGATGAAAAACTTCAAAACATACAACAATACGTTGAACAGCCGCTTAAAACAAGCTTAAAATCAGGAAGAGAAGTGGTATACAGGCTGAAAGAACAGCTTGTTAAAGTTTGTCCTGATGATTTCATAACACCGCCGTCAATTCTCGGCGACATTGTAAAACCCAAAGATACAGTCGTACTCGTTATTCCCGTTGATAAAGAAGCACCTAAAGGCAGAATAATTCTTCCGCAGGTTCAGGTACTCAGGGATTTGCTGGATAACAGATGTAAAGTTTTTGTTACTCAAGATACAGAACTTAAAGAAACCCTCGAAGAGCTTAGGCATAAACCCCGGCTCGTAATTACCGACTCACAGGCTTTTGCTTCAGTTTCACAAGATGTGCCGGAAGATATAGAACTAACTTCTTTTTCTATACTTTTTGCAAGGTTAAAAGGCGATTTAAAAGAGTTTTACGAGGGTGCAAAGCAAATTGATAATCTTAAAGACAATGACAAAGTTTTAATCTGCGAAAGCTGCTCGCACCACCAGATTGAAGACGATATAGCAAGAGTAAAAATCCCGAGATTATTAACGAAAAAAACCGGTAAAAATCTTGAATTCGTCTACCATTCCGGACACGATTTTCCGCAGGGCTTAACGCAATATGCAATGCTGATTCATTGCGGAGCTTGCATGACAAACAGAAAAGAAGTCCTATCCCGTATTATGAAATGCAAAAAGGCTAACCTGCCAATCAGCAACTACGGAATCGTTATTTCATTCTGTCTGGGGATTTTAGAGCGTGCACTCAAGCCGTTTAAACTGTAAATTGTTTTTACACAATGGACATAATCAAAGAAAGTTAATATAATCAAATAAAAGATATTGATGAGGAAAAAAGAATGACTGATGGCAGACGCTGGTATGACAAAGATCCTGTTTTAAAAGAAGCACTTGAACTTTTAAGACTTCAAACAGATGAAACTAAAGCAGAAGCAGCAGATTATATATTAAAACTCCAGGAACAGGTTGCTGCAGATGTAATTGAACACCTGTACGAAACAATTGCAAAATATCAGGGCAAAGGCAATCGCTGGTACGACAACGATCCTGTTATGATGAAAGCTATTGAAATGCTCAGACTTGCTCCGCCTAAAATGCAAAGAATCGCTGCATTAAAGCTTTTGCTTGCGCTTGAACAAAAATCAACAGAACAGCTTGATGACCTTCAATAAGAAAGATTGATATGAAAAGCCGTATAAAGGATTTGCCGCTAAGAGATGTTCAAAACCTCGCTGACAGCAGAGGTATAGATATTCAAAAAGTCGGTATAAAAAATGTAGATGTTCCCCTAATTATCCAGAGGAAAGGTCAGGACAATCAGATAGTTTATGCAAAAGCGCAGATATGCGCATCTCTTGACATGAATTTTAAGGGCACACATATGTCGCGTTTTATGGAAATACTGAACGAATGGAGAGAAAAAGAACTCCTAGGTGTTGACATAAAAGGCTGTCTTGAAGCAATCAAAGAAAAGCTTGCAGCCAGAGCCGCACAGGTCAAATTTGTCTTTAAATATTTTATAGAAAAAGAAGCTCCGGTTTCTAAACAGAAATCACTGATGGCTTATGACTGTTCGTTTGAGGGAATTCTGGAAGAAGACAATTACAAATTTTATCTTGGAGTAAAAGTACCGGTTACCACACTTTGCCCTTGCTCCAAAGAGATTTCCGACTACTCTGCGCATAACCAGCGTGCCCTTATAAAAGTTGTAATCAGCTACGACGAGACAGAGCATATCTGGCTTGAAGATTTGATTTCTGAAATCGAGAAAACAGCTTCTTGCGAAGTTTACCCGCTTTTAAAACGCGAAGATGAAAAATATGTGACAGAACACGCTTACGACAATCCAAAATTTGTTGAAGATGTACTAAGGGACATCGTTCTAAAATTCAGAAACAATAATAAAATCAAATACTTTGAAGCTGAAGTTGAATCATTAGAAAGCATACACAATCACAGTGCCTGGGCATATCAGCTTGAATCAAAAGGATAAAAAATAAAATGAAAGAACTGTTTAACGAATATGTAAAATCAATAGATACATATATAATGTTTCGCATTAAACAGGAAGCTGCAAGGCTAACACCGGAGCTGGAAGCCAAAGGCAGAGCACCTATTGCTTTAGCTATGGGCGCACCTGTTGCACCTCCGCCTCAGTTTGTTTATGACAAATTAACAGAAGCTTTAAAAATACCGCAAATCCATACATACTCAACACCGAAAGGCGAATCGTTTTTTCTTGAAGCTGTTGCCAAAAGGATGAAAAACAGATTCGGGGTTGAGTTAGATACAAAAACAGAAATATTTTCGCTGATAGGCTCAAAAGAGGGGCTTGCTAATTTTATAAGAGCCTTGATTAACCCGACAACAAATACCGATGAACAGGAAGTTATACTTGTGCCCGACCCAGGATATGCTTCTTATACGCAAATGGTAAAAACCTGCGGCGGCAAAAGCTACGGCATACCTTTAACCAAAGCTGACAACTATATGCCTGATATGGATAAAATATGGCATAATATGCAAAATGACGGAATAAATCCCCAAAAAGTCAAAGCGATGATAATAAATTATCCGTCCAATCCGCTCGGCGCAACCTGTACAAAGGAATACCTAAAACACGTCGTAGATTTTTGTAAAGAAAAACAAATCTGGCTTATCAGCGATGCTGCTTATTGCGACATATATTTTGACGAAAAACAAAAGCCGCACAGCATTCTTGAAATTGTAGGGGCAAAAGATGTTGCAGTTGAATTTTACAGTTTTTCAAAACCTTATTCAATGACAGGCTTCAGACTCGGATGGGTATGCGGCAATGCTGATGCTGTCGGCGCTTTTGGACGATTAAAATCCACAATAGACACAGGGCTTTTTAAAGCTCTTCAAAAGTGCGCAGCAGAAGTTTTAAACGCTAAAGAAGGCGATGACTATATTTGTGAAGCAAATAAAAGCTTTAAAGCAAAACAAATGATTGTTATAAACGGTTTCAGAGAACTCGGCTGGCAAATAAAAGACGAAGACATCCCATCCGCAACCTTCTATATCTGGCTGCCCGTACCGCCAAGATACACGACATCAACCGACTTTACCTCGGATGTTTTAAAAACATCAGGCATTGTACTCGTGCCGGGAAGCGCTTTTGGCAAAAACGGTGAAGGATTCTTCCGCCTCTCCGCAGTAGCAAGCGATGAGCAATTACAAGAAACCGTAAACCGTCTTAAGTCAGACGGATTTACATACAGCCTCTAATTGCTGAAACTCAATTTATTTGCCTGCACAAAACTCATAAGTTCATTAATCTTATTTTGAAAAGAATAATTATTTTGAATTTGTGAAGCCTTTTGCTTCAAGTTAAATAGTGCCGGAGTTGAATCAAACACAATATTTAACTCATTGTTGTTTTGATTGTTCATTTGTACTCTTCTGTCTTGTAACTAAAACCTTGTATATTAATAAAAACAATTTAATGATATAATTTAATAAATCAACACAAAATCGTAATATTTATTTACAAAAATCGGAAATTTATAAATTTGTTAAAAAATGTTTGTTGGATTATAATTTTGCCATGCAAAATATAAAAACACTTGCTGTTATTACAACTATGCTGTTTATCATAAATCAGGCAGATGCACAAGTTCCGCCTGTTCCTTGTGCACCACAAAAGCCGGTAGAAACCAAACAGCAGCCAAAAATCGAAATACACGAAGTAAGACAACAAACACCTGAAATAAAAGCAGTTGAGAAAAAAAACTCAAATGAACAAACACAAAAATCAGAACTAAAACAACAGCAAAAAACTAACAATAATACTAAAAAACAGACTGACAAAAGAAAAGACTTATCAATACCTGCTGACAAATCGGATAAAAAAGCTCCGGTTTCGTCCCAAACATTACCCAAAGAAAATAACAACAAATTAAAAAATACTTTCAAAAACTTAAAAAATAAAACAAAACAAAAAAATGAAACTCCTGCCGCGCAAACTGTTAACACTAAACAAGATACCAATAAACTGCCTGCAGAACCTAAAAATATAAAAGAAACCGGAAAAGAAAGTACAAACACCAAAAAACAGCCCCAACCAAAACAATCAGAACAACAAAACTTTGCAGAACAGGCAGCACAGCAGCAAACTGAATCAAAATCCGATGTAAAACCGTCAGAAATTAATGATATTCGAGAACAGGCAAAATTTTTGTATAATTCAAACAAACTAGAAGAAGCGGAAGAACTGTTCACTAAAATACCGGATTCCGAAAAAATTTCTGACGACTGGCTCTTTCTTGCTAATATTGCTCAGGATAAAGAAAAGCCGATTGATGCGGTATTTCTGCTAAAAAAAGCGATTGCAGCTGATGACAACAATTATAAAGCGCATTACAACCTTGGCAACCTATATTTTTACGACAACAAAATAAATATGGCGATGAGCGAATACAAAAAGGCTATAAAGCTTAAAAAAGATTTTGCTTATGCATATTACAACAAAGGCTGCTGCTACTTAAAAAAACAAAGCTGGTTCAATGCACGCTATGAATTCGGGCTTGCTATAAAAGCTAACCCGCAGGAGCCTGCATTCTACTATAACCTTGCATACACTTGTAAAATGATGAAAAAAAACAAAAAAGCTCAAGAAGCTCTTGAAATGTACAATAAATTGATGACTCAATAAATATAGGTAAGTCGGGTAATAGGCTAAAAAAAATCAACGGGTAATATAATAATAACATTTAATTACCCAGACACGATCCAGCTATTTACCCGCCTGATTCACACCGGACGGGTTTTTATTTTTGTGACAAAAGCTTTACAAACTGTGTTGACAGCTGCTTATGTGCTTGTTACACTTTAATATACGAATGTTAGATAGGTCGGCTGTCCACAAACGCCGGGGAATGGCAAAAGCTTAGAAATGCCGGTTGGCATACAGATAAAAACTTAAGCCATACAAATGAAACAAGTTAATTGTGCCCCTGCTACAGCCCCTCAAGTGAAAGGAAACACAAAATGTACGCAATAGTTGAAACAGGCGGAAAACAGTACAAATTAGAAGAAGGTCGCTACGTTGATATCGAACTTATCGACGGTGAAGAAAACGACAAAGTTGTATTCGACAAAGTTGTTATGCTCGTAAACGGTGCTAAATCAAAAGTTGGTGCACCTTATGTTGAAAAAGCAACAGTAGAAGGTAAAATCGTTAAACACGACAAAGCTAAAAAAGTTATCGTATTCAAACAAAGAGCTAAAAAAGGCTACAGAAAAAAACAGGGTCACAGACAGTTCTTTACAAGAGTAATGGTTACAAAAATCAGAACAACTGCCGCTAAATCAAAAGCAGCTGCTGCAGAAGCAGAAACACCGGCTGAATAAACCTTAACGGCGTTATAAGTAACAGAAATAATTTAAAGGAGATAATAAAATGGCACATAAGAAGGGCGTAGGCTCATCAAAAAACGGTCGTGACAGCGAAAGTAAGCGACTTGGCGTAAAAAAATTCGGCGGTGAACAAGTTCT
>CASFCQ010000061.1 GCA_949293185.1 uncultured bacterium
TATTGCGCGTGCAAAAGAAAAGAAACGAACCAAAGAAAAGAAAACTGGCGCTATCAAAAGAGATTTTAAAATTCAGAAACGAAAATTTCCGTCCACTCATAAAATGATAAAATCGGTACGGTAAATTTTCATTCCTTCATTTAAAAATCTCTAATCGTATTCCGTCAGGGCTTCGCCCCGAACCCCATACGGCTTACACAGTAAGCCGTGAATAGTTGCGTTTACATAAGCATAAATTTAACATAAGTGTCCCAATGTACTTGTTGCGGATGCCTGTGTTATAATACAATGACTGAACTTGTTTAATGTACCCATTCAATAAGTTATCAGTGTCAGTTGACTATATGAAATACTTTAGTATGAAAAGGTTTTTACTTACAGCTTTAATAATTATATGTACTTGTTTTTGTGTGCTTCCGGCGAACGCAATAACTGATGCCAATACAGACAGCGACAAGTATAAAATCACACTGCAGCAGGCTATTGATATGGCACTGGCGGGCAATATAGAGCTGCAGGAGCAGCGCAAAAATCTCGGTATATCCCAAAATGATATAAAAGCGGCAAATGCCTTAAAAAACCCTCAGTTTCAGTCTAACTTTCTTATGGGAAAAATAGCCAAGGCTAATTCCAGCCAGTTCGGGCTTATGCTGCCTGTTGAAATCACTAAAAGAGGGGCAAGAAAAAAGGTCTCGCAAGCAGGTTTGTCTTATACGGAAAATAAAATCAAAGACTCTGAATTTAAACTGAAACTTAAGGTTAGAATAGCTTATTTCAACCTCCTTGTTGCAAAATCAAACCTTAAAATAACACAGGACAGAAAAGATTTGCTTGAAGATTTGTATGACATAACAAAACACAAACCCAAAAACAGCGACAACTATACAATAGACTTGCTTCAGGCTGAAATGAAATTAAAAAAACAGCTCATACAAATAAACAGAGAAAAGGCTAACGTCAGAACAGCGCAGTACAATTTTAACAGGGTGCTGAATCTTGAGAACAACCTTACTCTTTACGATTCTGTTGATGATTCTGTATTTCAGCATCCGCTGTTGATTTCCAAAGCCAACCTTCCCGATTATGAAACACTTGAAGCTGCAGCTTTTAAAAATCGTTATGACATAAAAATGGCTGAAGCAAAAATTTTAAAAGCCAAACGTAATATCGGCGTTGTAACAAAACAAAGAGTACCTGATGTATATGTTTCAGGTGGATATGCGTTTGCCCATGACGGAACTCCGGGTGCTTTTGTCGGTGCGGGGTTTGAGATTCCGTCGTTGTATCTTTACACTCCAGAAATTAAAAACGCAAAGCTTGAGTATGACAAAGCACAGCTTGAATATAACTCGATAATTAATATTACTAAAAATATAATCCATACAAATTATGACAAATTTGTCATGGCTCAGGAAAATGTGGAGCACTACAAAGACATTATAGAAAATTCGAACGAAATATTAAAACTTTCAAAACAACGCTATAAAAAGGGCAAAGCGCCTTTGACAAGCCTCATAGTTGTTGAACAGTCACACCAGGACATTTTGCAGGAGTATATGTCTGCTCTCGGGGTTTATTACAGTGCATATATAGAATTGTTACAAGAGATAGGCTCTGATAGTCTGGCAGATACACAAAATTTATAATACAATTGTAACATTTATGTTAATATTCCTTAATAAATTAGCAAAAAACCCCATGCTTGATTGTTTAATGGTTATTGAGAGTATTGTGTTAAGGATTATTTATAATGAAAGTTACATACATTAGCCGCAGCTATTCCAATAACCGGGGATTGCAAAAGAGCCCGTATATGTCGCAGCAGGCAGCGCCTAAGAACGAAACTCCGCTTTTACCTTCGTTTTACGGAAAAAGAATAAACGACAGATACATTGCGGAGGAATACTACAAAGATTTTACAAAGCTTATAGACAGTGAAATAGATATAGATAAAAATAATGTTGCCAAAAACTACGGATTCGACGCAAAGTCCTTTTTTAACGATTTAAACAGCCAAAATGAAACCGTTATTTCTAACTTTATACTCTCCCGTAACGGAACTCCCGATTCTCCCTTTGGCATGGCTCTCGTCAACGAAAGATTGAACATTGCCAAAAGTTTGCTTAATATTGTTGCGGAAACAGATGATACAACAAAATTTAAGTTTTTGATTCCGGACAAAAACAGGATGAACGGTCCGTTGATTATGTCTGTAAATTACGACAAAAGTCTGTCAACAACCCATAAGATTTTGGACATTGTAAAAACACTGAAACCGGAACAACAGGCAGAATTTTATTACATGCAGCCTAAAAATACTTTCGGCATTAACACTGATATTGTTGAAGAACTTAGAGAAACAGGCTACGCACAGGTTGCACAGGAATTCGAAGCAGCAAGAGCGCAATTTGAACTTGATAATCCGATAATTGCCGGCAAATATCAAAATGCACTCAAAAATTCCAATCCTAAAAACGACAAAGCAAGATTTTCCGATGAAGAAACAAAAGAAAAAACAAAATCCAACTTTAAAGTTTATTCTCACGTAAAAACCAGATTTTCCGATGTCGGAGGTATGTTTAACGTAAAAAAACAAATTCAAGAAGAGCTGCTCAACATACTTAACAACCCTAAAGTAAAAAATGCTGACAAACCTGGCGGTATTATCCTTTACGGACCTCCGGGCACAGGTAAAACTCTTCTTGCTACAGCAATTGCAGGTGAAGCCGGAGTTCCTCTGATAAGCACCAACGGCAGCAGCTTTAATGAGATTTACGTTGGAGCAGGAGCAAAGAATGTGCGCGACCTTTATGCTCAGGCACGCAAACTGGCACGTGCAAGCGAAAGCAAAACGGCAATAGTATTTATTGACGAAGCCGATGCAGTTGCAGGCAAAAGAGGAGCGTCTTCAAACAGAGAAGGCGATGCTACATTAAACGCTCTCTTAGGTGAATTAGACGGCGTGCAGTCTAAAGAAGAAAACGACATAAAAGTCATCACAATTTTTGCAACAAACAGACGCGACCTGTTTGACAATGCCTTCCGCAAAGGTCGTATTGATATGGAATTCAAAATCGATGACCCGAGATTCAGCGAAAAAGCCAGACGCGAAATCTTAGAAATTAACGCAAAAGAAAAACCCTTTAAAAACGAAACAGAAAAGAAAAAACTGCTGGATGACCTTGCAAAATCTTCTGCAGGCATGTCAGGTGCGGAACTCGCTGATGTTATCAAACGTTCTTACAGAAAAACTCTGTACAAAGACAGAAAACTTCCGTACATAACGCAAAATGACATTACGGAAGCAAAGCTGGAAGCGATTATCGGTATTAAAAATGATACCGAAAAGTCTGATTACGAGCTGCAAAAAACACGTGCGCATGAGGCTGGTCACGCAATAAACCAGATTGTTTTAAACCACGTATTTAAAGACGAAGCCGAAAAATCCAAACAGCCTATGCAAACCCTTGACTTTATTGTTAATGAGTCACGCGGCGATGCTGCAGGTATAACTATGATGAAGCCGACCGGCAACAACAGAATAACAGTGGAATCTCTTCTCAGTCATCTTGCAATGACCTACGGCGGATACAGTGTGGAAGAAAGCCTGTTCGACTGTCACACAGACGGTGTTGCAACCGACCTGAAACGAAATACTGATTTGATTATGCAGGCAACTACAGAATGGGGACTCGGCTCTAAAACAAAATACATCGGCTGTGATCCCAACGGCATAACGTTTGAACTGTTTAAGCCTGACATAAAAAACGATATTATCCGCTATTCCAATACCGGCATGGAAATATCTAATATGATTACAGAGTTTGCAAAACCGTTTATACAGGAGTATATTGATAAAATTTCCTGCGGTTCTCTTTCCAATACGGATATAATCACCGGTGAAAGATTCGAAAAAATGTTTGCAAAATGGGTTAATGAAAATAACAAAAAACAAGAGTTTGAAAAGCTCAGCTCTGATATTAGACAGAAAATGAAAGACTTTAAAGCGAAAATGAATGCAACATGCCTGTCTGATGTTTCTGTCAGCGAGTAGCTCAGGGTATATTGCCATTTTTAGTTATTCTGCGGTTATTATATTTCCTCAGAATTAAGATTCTATCAATATCAGCAAAGACAAATCAGAGTTTTGTTCCGGTTACTTTGTAAAGTGTTATGTAGTCAGTCAGGCGCTGGGCTTTTGAGTTATCTTTTTCTTTTTCAAGGCTTAAAAGATTTTCTTCATACTGGATAAGATTAAGATAAGATTCTATTCCGGCAAGGTATCTTTCTTTTATCAGGTTAAAATTAGCTTGTTCAAGCTGAACTTTTTTGAGGTTGTCACTGTCTTTTTGAGAGTCGTGCTTAATCTTGCATAAGGCGTCGTTAATCTCCTGTATGGCGATTAAATCTGCCTGTTTGTATGCTTCAAATAGCTCCTGATAAATTAGTTTTTTCTTGCGCAGGTCAGCTGTCAAATAACCTCCGGTGAAAAGCTTTTGCATTGCGGCGACTCCGACAAGAGCAAAGATATTCTCCCAGTTAAAAAGATTTTTTAACAAAAGTGAGTTGTATCCGGCAACCCCAAGAATTTGTATTGCCGGCAAAAACTCTTTGCGGGCAACACGTACGTCTATTTTTGCTTTTTGCAAATCTGCTTCCGCCTTCATTACATCAGGACGCTGCACAACAACATCTGATGAGATGCATTCAGGTATTTGTCCCGTATACTCCAGCCTGTCAAAATTCCCCCGTGAAAAAGCTTCCGTTTTTGAAATACAAGAGTCTGTATATACAGCCAGCTGGTGCAGCAAGAGGGTTCTGTCTTTTTTTAAATCATTAAGCTCAATTTGTGCCTGCGTGTGCAGCTTGTCTGTGTAGGTAACATCATACAAAGATGCAAGCCCCATTTTGTAGCGCTCGTTTGTCAGTTCATTTATTTTTTTCCGAATGTCAGTTATTTTTTGCTGTGTGTTAATAAGCTTGTCCAGCTTTAATATATTTATATAAACAGTTCCAACATCGCTTGCAAGAGTGATATCCGCCGATTTCTCTTTGTATTTGTAAGCATCAAATTCTTTTTTGGCTGCTTTGGTTTTGTCATGATTTTTTAAAAATATGTCCGCTTCGTAATATGCAACCAGCGGTATTGCGTAATTGTTTGTTCTGAGTGTAGCTGTTTCTATATCAAAAATCTGCTGACGTGCTGTTTTTATTCTTGCAAAGGTCGGGGATAGCATAAGCGTAGGTAATTCTTTGGACATTTCCGTTTTTATTGTTTGCCTGTATTGTTCCGTGACATATGTTATGCGTTTCAGGTCATGATTGTTTTCCATTGCCAGATATATGTATTCTTTTAAGTAAGGGTCAGTAAAATTGTCCCACCAGTTTATGTTAATACTACACGCCCTTATATTTGTTTTCAGTGGTTCGTCTTTTGCAAAACAGCATTGCGCAAATAAAAATAAAGTAAATATAATTATAAATTTAGCAAGATTTTTAACGTGCATCTATGCCTCTTTCTTTTAAACTTATTTAGCAAATTCCGCGAAATCGTCATTCTCAGGCGCAGCCGAAGAATCTTTTTGTTATTTCGGTTAAGGTCGTTTCACTTCCTCAGGATAATATCTTTTTATAGTATCCGTAGAATTTGATATATAAGTCTCCTTCCTTTTTGCTTGTTTTTTTTAAGTTGTCATGTTAGCATAATAATTGTTATCATAATAACAGTTTGACGGAGTGTAGCTTTGGACAAAACCAAACATCATCAAATAGACTTGGCTTTAGAATTTGCATTGACTTCATCTGCATACAGAGCTGCAGGTCAAAAGACCCTTAAGCTCAACGGTTTAGATGGTATCACCAAAGAGCAGTTCAGTATATTAATCCTTTTAACACTGAAAGACGGATTGTATCAAACCCAGATAGCTAATATACTCGGTAAGGACCGTCCGAATATAACAAGAATGATTGATGTTCTTGAAGGAAAAGGCTATATTCGCCGTGAAAAGGACGACAACAACAGAAGAATTTTAAAAGTGTATCTTACTGATAAGGGACACGAAAAAGCAGAGATGGCAAAACCTATCCGTGATAAATTTTCCGAAGTTCAATACAGAGGACTTACAGATGAAGAAATTGCCACTCTTATAAAACTATTGAGAAAGGTAAGAAATAACTTTAAAGAGGAATACAATTTAGATATATAAGGCGGGGAAAATGGAAGAAAACAATAACACTGAAGAAGTAATGGCTTCAAATGCCGAAACAACCGACAAACCGAAACGTAAAAAGAAAACAAAAAAAATCGTTAAAAAAAGATTTTTAGTACCGACTATAATAATTCTTTTGCTTTGTGTTATCGGTTGGATGTATTTTTCAACATTCGAAACAACCGACGATGCTTTTGTAGAAGGACATATTGTAAGAATCAGCCCTAAAGTAACAGGTATTATTGAAAAGCTGTACATTGACGATAACCAGCACGTTAAAAAAGGCGATTTGCTTCTTGTTATCGACGACAGAGATTACAAAGTAAAATACGACCAGGCAAAAGCTGCTTATGAAATGGCTCTGTACAGACAAAAATCCGCTGTTGTCGACAAAGTTTCCGCAGAAACAGACTTAAAAGTTGCAAAACAGGATTTTGAAAGATACAAAAACCTGTATGAAAAGGGTGCTGTGTCACAACAGGAATATGACAGGGCAAAATCAAAATATGACGTAGCAAAAGCAAATTACGCTACAGCACAGCAGGCAGTTTTTTCTAAAGAGAAAAACAAGGTTGCCGACGCTGAGTTAAAAAGACTGGAAGCTGCTATGAAACAGGCAGAACTCGAATTGTCTTATACAAAAATCTATGCATCTGACGACGGAAAAATTACAAACCGTTCAGCAGAAGAAGGTGCATACATAAACGCCGGTGCTCCGCTGTTTTCTATTGTTCCGGATAAAAGATGGGTTGTTGCTAACTTTAAAGAAACACAGCTTGACGGAATGAGAGTCGGACAGCCGGTAAGAATCAAAGTCGATGCTTACCCTCACTTAAAACTTATGGGTAAAGTTGATTCTATCCAGTCCAGCACAGGTGCAAAAACAAGTATGTTCCCTCCGGAAAATGCTGTTGGCAGTTATGTAAAAGTTGTACAAAGAGTACCGGTAAAAATTGTATTTACTGATAAGATTGACCCTCAATACAACATTGAACCCGGCATGAGCGTTGTGCCAAAGGTCTACATAAAAGAAAAACCTCAGAGCGAATCAGCACCGGAACAACAGGAAACACAAACTGCAGAGTAATAATAAATGAGTGACGAAGCAGCAATAACAGATATCGAAAACGCCACCTCGGGTAAAAACCCTTGGCTGAGTGCAGGGGCAGTAATGCTTACCATATTTATGGTTGTACTGGATTCTTCCATTGCAAACGTAGCACTGCCCCACATAGCAGGAACTTTTTCCGCAACAAGGGATGAATCCACCTGGGTTTTAACCAGCTATCTTGTGGCTAACGGAGTTATTATCCCGTCGACGGCGTGGTTTTCCACACTTTTGGGCAGAAAGAACTTTCTGCTTTTATCTACTCTTATGTTTACATTGTCATCAGCATTGTGCGGAATGGCTACGAGTATGACGATGCTTATTATAGCCCGTGTAATCCAGGGGATTGGCGGCGGGGCAGTTATGCCTATTGCTCAGGCTGTTATGATGGAAGAGTTTAAACCCGAGGACAGAGGGGTAGCTATGTCTGTGTTCGGGTTCGGTGTAATTTTTGCCCCGATTATCGGACCTACGCTGGGCGGTTGGATTACCGACACGTACTCGTGGCACTGGATTTTCTTGATAAATGTGCCTATCGGGTTTATTTCTCTGTGGCTTATCAAAATGTTTATCGAAGATCCGCCGTATGCAAGGAAAGGCAAGGTAAATAAAGTAGATTACTGGGGATTTATCTTCCTTATAATCTGGCTGTTTGTTCTGCAGGTTATACTTGATAACGGGCAAAAATGCGACTGGTTTGGAGCACGCTGGGTAAGATGGTCTGCAACTGTTGTCGGGGTGACATTTATTGCCTTTATTGTAAGAGAGCTTATGGCTAAAGAGCCTATTGTTAACCTTAAGGTTTTTAAAGACAAAAACTTTGCAATAGGTACATTTTTGCATTTTGTAATAGGTGCTGTGCTGTATTCAACGCTGGCGATTTTGCCTCTGTTTTTGCAGCAGTTGATGGGATACACAGCTACCTTGAGCGGTCTAGCTATAAGCCCGAGAGGGTTCGGGTCTTTTGCTGGGCTAGTCACATGTGCTATACTTGCCAACCGTGTTGACCAGAGATGGGTTATGGCAGGCGGGTTAATAGTTCTTGCTTTATCCAACGTTATGTTCGGCACGTTGAATCTGCAGATTTCAATGTCTAATATTATAATTCCTAATATTATCTGCGGGTTTGCTTTTTCAGTGCTGATGATTCCGTTGATGACAGTGGCTTTTGTAACCTTGAAAAATAACCAGATGACTAACGCTACCGGTGTGTTTAACCTTGCCAAAAGCGTGGGCGGTGCAATAGGTACATCTGCTGTAAACACAATGGTGTCACGTATGAGTCAGGTGCACCAGACTCATTTGATAAGGAATCTAACCTATTCTCATACAGGCTTTACCGAAAAACTTAGCGCAATGCAGTCGGCAATCGCAATGCTTTCGGGCAATGCTTTAGCAGAAGTAAAAGCAAATACCATGGCATACAAACAGCTTGTGCAGCAGTCGACGTTAATGGCGTATATGGATTGTTTTAAGATATTTGCACTTTTATTAGTATTGCTCGTGCCGTTGATATTCCTTTTCCAGAAGGTAAAATATAAAAAACAAAAGAAAAACAAGCAGCCCGCTCAGACACCTGTTCCTGCAAAGTAAATATTTAAAGGAAATATATGGATTACACACTCGAAAAAGAATACGCTATAACATATTACGAACAGAATGTTAACGGCAATTTGAAGGAGTCGAGTCTGTTTAATTTTTTGCAGGATATTGCAACTATAAGCGCGGAAAAACTGGGGTTTGGACCGAGCTATGTATTTTCTCATAATTATGCATGGGTTGTTTTAAAATATCATATTGAACTTTATCAGGAATTAAAAAATCCGGAAAAACTCGTTATAAAAACAGAGTCGCGCGGAACAACAAAGCTGTATGCTTTTCGCGATTTTGAAATTTATTCTCCGGAAAATGTTTTGCTTGCCCGTGTTGCTTCTGCCTGGGCACTCATTGATATGGAATCGAGAAAAGTTCTGCCGATGCAAAGCGCTTTAAGCTTTGTAAAATCGTTTGAAAAAAGAGAAGAAGACCTTGAATACGGAAAAATTGAACCTTTGAGCAGAATTGATTTTCAAAAAGAATTTGAAGTACGTTTTGATGATATAGATGTAAACAAGCACGCTAACAATTGTAACTATATCATCTGGGCGTTGGAAGCACTGGATAGCGGTTTCAGGTTAAAATATTCACCGCGGGTGATTGATATAAAATATAAAAAAGAATTAAGACTCGGAGATGTCGTTATTTCCTGCGTTCAGGTTCTTGAAGATGACGGAATTGTTACACTGCATACTATAAAATCAAAACATTCCGATGAAGAAATTACATCTTTAAAAATCAGGTGGGAAGATTGTATATAGTCAACTGCCCTTGAGATAAAAATTACTACGAAGTAAGAATCGTTCTCGCGAGGTTTATACATGATGTCATTCTTGTATATATTACGCAATTCGATGACAAAAATAATTCTTACTTAACATAAGAAACTGCGTAAGCATTGTAAGCGGCTATACAAATAACGGCATATTCACAAAAAATCCGACCTTTGTGGAGTGAATTACAGAAAGTTTCACAAACAGCAACAAGCGAGGTTTGTT
>CASFCQ010000062.1 GCA_949293185.1 uncultured bacterium
CAGACATTCCGAAAAATAGCGAAAGCGAAATTTTTCGAGAAGTCTGACAAGATGTAATCTTGTCCTTTAAATTTTTAAAGACACAAAAAATCGGGATGACAAGATTCGAACTTGCGACCCCCGCGACCCGAACACGGTGCGCTACCAAACTGCGCTACATCCCGACTTTGTTGTATTAAAATTTCAAGTGTTTGGACCAAACTGCTTCCTCTCCCAAACAAGACATTTAGTCTTGTTTGTTCGGCAGAGTATCCCGACTTTGTTGTATTAAATTTTCACTTGTGTGGAATGCAGTTTGGTTTTTAATCTTTATACTGCACGCAGAAACTTCGTTTCTGACTTAGCATCCCTCCATTCACACGATACTCAATCGTGCTCACGGAGTCCTTGCTACATCCCGACTTTGTTGTATTAAAATTTCAAGTGTTTGGACCAAACTGCTTCCTCTCACAAACAAGACATTTAGTCTTGTTTGTTCGGCAGAGTATCCCGATATTTCTATTTTATCATAAAATAATTATTTTCAAGATTTATATTATTTACTATCTTCCTTGAATTCTGCTCCAAGTTTGTTTAAGGATTCTCTAACAAAGCTGTCTTTGCTTTTATAAGAGTCTATTGTTAATGCCTCGTTTCTTATAGTTGTTGTTGCTTGAATTTCTTTACCGATTTTTAAAACTTTTGTATGTAAAAAATCAATTTTTTTGTTTACATCATTATACGGAATTGTAAATTTTGCCTTAAATGATACAGGTGTTATATTCATTTTTCCCTCTTTTCTATACACAAATTGTAATGCAAATAAATTTACTTTAATATTAAATTTTAAATAATATTATTCTTTTTTAAAAAGTTTTCTATCCAAGGTAGCAATTCAGGATATAATTTATTGTTATGCCCCATTTTTAGCATTTCTGTTTTGTTAGAGATAAAATTTCCAAGATGGTTAATTTGTTTATAAATTAAAGAATACATGCCGGTTCTGTCTGCACCGGCTTTGCAGTGAATATGGACTTTGCCGTTTGACTCTTTTACGTTGTCTATGATATTTAAAAAAGTTTTTACATTGTTTTCATCAGGATGTCTGGAAATTGATGGCAGAGAGTGATACTTCATTCCGTTTTGTTCAACAATACTTTTTTCATCAAAATTGAGATTTGATTTTACCATTGTCCTAAAATTGATAACATCGGTTACACCTTGTTTTTTAAGCCATTTAAAATCTTCTTTTGCCGGCTGGGCTGAGCGTGATACAGTATTATCAATTTTTAAGTAATTATCAGGTTTTCCGTAAAAAGAGATAATAGGATTTAGTTTCATAAAATTATTTTATATCAAAAACTTTTGTAAACACAAAAAAATATCGGAACGATAGGCTGTCGTAGGCGAGGAACGAGCCTTACGAGAGCAAGAACTCTGTTCAAAATGTGACTAAATGTCACGTTTTGAATAGAGGAAGGCTAAGTTAAAAGCGAAGCTTTTATGTGCCGTATAAAAATTTGTGATTTAAAATATCAAGTTATCTTTAATTTAGCGTAAGCGTAATCTTTGGCGTGTTGTGACAGGATGTAATCCTGTTCATAAAACTTTTGTAAACACAAAAAAATATCGGAACGATAGGCTGTCGTAGGCGAGGAACGAGCCTTACGAGAGCGAATCAGAACCGCGCAAAGATAGCGTAAGCGTAATCTTTGGCGTGTTGTGACAGGATGTAATCCTGTTCATAAAACTTTTGTAAACACAAAAAAATATCGGAACGACAGGATTTGAACCTGCGACCCCTACCACCCCAAGGTAGTGCGCTACCAAGCTGCGCTACGTCCCGATATTTTTTCTAATATTTAATTTTCAATTTATATAGGGACTAGCGCAGCTACGCTGCTATCTCTCCTCTAATATGACATTTAGTCATATTAGACTCGGCAGGTGTCCCGATATTGTCTTGGCTTTATCGGGCTTGGAGCGCACTACGTGCTACCTCTCGTTCGAAATGACATTTAGTCATTTCTTACTCGGCAGAGTCAAGCTCGCTACGTCCCGATATTTTTTATATTCAATTTTCAATTTTTTAGCTGCATTTTATTTTTATACTGCGCTCAAAAATTTAAAAGTTATATTATTATTCTAATACAAGAAAAAAATTTTTAAATACTAAAATTGAAAAAAGTTCTGTTTTATTAACAGAACTTTTTAATCTTTTTCTCTTCCCATATTATGTTTTAACAATCCCCAATGCTAGTAGCCGTAAAAACCTTTTTCCCATTTTCATATTGGTTTGCTTTCTTTTTTCATTCCTAATAAATTAAGAATCTTTTTCATATTTTCCTTGATTTAATAATCCCCGGAAATCAGCCATCACCTCTTTCTCAATTCCCATTGAAATAATAATACTAGGATAAAATTTTAGAAACAATATCTGTTTTGTAAAATAAGTTTTACAATTGACCATGCCCCCTAGTACAAGTGGATAAAAAATTTTTTACAAACTTAATATAAATTTTTTATTGAAATATTTTTTTATTTTAAAAAATTTTTTTCAATTAAAATATAATTTCTGCTTGCTTAGATATGCACTGAAACTGCGCATTTGAGGCGAACTTTATTTATAAAAATATAGTAAAATAATTTGAGTAAAATGAAAAAATAAAAGCCGTGCCTCTGCCTATCGACATATACAAAAAAGTTTCAATTTATATTTATCTCCCTTTCAAAAGTTCTTCACCCAAAAGTTAAATCTTAGTGCTGCTTCATTCCTGATCTGACACGGTTCGACTGCTTTTGCCGAAAAATTTTGAACAATCATAAATAAATATAAAACTACGCCTTTTTCCATAAGCCTCACAGCAGGCTCTGCACCCCGCATAAGCGTTCGGGTCGAGAGATCCGCCAAGTCCCCGTGGAGCACGGCTATATTATAATAACTTAAAATTGTTTCTTACGCAATTGTTTATCTTTGCATTAATTTTTCATATATGAAAAATTATATTTTGTATTGGCAAGTTTTACATTTGGATTTTCTATGTGTCCTTTAAAAGAAAGCTTTTTACCTCTAAAATCTGTTTCTCTTAAAAGAATCAGACCTGCATTGCCGATATTTATATTTCCTTCGATTTGTTCAGGGTTGTTATTGTTAACTTTTTTAATTTCGTTAGGGTTTGTTACCTTAAATTTTTCATTTGGATTTAATGCGTTAACATATATTGTGCCCGGTTTTAATCCGTTTGGCAATCCTGATAAATCAATTCTATCAATGAAAATTTCTCCTGGCGGAAACTGGTTAGGCTCTGAACCAAAACCTGTGTTATGTAAAATACAAATTGCATCAGTTTTGTCATTATAACGGTATAGAGTTAAAGCAGGTTTATTACCATTAATTGGCTGATCTGCAAGTTTAATTGTTGAACCATTTACCAACGCTGATGCAGCTTCTTTTTTTCGGATTCCGGTTATTGCATCTATTTGGTTTTTATATTCTTTTAAAAATGCATAATTAGGATTGTTTAATCTATCCCATCTAAGAGCATTTCTGTTTTCCTGTTCTTCGTTTTTAGCTTCGTATTCCCAGCCTGTCATTCCAAGTTCATCACCTGCGTAATTTGTCGGAGTGCCGGGAACTGCATTCATCATAAACCAGATAGCACGACCTTTTACTAACGGACCTCTTAAAATTTCATGCAGTATATCGGCTTTTAATTTATTGATTGCGTCCTCATTTTTTTTATCATCAACAAAGTTTTTGAAATCCTGGCTGATTTCTGTTGCTTCTCTTACAATGTCGTCGATGTTGAAGTCATACGGGCGTGAGCCGTATTTTTCTGCATCAAATTGTTTTTCTATTCCGTTTATGTGGTAAGTTCCGTTTTGTAAATTATTATTTGCCTGAATTAGTGCATCTTGTAATTTGGAATTAAGCTGTTTGTATTCGTGGGATTTGTTCATTGCTTCCTGCAAGATACGAGCAGCTTCTTTTGCTTTGTCTGTTTTGTGATTTTTTACATTAGTTGCTAATAAATGTAAAATTCTCGGTTTATCATGGTTGCCGACAAATCTGTGTGCATAATTTATTAAATCTAATGTTCCTGTATCAAAGAACCCTAATTCATCAACTTCATTACCTTTGTTGTCTTTTTTCTTATGGGTATAAAGTTTGCTTTCCATCGTATTAGATAAATCATCAAAATGTTCTCCAGTGTCATTTTGTCCGAAAAACGCAGGGATAGTTGAGTATAAAAATTCATATTCTGAAGTTGTATCACCCAGAGTTCTGCTGGTGTAACCGGAAACAACCCCGGGACCAAGGTCCGTAAGTTCAAGAATTTTAAATGATTTAGGATTAAATTTGTTAACTCCGGTGTTGAATTTACGCCAGAACTTTTCTACCTCTTTCATGTTTGTATCTTTATTGAATGTTCCGTCCTCAACGGAATCTCCGTCGCCGACATCTTTTGATGCGTCAATTCTCCAGTTAAGACCCGCTTCTGTTTTTTCTATAATTAATTTTGCAATATTGAATGAGTCAACGTTAATATGCTCAAGTCTTTCTTCCAGACTATTTAAGAAAAGCTCTTTTTTATTGTTTGGAATATCCTTTATTCCTGTTTCTATTTTTTCCATCAATCTTTGCGCTGTTGTTTCAGGAGAGGTTTCGTATTGAAGATTTAAAGAATGCAAGTCTACTTTTGCAAGTTCTTTAGTATCATAAAACAACATGTTGTCGTCATACTGCGGTTCAATATCCGGAGCTAATGCTGATACAGTTATAAATTTTACTATGTCAGATGCAATAAGAGAATAAATCTGTTTGCCTTCAGTTGTTAATTCGTTATTTTCATCAATAAGTTTTTTATCAAGTTTTGTTTGTAGTTTTTTCAGGATTTTTTCGGCTTCTTGAGTATAAGTTTGAGCCAGCAGCTTGTCTGCTTCTTTATAAGTATTTCTGTATTTTTCAGGCATTTTGTTGTAATAGCTGTCGCCCATTTCATACAGTTCGAATCTCGATTTGCCTATTGTATCCTCTGTAACTGCAAGATTTTTTAGGTACGGATAAGCAAAAACACTGACTAAATCAGGAGAAAATTCTATTGCCTCAAACGGATACATCATCATGCCTTCAGTTATAGTTTCAGGCATTTTTATAGGATTTAATTTGTAATTAGGTTCTATGCCGAAAATATCTTTATCGAGAATGTTATCTAATGGTGAAACCCCGTCTTCTTTTTCTAATATTTTCTTTGCGCTTTCAGGCAGTTTGTTTTCTTTTACAAGTGCTTCTATTGCCTGATTGTAATTCATATCAACAGAAACCTTGTCTCCGATTTCTCGAGCTATATATTCCGTAAGTAATTTTTCTACTTCTTGAGTCCAGAATTCACCTATTTGTACGGTATCATCCTGTACCTGATTTGGTGCAGCTTTAACAATCGGTTTTAATTCATCAGACAAGTTTTGGTAATAAACGGAAGATTCCGGCATAATAAATCGTTTTTTGGAAATATCACTGTTACCTACCCAAAGTGATATACCGCCGTCTTTATTGGATTCTAGTATTTCAAATCCCTTCCATCTTGTTAAAGAGTCTTTAAACTCGGCATCGCTGTTATATTTTTTGGCTTCTTTATATTTTGCAAAATTGTCAGCAACTTCTCTTGGGGTTACTCTTGCGTGATATGCCTGTACAGAATCTCTGTAGTTTGTGATTTCATGGTTGTCGCCTGTATCTTTTTTATCATAAACATCAAAGATACTGTCGCCTGACATTTGAGTTTCTGAAGCCAGTCTGTCGTCGAATATTTGAATATATGTTGGTTTTGTCGGGTCAACTGAAGATTTTTTGATTTCTTTTTCTATGTATTTGTCGCCTGATTTTTCAAATACAATTTTGTAAGGCCCGTTTACAATTTGTATATGAGTGTGTTCGTTAACAGCAGGATTTTTTGACAACACACCGAATCTCGGGGATAAGTTATCAAGGTCTTTTGTTTCAAAGAAATGAATAAACGGGCTGTCGTATTGCCAGTTCATAATATCTTTTATGTGTACACCTTCAATTCCCTCGTTTACAAATGCACCGTCTATTGTCCATCTCATGTCGTGACGGAATAAATTTAACATTAAATTTTTAAAATCTTTTATATTCCCCAGGTTGTTTGTTATTTGATAAGGGTTTGTTGTCCAGTATCCCTGACTTGATTTATTATCCTGACCGATTAGAGGGTTGCCTAATGCGTCTGTGAAGCCCGCTTCTGCTAATTCAGGAACTTTTTCATTGACAGAATTTATTGTTCCGCCTAATACATTAAAGTGATTTCTTTTTGTATGAAGTCCTTTTTGATTTACATTAAATGCATCAACAAAAATATGTTCCATTACTTTAGGTCTTGACGGGTTTGTTCTGTTTAAAGGTGTGGCAATAGTGTATCCTTTGTCACCGGTCATGCTGTTATCTTTGAAAAATATTCCGTTCGGGTAATAAATTCTGTAACCCAGAACCGCATCTTTAGAAAGGTTTAGGTCATCTGCGTATAAAACGAGGCTGTCAAATCCCTCTGGCATTTTTACTCTTTCTTTAGTTTTATTGTGAATGCTGAAGTTTCCGTCTTTGTCAGGAGTCATAATAACATATTCCAGCTCTACACCGGGTTTTGCGTTGGGTGTAAAGAATTTGTATATGTCGTTTCCATAGACATCTTTAGTTAATACATGACCGGAAAAATTTGGTCTGGATGATTTTTTTACGGGATTTGTTGTATTCAAAGATTGAATCTTCACAGTTGTACCTCACAAACACAATGACTAATTATATTAAGATTAAACAAAAATATTTTTGCTAATCATGGTCTAAAAAATTTGATATTGTTACAATATCTTAAAGTTTTCAATGTGTCACTCAAAAATTCGTTCTCGTCACTCCCTTCTCTCAAAACCAGCAACCGGCTGCTTTTGTTCGGCAGAGTCTTATCACGAATTTTTTTTGAACAAATTAAAAGAGTCCTTTACGAGCAAGTATTATTGCAATAATACCCGCAAGGACTAGTGAAAAGAGCAGTATACCCAAAAACGCATAGTGCATATGCGCCATCGGAACATTTACGTTCATTCCCCAAAAGCTGGCAACCATAGTTGGTATTGCCAGTATGATTGTTACGGAAGTTAAAAACTTCATAACAATGTTTAAGTTGTTAGAAATAATAGAAGCAAATGCATCCATCATGCTTTCCAGAATATTTCTGTGCATTTCTACCATTTCAACAGCCTGTTTGTTCTCAATGATAACATCTTCCATAAGGTCTTCGATTTCTTCATTGTATTCCATAAAATTTGAAAACCCGGGGAATTTTTTAAAACGGCTTAGTTTTTCAAGCACTCTGCCGTTATCTTTGAGAGCGGTTGTAAAGTATACGAGAGATTTCTGTACATCAAGAAGCTGGAACAATGCTTTGTTTTTCATTGTTCTTTTCAAATCAATTTCTATTTTATCTGTGTGACGATTAATGTGTTCTAAATACCTCAAATAAAACTTTGTAGATCTGAATAGAATTTGAAACAGAAATCTTGTTCTGTCCGCAGTGTTAAAAAGTTTGGACGTATCTTGATTAAAGAAAGATATAATTCTGTTTTCTTTCAGTGATACTGTAACAATATTGTCAGGAGTCATGATAACACCCAGCGGCAATGTATCAAAGCTGTTTTCATCTTCCATGACCGGGACATTAGTGATTATTAAAAGTTTGTCGTCATCAAGCTCGATACGTGAGCGTTCTTCTGAGTCCAGAGAATCTCTTAAAAAGTCCGCTTCAATGTTCAGGGCATTTGCTACATCTTTAATCTCGTCGGCTGTCGGCTTTATGAGATTAAACCATGAGCCGCGTTCAAATTCATCAATAGTAAGTTCTTTTAAGGTTTTGTCTTCCTGTGTTTTAAAAATTTGAAGCATACGACCCACCAATTATATTTATATCCACCAATTTATTATATAACAAACAAACTTATTAACCAATTTATTAAAATAGAACAACAGTATTATTGATTAAATAGCATTTAAGCTGTTAAATAAATTTATGTACAAAAAAGTTTTTTCAAAAATAATTTTTACATTTATAATTTTTCTGGCGTGTCTTGCAATATACAATTATTTGAATATGCAAAATGTGCAATTTTTTATTACGCCAGAATACAAAGACGGTGAGCTTGTTAATAAACAGACAACAAACCCCAAAAGACTGTTTTTAAAATCCTGGAGAATTATAAAGAGCAAATACTATGATCCGACTATGAACGGTCAGGATTGGACAAAGTGGAACAAACATTATATTGACCAGATAAAAACAGAAGAAGATGCCTATGTTGCTATAAATTCTATGCTTGCCAGCTTAGACGATCCGTATTCAAGATTTTTAAACAGAGAAGAATATAAAGAACAAAACACGAGTATTGACGCTAAAATTGTAGGTATCGGCGTTAACATTATGTCTATTTCCGGAAAAATAGTAATAATAAGCGTTGTTGACGGCACTCCTGCACAAAAATCCGGAATAATGTCAGGTGATATAATTCTTAAAGTTAACGGAAAAGATGTGAGCGGAAAGACAATAAGTGATGTTGCATCACTTATCAGAGGCGAAATTAATACTAAAGTTAAGCTGGAGCTCTTGCGTGATAAGAAAAAATTGACAAAGGAAATATCCAGAGAAGAAATTCACATAAAAAATATAAAGGCTTCTATTCTGGATAAAAACATAGGCTATATTCAGATAATAAGTTTTATAAGTTCTGATATGACAAAAGAGTTTGTTGATGCATTAAATAAAACGCAGAATTGTCAGGGACTTATAATTGACCTCAGGGGTAATACAGGCGGGCTTATGCCTAATGCTGTAGTAATAGCAGATATGTTCCTTACGCAGGGGCATATTGTGAGCATAGTTGACCGCGATAAGCAGAAAGCTGTTATAAATGCACAAACTAAACAGTATGCAGTGAACAAACCTCTTGTAATTTTAATAGACGAAGGTACGGCCAGTGCTTCGGAAATCTTAAGCGGTGCGCTTAAGGATAACCGGAAGGCAATACTTGTTGGCAAAAGAACTTACGGTAAAGGAATGATTCAGCGGATTTATCCAATGCCTAATCAAACCGGAATGAATCTTACCATTGCAAAATATCTTACCCCTAAAGGTATTGATATAAACAAAAAAGGTATTTCGCCCGACTACGAAGTCGATTATACAACCGATGATTTTATAAACGATAAAGACCCGCAAATGGATGAAGCAAAGAGGATAATTAAAAAACTTATAAATACCCGGCACGAAATAGCCAAAGCTCCGGGGATTTAGGTTTTGGTTCATTATAATGCGGTAAATCATTTTTGCATTTAATGTGTCTGAGAGATGTATTGCTTGTACCCAAGTTGCATCTTTATATATGTTACATAATTCGATGACAAAAATTGTAACATTTAAATCTTCTAATATACACGGCTTACTATGTAAGCCGTAAGGGGTTCGGGGCGAAGCCCTGATGGAATATGGTTAGAGATTTTTAAATGAAGGAATGAAAATTTACCGGACCGATATTGTCATTTTGTGAGTGGACGGAAATCTTCGTTTCTGAATTTTAAAATCTCTTTTGATATAGCGTGTTTTTCTTTTTTGGTTCGTTTTTTCTTTTTGCATCGCAAACAAAAAGAAAAAATGAACGT
>CASFCQ010000063.1 GCA_949293185.1 uncultured bacterium
CACTGACCTACCACACTAACCTACACACTTACACTTACTTACACACACGAGGAATCAAAAAAGATTCGACGGGATTCAATTATTGAATCCCTTTTTTTTGCGTAATTGCATCAAGAATCCATTGTCTGAATCAACATAATACAGTTTTTGCAGTCAAAACAGAGCTTATATTTTTGAGCAAACCCGTCAACAAGATATAACTTTTTGTTATCAGGGTTCTTTTTTAGACACATATTTGCGTAATCCCGAATACAATGCTTAGTCTTCATCAGGTTAATATTATTTTTCGAGGTATGCTCAGGAGCAAACTCACACACTTTGCAGCCGCATTTTTCATAAAAATCTTTTGCAGCATTATTAGAAATATTAAAAGAATAATCTAGATTTTTGTAAGGGTATGCACAAGGCGCAGCTTTTACATCACGCTTATTGTAGCAATAATTGTTTTTTGATGCTGTTTGAAGCCGAATGACTAAATTGCGCCTTATATCATTAATCTTTGAAACAGGAATAAAAAGGTTAAAGTCATCGCTTACTACCGTTTCATCAGCATAAAACTCACTATCACCTAGCTTAGAAAGCTGTTTTAATATGTTATCTTTAGCTTTAGCTGTATTATTGGCTATTTCATAATTTTCATCAAGTTTGTGTTCAACAATATTGTTTTCAAAAGATTTGAATACAATTTTTGTATTATCCGCATATATTTTTAGAGGAATTTTTCTTTTAAAATCAGCTTTGTTCAATGAGTTATAAAATGAAGCATCATAATTTCTGTATAAAATCGTACCCGGCTTTATTGCATTACAGTTCAAAACCTCTATTGAATCAGGGCTTAAAACTTTTGTTACTGTTGTTCCGGAAAGTTCAAAAGCCGTGTCAAAATAAGCAATCTTATCAGATATATTAAATTTAAAACTATTCTCAAGTTTTATTATTTTACCTTTAACAGCCTTTACTTTGCCGGCTTTTTCACCGATAAATTTCGGAGTAAGAGGGTTAATAAAGGTTTTTCTTTTGCCGTCTAGGTAAAAATCAGTATAACCTCTGTTGAATGTCTTATTTATATCCGGCACAAAATCGTTAAAAATATCACCGACAGATGGTTTCAGATTTTTTGAAATTGAATCTATCTGCTGTCTGTAATACGAAACGACATTTGTAACATATTCCTTGTCTTTTAAGCGTCCTTCTATTTTTAGAGATGTAACGCCTGCATCAACAAGCTCTTGCAGGTGTGAAGAAAGATTATTATCCTTCATAGAAAGCAAATACCCTTTGGGCACTATAGTATTACCGTTTTCATCAACAACTGAATACAATTTTCTGCAAGGCTGCGCACAATCTCCACGGTTTGCGCTGCGGCTGCCGATATAATTACTAAAATAGCATTGACCGCTGTAACTCACGCAAAGCGCACCGTGTATAAAGACTTCCGTATCAATATCAATATTTTGGGTTACATCTTTTATTTCATCTAAAGAAAATTCTCTCGGCAGCACAACGCGTTCAACATCCATAGATTTTAGAAAACGTATTTTATCCGGTGTATCATTGTTGCATTGCGTGCTTGCGTGCAGCGCAATCGGCGGCAAGTTCATTTCGAAAAACGCAAAATCTTGAAAGATTATTGCATCAACGCCGAGTTCGTACAATTTCCATACTAAATTTTCCGCTTCCTTAAGCTCATTATCAAACAATATTGTATTGACTGTAACATAAACCCTTACGAGAAATTTATGAGCGTAGTCAACTATCTCTTGTATATCTTGCAATGAATTTGCAGCTTTTTTACGTGCGCCGAAAGCATCAGCCCCTATGTAGACAGCGTCTGCACCTGCATTTATGGCAGCAAAAGCGCACTCTTTATTTTTTGCAGGAGCAAGTAATTCAATTTTTTGTTTTTTAGTAATCATTACAAAAATTATACAATAATAAAAAAAATCTCGAAAAACAGGTGACAATTGAATATGTTTTTATTAGGATTAATAATGTCACATATTATGTAAATATGTGATAGTTTTTAACCCTATAAATCACCGAAAATAATTATTAAAGGAGAATAAAAATGCAAGTTATTTTAAGAAAAGACGTACAAAACGTTGGCGAAGCCGGCGACGTAGTAAATGTTAAAGACGGTTACGCAAGAAACTTTTTACTTCCGCAAAACTTTGCAGAAGTTGCAACTGAAGGTGCTTTGAAAAACAGAGAACAAAATCTTGCCAGAATCAAAGCTAAACAAGAAAAACTTCATCAGGAAGCTCTTGAACTGGCTAAGAGAATTGAAGAGCTTGAAAAACTTGAACTTTCAGCCAGAGCTGGTGAAACAGGTAAATTATTCGGTACAATTACAACTAAAAAATTAGCCGAAGAATTGAACGCAAAATTAGGTACTTCTATTGATAGAAAAGTTATCTCTTTAGATGCTGCTATCAACAAAGTAGGCGAATTCAAAATGCTTATCAAATTAACTTCTAAAGTTAAAACAGAATTGCCTGTTATCGTTACAGCTTCTGAAATTATTAAATCAGAAATTGAAGAAGCTCCTGAATCTGATGAATCAGCTGAATAAATTTAATAAAATATATATAGAAAAAATCCGGCTTAATTACAGCCGGATTTTTTTATGTAATAAATCTTTACATTTACAAAAATACTAACAAGATTTGTCACACTAAAGTTTTTATTATAATAAGTGTAGGTAAAATACAGGTTAGAAATGTCTCAGAATATTTCATCATACAATCAGGCACAAGCACAACAGCTCCAACAATTGCAACGTTTGCAACAGATGCAGCAAGGGCAAACTCAAGCTCAGAATTTTACTGCTGTTCCTAACGCTGCAGGTCCGATATCGGATAAAGGTGTTGTGCAAAACAATCCACTGCTTAATGCAGCAGCGAACACCCCTGACAATCCTTTATATTTCGTAGGTGCAGCAGCAGCAAGTTCCGCAGCATTAATGGCAATAAATAATGTTATTAACAATCCGCTGCAGACAAAAAAATATGATGATACATTCTTTAAAAAAGTAGAAACTTTTGTTGATAAATATGCATCCAAACCAAAAGCAAAGAATATCCTTGATAGACTAAACAATTTTGGCAACAGCATAAAAAACACTGCCAATAAATCGGAAATTCTTCGTACACTATTCTACAAGCCGGGCGTAGGAGGTTCTCAGGTACAATCACAAGCTGCAGGTGCAAAAGGGCATCTTGCTAACCGTGCGATTGAGACCATGAAAAAATACAAAGAACACTACCTGAAAACAACAGGTACTGAATTCAAAGAGTTTGATGCAATTTTAAATAAAGCAGGTAAAGAGTCCTACAAATACTATGACGATATCATGGCAGCCATCAAAAACTCCTCTGCTGACTTAAAAACAGTAATGGGTAAACGACCATGGTGGGGTCTGGGACTTGTTAAAAATAAAGTTTCGCTTCAGGAAATTCTTAACAAAGATATATTGATAAAGAATTATAAAACAGCGGGAACATCTCTCGGTAAAAAGACTGCCGGATATCTTATGAGAGGTATTGAATGTCTGACCAACGGTATGTTTTCCGGAAAAGGTCAGGTTTTAATACAGGCTTTAATGATTGCTCAATCGGCTAATGAAGCTTCCAAAGCAGAAAAAGGAGAAAAATTCTCAACATTTATGGCTTCGTTCTCCGAACTTTTAGCATTCCTTGCCACTATGGGTATACAAATGCGTGTTGTTAACCACTTAGCAGGTTTAAAACACATAGGTATGTCAAAGGAAAATGTTAACAAGCTTCATGAAGCAATTGAAAAAGCAAACCAAGCAGCAAAAGCAGGCAACCACAGCGAATATGCCAGACAATTAAATATAATTGATAAATTAAAAGATGTATCTAAAAAAACGACAACAGCAGGCAATACAGCCATAAAATGGTATCAAAAACCTGTTCAATGGCTTGGCAAACTTATGAGTTTCGGACGTGTAAAAGAAACTTTAAAACCGCTAAAAACAAGCAAATTTGCAACAAATTTTGCTAAAATCCCGTACGGATTAAAAGTCGGCTTTGGTTATGTAGGCAGAATCGCCTTACTAATGGGTGTAATTATTCCTATATTCTCAGGTATTGCTAAAAAAGCATCTTATGCTATCTTTGGCAAACCGACAAAAACACTTGAAAAACAAAAACAAATGGAAGAAGCCCAAAAGCAGCTCGAAAATCAAGAGGTAAATGCATTCCAGCCTCCACAACAGCAACAGCCTGTTCAACAACCGCTGCAGCAGCCTCAACCACAGACTGTTCAACCTCAACAACAACCCGGAAGTTTATATCAACAGTTAAATAATCAGTATCAACAAAATCCGATAGGGGCACAATCAATGTCTTCTCCGACTCCTGCAGCTACTGCGATGAGAACACCGGAAGAAAACGCGGGAATAAAAAGAAGCTATATTCCGAACCCTATTCTTGGGGTAGAAAATACAATAACTCCTGCAATGAGTCGTTCAGCACAGATTGATGCTGTTTTGAGACAAGCTGACCTTGCTGAAGCGCAAGCACAAAAATATCTATAATAGTTTATATACTTTTACTTAAATTAAGCACTATGAAAGCATAATAGTGCTTAATATTTTGTTACAATTATCAAAAATATAGCAATATTTTCAAAAAAAAATTCTTTATTTATATAAGAACTGGACTTTAGTAATTTTGAGGAAATTGAAATGAGCTACGAATTTGATAGTTCAAAATATCAAATAAAACCTGAAAGAAGTGTTCAAACAGCTAACACTACTTCAACAGCTGCCGCTCAAAATACATCCAGCGTAGAAGTTTTTAAAAATTCATTACCAGCCGTAGAAGAAAATCAAAATAATCTTGAAAATATTGATATAGATGATTTAACAAAAAAATATAAAAAGAACCCGATAGAGGTTCTCAAAGAACTTGGAATAAATTTCGATAAAAAACAGATTGAACAATTAAAATCATTATTAACAGATAAAAAATCCTTAAAGTCGTTCTTAACATTATTAAAAGAAAATGATGCACTCAGACCCGCAGATATTCTCGGGGCAATGGAAAACATTGCAGAATACCAAGCACAGCCTTGGTACAAGAGATTATTTAATGTAGGTAAAACATTCTTTACAGAAGGCATCAGCGAAGCTTATGAATTGGCAAAAAGCGAAAAAGTTTACTATGCCGGTAAATTAGGTGACAACATGAATGAAGTCAGAACCGAAAGACAAGACTTTTCTACAGAAGCTGTTGTTGATGTATCAGAAACAATGACAACACAGCCTGAAACTAAAGAAAATGTTATGCACTTTGTTGTTAAAGAAAATAAAGACGGTTCTAAACTTTATACAGAACAAGATGTTCTCCAGGCTAGAACAATAATCGTTGAAAACCCGGATGATGCTTCTGAATTTACAGCCAATGCTGCTGAATTAGAAGCTATTCAGGACTCCAACGGCAACATCAGATACAAAGGCTCAACAATTATTAACGTTGATGAAAAAATGATTAAAAACAAAGAAGTTAAATCAACTATGTTGAAAGTAGCTCAAAAATCTGATATGACAGATGAGTTTTTAATCAACACTACCTCAAATCTTGCACAAAACCATCACATGGCTGAAGCAATTGAGTTTTTATCTACAGCAAAAGATAAAAACGGAAAAGACAGATTTAAAGCATCACAAGTATCAGAAGAATCATCTTACTTAAAAGAGAAAGTAAAAGAATTCTGCAAAAGATACATGGATGATATAAAAGAAATTGCAAGCCACAGCCACATAAACAGCGATGATGTAATAGGTATAACTCATAACACAGCTGAACACCCTGAAATAAAACAGAGTGTTATTGATGCAATAAAAAATAGAAAAAATAACAGCGCACAAATTAGAGATTATGTAGACAAGCTTGTTAAGAAAACAAAAACTGATAAACAGCAAAATGTTCAGGAATATGTCCAAAATAATAAAATTCAGACAAACACACAAGAAAAAGAAAGCACACCTTCGCTTCAAAAAAGAGAACAAACAGAAACAACAACAGTAACAGACGCAATTAAATATAATCAGGCTAATCAGACAGAAAATTATACCGCAATATTCAAGCGTCAAATAGTCGGTGTTGCTTCTGTTGCAGAAGAGCCTCTGGCAGTAGATACAGAATCAGAAAATGCTCGAGTATATGACAGAAGCGTTATATTGAACATACTTACAAGAAGATTCGGTACAGCTGCAGAAAAAGTACTCAACGCAATAGAAAAAGACCCCAGTTTTATTGATTTGATGAAACAATATAACGGCAATCAGGTTATCATCAACGCACTTGTTGAAGATCCTTACCTTATAACAAAGATTAAAAAAGCAGGCGGCTCTCTTAGTATTAATGAAATTGCTGATATCGTAAAATTATGTACTGATGCAACAAGCACAGATGTAATGCTTGAAGCTTTGCAAAACTACTCTCCTGCAGAAGCTATGAAGATTACAAGACAAAGCAAAATCTTCAACATGAAAGATGATGCAATAAGAATTCTTTCAAAAAGCAGCTCAAGCTCATCAAGTAAAAAAGACCAACTCGAGGACTTATACCAGACAGGCGGTAAAAAAAGAGAAATAATCGGATAAGCCAATAAAACAGCCTATCCGATTATTTATATATAAAAATTATCTTAAATCAAAATAAACAGCGTTAGCAAATTCTTCACCGTACGCTTCTTTTAAACGCAAATACCCGTCTGATTGTTTTATTCGTTCCATTTCTTCATTCAAAACAGATTCTTTATTTTTTTTCAAAACCGGCTTTTCTGCTGCGCTTTGAATTTTTGTTTCAGTAATATTTTCATTAATTAAATCCGATTTGTTATTTTCAAAACTGCCGGCAGGCTCTGTATCTTTTAATGATGGAGTAAAACGTCTTTCATAACGTCTTTGTTCCTTCATTTCACGGGACATTTTCTTCATTTTTTTGCCCTTCTGGTTGTAGTCTCTGGTATCCAGTTTTTCTTTAATAAAAGAGTCCATGCTGTCTTTTGAAATATCGTGTCCGTCAAATTTTTGAAATACCTTATACCCTATTTTTTTAAGCTTACTCTCAAAATCACTATCCAAAGACTCAGGAACAGATACTCTGGCATAACCGGTTTTTCCTTTACCTATCAATCCGTTTGGGTAAGATTCAACAAGGTTTCTTAATTTTTCCTTTTTAGAATTATTCACACCTGCCTGAGTTACAGGTATTCTGTATGTTGAACCGAAACTTAAATTAAACATTAAATTCTCCCTTCATTTATAATTGATTTAAGTATCAACACAAAATAATTTGCTGACTAAAAAGATTAAATTAATAAAAAGTTACACAAGAAGAAAGGGGCTCGTCGCCCCTTTCCATTCTAGATGAACATTAAGTCAGTATTTTTAACTGTTGTATATATAAAGTTATTTATAATGCTAAGATTTCAAAAATCAAAAATATTGTAATAAATATTTACAATATCAATTGTTATTATTGAACTTTCGCGGATTGATACCGTGTATCCAATTCGATTCAATTTGTTCAAGAGATATCCCTTTAGTTTCCGGAACAAAGAAATACACAAACAAAATACATAAAAACGATACCACAGCAAAGCCCCAGAAAGTATAAGCACCGCCTATATTATGAATAAGCAGAGGGAAACTGCCTACTACAAAAAAATTAAACGCAAAGTTAGCTACAGTACAAATACTCATTGCTATTCCTCTTATTTTTAAAGGAAAAACCTCCGAAACAATAATCCAGCCGATTGGTCCAAGACTCATAGCAAAACAGATTATATACGTTACAAGGCTGCCCACAGCAACATATTTTAAACTTGCTCCAAGAGCATCCTCAAAAGCAAAGGCACAACCCAAAGCCGTCAAACTAAGCATAACACCTGTTAAACCAAAATAAAGCAGCGGCTTGCGCCCGAGTCTGTCGGTAAAAAATATGGCAACTATTGTCATCAGAAAATTTACAACACCGATACCGGTCGTAGCATATATAGCATTCAGGTTCGAGTCAAAGCCTGCAACTTTAAAGATAGTAGGAGCGTAATATATTATTGTATTTATGCCGGTGCAAATCTGTGCAAACATAATACCTATACCGACAACGAACGGCATAATCATCCATTTTTCAAAACTGAATTTTTGTCCCGAGATTTTCTCATTTAATTTTAAAGTCTTCTTTATCTCTTTTATTTCAGAATCGATATCGACGTCAGGTTCGATTTTCTTCAGAACAGACTGTGCTTCATCATCTCTGTTTTTGCTTATGAGCCACCTTGGAGTATCGCTCATAAAACACATACCGACAAAAAGCACAAGTCCCGGTAACACACCGGCAAGCAGCATCCATCTCCAGCTATACACAGCCTGCGCAAATGCCGCATTTATAAAATACGAAAACAATATACCGGCTGTAATAGCCCACTGATAAAGCGATACCAGTGTACCTCTAACCGTCTTTGGGGAAATTTCTGATAAATACAAAGGTATAACAAAATTCACTATACCTACTGCAAGCCCCACAAATATTCTGGAAATTATCAATACATATACATTTGGAGCAAATCCGCATAAAACAGAACCAAGAATAAAAATTATCGCAGTAGCAATAATGACCTTTTTTCTGCCGAATATATCCGCAAGGATTCCGTTTGTTGCTGCACCTATAACAGCGCCTATTAAAACAGAGCTGACTACTATCCCCTGCAAAGAATCAGACAAATCCCATGTTTCATTAATAAACAAAAGTGCACCAGATATAACTCCGGTATCATATCCCGACAACAAACCGCCGAGCGATGCAATAATTGCAACGATATACAACCAGACGAACTTCAATCTATCCATAAGTAAACTCCTGAATAACTATTTATTTATAGTTTAAAGGATTTTTTGAATTAATTCCAGATATTTAAAAGGAAATCAAATAATTTTTATTAACAATTTTAAATATACAAACAAATGTCACCCTGAACTCGTTTCAGGGTCTTGCAAACTTCAGTTTCTGCTTCAACTTGTAAGAATACGACCCAAAGTCATATTTTTTGAGAGGTAGAACCCCCGATTTTCGAAGAAAATTTGCGGTTCGAATCCCGTAAAAAAAAACTTCCCGAAGGAAGTCTTTTTAATTTGGGCCCGGAGACTCTGCCGAAAAAAACAAGACTAAATGTCTTGTTTTTTGAGAGGTAGAACCCCGAATTTTCGAAGAAAATTTGCGGTTCGAATCCCGTAAAAAAAAACTTCCCGAAGGAAGTCTTTTTAATTTGGGCCCGGAGGGATTCGAACCCACGACCAAGGGATTATGAGTCCCCTGCGCTACCGCTGCGCCACAGGCCCGTGGCGTTTAACTATTAAATTGTTTACGGGACTGCTTGCGGTAGCTGCGCTACCTTCCTCTCCTCAGAAGTAACATTTAGTTACTTCC
>CASFCQ010000064.1 GCA_949293185.1 uncultured bacterium
TACCCAAACATTACCTTATGAATTAGAGTTAACATCAAGGGTCTTGCATGAGGCAACAAAATGTTATTTTGAGCAGTGTAATTTTCCAATTACTCCAGAAGAATTTATTATTCTGGATTGTTTGTATCTAAAACCTGAAATTATACAAATTGATTTGGCAAAAATGATTTTAAAGGGAAGAGCCCATACGGGAAGATTTTTAAAATCTCTTGAAGAAAAAAAACTTATTGTCAGAAAACCAGTCAGACAGGCGTCCCGAACTATTACAAAAAATATAATTACTCCCGAGGGACTTAAACTTTATAAAAAAATGTGTGCCGACATCGACAAATATATTCAAGAAACAAACTCCCAATTAAATATACAAATAAATGATGTTATAAGACTGTTGCAGATTATAAGACAAAATTGTACTGAAAAATTCAATATAAAATTTGACTAAAATAAGCAAAATGAAACTTGCAATTTTTTTTAATTTGTTTTTTAATCTACTTGTAGATAAATCTACAAAATAAGAGAGAGTTATGACACAAAGCCTATCAACAGCAGAAGAGTGGAAGTTTCAGGTCAATCCCTGGATTGCAATGATACCTATCATGCTTTCCATATTTATGTTTGCGCTGGATGAGACTATCTCTAACGTTGCACTGCCGCACATGGCAGGCTCATTTTCGGTCAGTCAGCACGAATCTACCTGGATTATTACAAGTTACCTTGTCGCCAGCGGTGTAATTATCCCGACTGTTGATTTTTTCTGCAAATTAATGGGACGAAAACAGTATTTTTTACTAAGTATTGTTATATTTACAGGTGCATCCATACTTTGCGGCGTATCAAATTCTATGGCAATGATGCTTGTTTCAAGAATATTGCAGGGTATTGGAGGCGGCGGTATTATGCCTATTGCTCAGGCAATAATTTTTGAAATATTTCCAAAAGACAAACTTCCCCTAGCAATGTCTATATTTGGTTTGGGGGTTGTTCTTGCTCCTATCATGGGACCTGCTTTAGGCGGTTATATTACAGAAACATACTCATGGCCGTGGATTTACTTTATAAATATTCCCTTTGGAATAATAACGTTTTATCTTTCCTTAAAATATATTGAAGAGCCGCCTTATTCTCTTAAACAACCCGGAGTAAAAATGGATTTTTCAGGGTTCACATTTATGGCATTATGGCTTTTAAGTTTACAAATTGTACTTGAAAAAGGTAATGATAACGATTGGTTCGGCTCTCCGTGGATATGTAAATTATTTACATTTTCTATGATATGTCTTGTTATATTCATATATATTCAAATTAAAAAGAATCTTGAAAAGTCCGAACCACTTATAAATTTATCTATTTTGAAAAACAACAACTTTTTAATCGGAACAATGGGGCAGGTTGTATTAATGGGTGTTATGATGGCATCATCTTCTATCCTGCCGTCTATGCTGCAGTCGTTAATGGGATATTCCGCTTTTATGAGCGGACTTTCTATGGTGCCGAGAGGGGCAGGATGTTTGTTGGCTTCTGTATTATCCGGTGTTATGGTCATTAAATTGGGGGTAAAACCTGTAGTTGTAATAGGTCTTGTTATCCTTGCCGCAGGCAGCTTGATGTTTGGAGAAATTAACACTTCTATTGCACTTGCAAATATCGCAATACCTAACTTTACTTTCGGACTCGGTATGCTTTTGACAATGGTTCCGCTTTCTAATATATCCTGTGCAACGCTTTCTAACAAAGACCAGACAAACGCAGCCGGTTTGCAAAATCTTGTCAAAAACGTAGGCGCAGCAATCGGTACATCTATTGCAACCACAATGATTTCAAGATTCTCACAGATTCACCAGATGACTATGGTTCAGTTCTTAAACGACGGCAACAACGTGTATATGGAAAGATTAAACGCAATGACGTCATCATTTCTTTCTCATAATTTTGAGTATCAAAATGCACTGCACATGGCTCAGGGACAAATGTATAACATGTTAAAACAGCAGGCTACCTTGTGGGGATATGTGGAAACATTCAGATACTTTGCTCTTGCTGTTGTTCTTATCCTGCCATTTGTATACTTTTTGGATGAAAAAAGAAAGAAAAAGAAAAAAGTCGGCAATAATAGTTAATTTATAATAGTAAAAATCAAGCAATAAAAAAATTTTTTAAATTTTCGTTTATAATATTTTTTATTTTTTTAACTATTGTTGAGTGCTTATAGCATTTCATTTCTTTTTCCAAAAACTCGTTCTCAGCAAAACCAGTATATTCTAATATTTTATCATCCGATAAATCCTTACGCTTCAACGACAAATATATATATTCCGGCAACAAAAATGCAAGTGTTAATCTATTTATACTTGATGGATTATTCGTATAAAAATTATTAACAAGCTGTCTAGCAATCTCTATTTTCTTATTTTGCAAAGATATAGAAGGATTTAATAAAATTAATTTTTTACCTTTAATTACTAAAGAATTTTGTTTTATTGGTATCAGGTATTCACAATCAATACATTCAAAATTAAAAATATTATTAGATATTTTTTTTATGTCAATGATTGGATTATCAACACCATACTCTTCAGCACAAAGTAATTTTTCAATTTTTGCAACTGCCTCTGATTCTCTTATTCTCTCCATCCCTTTATTAAACATTATTTGCCTCTATCTTCCTGAAGATATTGTTTAACTTTTACAGTTTCAATATAATTAATAATTTCATCTATATTTGTATGATTTATCCCAATATCACTCAATTGATTTTTTATCGAAATTTTCCAATCAAATTCCACAACCGGTTCTTGATTTATATATCCAGCTAAATACAAAAAAGTATTTGGATTAACATTAAATATTTTTGCAAGTCTGGTTAAATTAGATGCCTTAGGCATAGAAGATTTACCATTTTCTAACTGATTAATAAAACCAAGACTCATCTGTGACAAATCTGCCAATTTATATGTCGACCATCCCTGTGCTTGTCTTAAACGTTTTACTTCCAACCCTAGTTTTTTTAAATTAACATCAGTATTATATATTTCATTTAATTTTTCTTCAAAAACATTATCTGATTTTACTGAACATAAAATCTCTTTCAAAAAATCAAATTTTGTATCAGTAGTAACATCAAAAAATTTATCTACCTGAGTTTTTTTTAAATAAATCTCAAACTCATCATTAAAAGTTGTACTTGATGATTTATTTTTTAAATACTTATCAAAATCTTTAACAAGCTCTTTTTTCTTTAAATTTGTTGACATAATACACCTATTAAATTCTTATTTATAAGAATTGTAACACCTTTGTTCAAAAAAATGAACAACATATTCAAAAATTATTTACAATATGTTATAACATGATTGTTCACAAAAATGAACAGGGTTGACTAAACGAGGATACAGGGAGGATACAAACTACAATATGTTGCAGACACTAGTACAAAGCAAAAAAGAAAAAGCAAAAAAACATCTTGAATATTTAATTAAGCAAAATACCACATTAAAAACAGCAACATCTGGATGGTTAATTGATTTAAAAAATAGTTCAAGAGCTAAAAACCACCTTTTAAGCTCAAGCCAGTTTAAACAAAAAAATAAATCCGCTCGTAACAGGCATTATGACTATATAATAGATTTGGTCAATCTTATTTCGCAGGCAAAATACAGTTCTTCCTCACCAAACACAAAAACCCAAACGAAAAAAAATGTTAAAGCCTACCACTATTTTATAGTAGAAAAAAACATTAACAACAAAGATTACAAGATTATACTAAATACTGAGGAGTATATTACCGACCAAAATTCTAGCCCTAGAATAGTTCATCTATATGATATAACAGAATACAAAAAATAACCCCCATAGAGTGCAAACGAAATCGTCTGTTAAAAATCTCTATGAGGACTATATATATTATTATAAACTATAAGTTTTATTATTTCAAGTGTCTACAAATTTATCATAAAACAAAATTAACTTTCTTTTTTAACCCATATCATCCTGTTTCCGTTTAGTGAAAGCTTTTTAAAGCCCTGCTTTTTGTAAAACGCAGAAGATGTAGCAATCAAAGTAATTTTATCATTTACAAGTTGAAGATACTTTACGATTGCAGAGCCTATCCCCTTAACAAATCTTGGAGCACGGGCATAAACATACATTGGATGCGCCTGCAGATAATCAAGTTCAATTCCCTTAGGAGAAATTTTAGAAATTTCAGCAACACCCAGAACCCCTAATGTTTTTAGATTTTCAAAATCATCAATTTGTCTTGTTAAAACAAAAAATTTTTTCTTAACTTTACTTTTATCGGTGTTAGCAAACTGTCTTGCATCAATATACACATTGTTAACATAACTGTCGCCGCCAAAATCTTTTGCAATATCCTCAAGTGCCTGCATATCTTTTTTATCGTGCACATCAAGTTCAACAAGATTGGCGGTATCTTGTTTGTATATTTTATCCGTATATGAATATTTTTTCACGGGCAATTTTCGTATAAATTTAGCGCCGAATGATATAGTGTCGCTCATTTATTTTAAATAAAACCTATGAAAAATATTTTTGCTATTTTGAATTGTTCTGTTATGAAAAAATACACCCGTAATAAAACACAAAACAGCAAACTATTGATAATAGGCTGTCAAAATTTCTGCTATAATTAAACCTATGAAAAACGACAAAAAGCTTTTAATATTCACAGCTGTAATTACATTTGCCGCACTTGGTTTGAGGCTTGTTAACATAGGTAATGCCGCGCTGTGGATAGATGAACTGTACTGCTATGATATTGCATTAAAATCTAATATTGCGGGAATATTAAAAACAGTTTTTTTAACGGATTTGCACGCACCTTTATTTTTCATAATGCTGCATTTTTGGATAAAACTGTTCGGCAATGCCGATTGGATACTAATACTGTTGCCGGTAATTTTTTCCACCATCAGTGTACCTGTGGGATATTTTATTTCTAAAAAACTCTTTGATACCAGAACAGCTGTTATTTTTTCAATACTGAATACTTTCAGTGCTCTTGAAATTTATTATGCACAGGAGCTTAAGTTTTATTCTTTGCTGCCGTTACTCGGGTTGTTGAGCTTTTACTTTTTCTCAAAAATTACGGAAAACTTCAGCATAAAAGATTCATTGTGGCTTTTGTTAACAAACACCGTCATTATTTATACCTTTAACGCCGGTGTTTTCTTTGTATTTGCCGAATTCTTTACAGGGCTGGTATTTTTACTGCCAAAGAAAAAAGAAAACCTGAAAAACTATCTTTGGTCTTTTGTTTTTAGCGGGATTTTTTATATACCTTACTTTTATTTTCAAATAAAAACAATGCTCGGGCTAAATAAAAGTATCTGTACACTTTTTGACATGTTCCATTTTGATTTGGGATTTATATTTACATTAATACAGAACTTTTTTACCCCTGCTATAGCAAATCTATCCAACAATCCCGTTAATTACAATCTGTTAGAAATTGTAAAAACAACAGGCATTTGGGGTTTTGTTTTTTATATTTTGTTATTTTCTGCAGCTGCGCTATACGGCATTTACAGGGTTGTTAAAGACAAAAATAAAAATGCACTGTTAATTTTATCTGCGTCTTTATTATTTGTATTTATATTAATAATGCTTGCACAAATACATATAATACCGCTCGTTACACGTTATACAATGCTTGTGCATTTGGCATTGCTGATGATTTTTGCTTACGGAGCAGCAAAAATTAAAAATTCAAAAATTCTTTATCCTGCAATTGGTTTGCTTGTGATTATATCACTATTCAGCTTTTTGTTTTATAAGGATTCGCCGCTTAAGAGAAATTCTTCATTCCATTATTACAGTGCACAGGCGCTAAGACAAGCCGGTGCAGGCGACGGAGATATGATAGTAATGCCGTATTTCGGAAGATTTTTGTATAAATATTTTGACAAAGGCGAACTTATAGACTACCGTGCAGAAGAACTTTTGCTAATGAACGATGCATTTTTAATGAAGGAAACCTTCGGTCTGAGCCAAGAAGAATACAAAAAACAGGACAAAAGTTCTTTAAAACTCCAAAAGTATTTGCAAGACCCTGGTGTTCCGGCTGAGCTGGAAAAATATTTTAAAGACAACTATCTTGCTAAACTGAAAAAAGGTCAAAAGCTTTATCTTGTTGAAAATTACGAAATTTATATAATACCCGACGAAATTTATGCTCCTATGTTAAAAGGTATTAACATTGATAAACAAAACTTAACAGAACTTGAAAAAAATGCACGTTATGCATTATTATATACAAAAATATTAAAGAATCTACAAACTCTGTTTTCCCAAAATCTTAAACCTGTTAAGATTTATCATTCACAAAATCAGGATGTAAAAATTTTTGAATTTGTGAAAGAAAAATAGCAATTTTTGGTCACAAAATGTTTTTTACAATATATGAAAATACCGCATGATTTTAACAACAGAATCAACGGTAATACATCGGTTAATCATAATTTTTTAGGTAGTGTAGAAGAAAAGATTAATAGTACAGACAAAGACTATGGTAAATCGCTGTATACCTATAAGCCCATTAATATGCAAGGCATAGATACTATTGCATTCATTGGTGAGCTTAAATCGCTGGATAACATGCATTGTCCGTTATGCGGCACAAAAATGCTGTCCGAGAAAGAATTCCAACAGGCAATGAAACAAGCCGGCGATGTAAAAACGCCTGAAGATTTTTGCAATTTTTTGGATAAATATTCTTCTAATATTGCACCGGAGTTAAAAAGCATTATTAAAGATTCCAAATTGATGTTCTATAAACTAAGAAAACCTGATATAGAACCGTTTTTAACAGCATTGTCGGAAGGATATGCCAAAAAGACCGCACTGTCCGTTGAAACCACTAACGAAAAATTTATAAATACACTCAATGATTATAAAATAACAACTAATGACAAAAAGATTCTTTCCGATTGTCAGGTGGAAATTAATCATCTATATAAAAATAAATCAAAAGAAGCGCTCTTAAAATATTTAAACGGCTCTCTCAGAAATACAATAAAATTATTACAAACACCTCAAAAAAATGATATTTATAATAATTTAACAGAACAATTGAAAAAAGCTTGCCGTCTTGAGCTGCTTTTTAACAAGACTCTTGCAGGTATGGCAGCCTCAGATTCCAAACAAAAATCCGTACTGAGAAATGTTCTAAATTATTCCAAATCAGATATACACAAAGTAAATAACCATAAAAATGCTCAAAAAGGCACAATTTTGAACATGATACTTAACTGCGAACATTGCAGCATTGAGCAAAAAAATCTGTACAGCCTTAAAAGTTCCGCTGAAATACATAACTATTACAAACATCTTCAAGAGCTTGCAATAGCTGCGCTTGATGGAAAATTAAACAGCAATAAAGCTTATCCTATTGTATTGGCTAATTTTGTCAGAGATACATCTCATGAAAGAATCAACCCTGATGACAACGATGTATTGCTAAAACAACTTTCCAACATAACAGGTGTTACAAAAAACCGCGATATAAATTTTGAACTTGTAAAACACAGCGGTATACCCTGTTACACATGCGGACAGGAAACAATAACGCACGAGGACAAGTGTGATTTGTTTGAAAAAATAAAAAATACCTCATCAATGTATGAAATTGCAAAAATATTTGATGACAATAAAAATATAATCAAGCCCCAATATATGCCGCTTATAGAAGAATTTAAAAATTTGCTTTTAAAACTTCCGACAGCAACTGAAAATGACATACTGAATATTTTGAGGCAAAACAAATACGAACAACTTAAAGAAGAACTCTTTAATTGTGCATCTATTGCCGCAGCTACTTCGAATATAAATAACTATAATGAATACAACCAAAATTTGATAAATACATATATTGAAAAGATTCAAAATATGTTTTTGGATATGGATAAAAACAAAAAATTCGATTTTTACAAATATCAAACAACAATGAAAGCGACAATAGCAGAGCTTCAAGATAAAAACAACAGCAAATATATACTTACGCAAAAACTTATGAAAAAAATTAAAGACTTGTACGGTTTGCAGGTAATACTGTTTCCGGAAAAAGAAGTGTGCGAAAAAGTCGGCAATCCAATAAAAGTTATTGCTCAGGATATATTTAAAAATTCTGTTGCTACGGTTAAAGATCTTGATGTAAAAATACCGAACAGCGACTTTAATACCCTTGCACAGCAAAAAGGCAGAAAAATAATAATGTGCAAGTCCTGTAAAAAAGCACAAAAAGATAAAAATCTAAAATTCTGGTATAAACTTCATCCTGAAATAAAACAAAATTTGCCTAAATATTTGCACAAGGTTGAAGAACTCAGCAAAAACAAAGAGATTACGGGTTTTGAATACTATCCGTATGAAATCCTTGAAAATATGAGAAAACTTACAGACGGCGATTTGGATATACCGTTAAATTCTTTATAAACTGCATGAGAAAGACCTCGCTTGAGGGCATCAGAATTTGTAAGGCTCGTGAACTCACCAACATATTAAGCAAAAATCTAAAAACAAGAGTGCGGCGGATTAATAAATCCGCCCTGCTTTATTAACAACGTCATTCCTTGTTTATGTTACGTAAATCGATGACAGAAATTATAACATTTTAACTCTTAATATACACGGCTTACTGTGTAAGCCGTATGGGGTTCGGGGCGAAGCCCTGATGGAATACGATTAGAGATTTTTAAATGATGGAATGAAAATTTACCGGACCGATTTTATCATTTTTTGAGTGGACGGAAATTTTCGTTTCTGAATTTTAAAATCTCTTTTGATATAGCGTGTTTTTCTTTTTTGGTTCGTTTTTTCTTTTTGCATCGCAAACAAA
>CASFCQ010000065.1 GCA_949293185.1 uncultured bacterium
TTTGAAAAAATTGCACAGACCTTCGGGTTTAAACACAAAAACTCTGTCTGGCAGTATTTTAAAAAACTCAAGGAATGTGAACTCATCAAAGAAAAAAACGGAAAGTTTTTTATAAATCCCGAGTGTTTCGGGGCGATTTTGTTCACATCATCGGTAAGAGCAGGCTTTGCAACAGTCGCGGAAGATACTATCGAAAGACGTGTATCTTTAGACGAAGACTTTGACCTTGATAATCCGTCAGTATTTATGTTTACGGTATCAGGGGATTCCATGGTCAACGCAGGCATCTTTGACGGCGATAAGGTAATAGTTAAAAAAACTCCTTACGCAAAAGACGGAGACATTGTTCTTGCGTACATTGACAACGGTTATACACTAAAAACCTACAGACAAAAAGACGGAAAAATCTGGCTTCAGCCTGAAAATCCCGATTATCCCGACATAATCCCTAAAGAAGTGCTCACGATTTTCGGCGTGGCAACAGGGATTGCACGACAGTTATAAACTCTTAAACTCTAGATATCCTTCCTAATAAATTAAAAAGCGGAGAGTATTTGCAGATAAATCTTTTGACGGTTCTCCGCTTTGATTTTCTTTTTCTCCGGACAAAATATTTTAAATAAGGTCTAAACCATGGCAGAAATAGCACTTGTAGATTGTAATAACTTTTTTGTTTCCTGTGAACAGCTCATGAACCCGCTTCTCAAAAACAGAGCCGTATGTGTCTTGAGCAACAACGACGGCTGCATAATTGCGCGCTCAAAAGAAGCAAAAGAAATGGGAATACCCATGGGCTATCCGCTTTTTAAAGCAAAAAAAGAATTTAAAAACGTAATTTATATTTCAAGAAATTTCAAACTGTATCACGATATCTCAAACAGAATTATCGTAAAGCTTATGAGCTATACTCCGGATGTTGAACAATACTCCATAGACGAGGCGTTTCTTGATTTAACGGGGTTAAAAAAACTTTATCGCTGCTCTTATGAAGAAATCATTGCCAAAATAAAAAGAGAAATAGAACAGGAAATCGGCGTGCCTGTATCAATCGGACTTGCCCCCACAAAAACTCTTGCCAAACTTGCTTGCGAAAAGGCAAAAAAAATACCGCAACTAAACGGTCTTTGCCGGATAAGAACAAGAGATATTGACGAAATTCTGCGCCGTACATATATAGAAGACATCTGGGGCATCGGCAAAAACACAGCTGCGCTTTTTCATAAATACGGCATCAACAAATGCAGCGAGATAGTAAAACAAAACGAGTTCTGGCTGAAAAAAATCTGGGGTAAAAGAGGGCTTGAACTAAAAATGGAACTCTCGGGAATCAGCGCATACCCTGTAAACTCTAAAATAGAACTGCCTAAATCCATCCAAAAAACAAGCGCATTCAGTCATTTTACCAGTGACAAAGATTACATAAAAGGTTCTTTGCATTATCATTCGCATCAGGTTTGTTCAAAACTCAGAAAACTCGGTATGCAAACAGAGATTGTGTTTGTCATGCTGCGCACTAAAGATTTCAGAGTGTTTACGGAAAGAATGGTGCTGCCCGAGCCTACTGACAGCGAGTTTTTGATAAACCAGTACGCCGATAAAATGCTCGACAAACTCTATGACTCGAATATTATTTACAGGTCATCGGGGATTTATGCGGACAAACTGTCCGAAAAATCAGCCTCGCAGCTGTTTTTGTTTGAAGATGAAAAAACCAAAAAAGCAAAAAAGATTGCGCAGGTGTGGGATAATCTCGAGGCAAAATTCGGACGCAGCTGTTTTCAGGTAGGCACAATGCAAGACCCGCAGGAGGAAAGCAAAGAGCACGGACAAAACTTTTTTTCATAATAATTTTCAACATAGTATAATGTCGTCATGAAGAAAAATCTATTTGATACATTAAATACAAAAAGAATCTTCAAGCTCGTTCTTGGGCTTGGCAACAAGCATTTTGAAGAAATAGAAGATTTAGTCACAGTCTACGCCATTGCAGGCGCGGACATGTTCGATATAAACCCATCTAAAGAAGCAGTAGAAGCGGTTATGCGCGGTGTTAAAAAATCGGGAAAAAATCCTGATGATTTTTATTATTCAATCAGCATGGGGCTTTCAGGCGACAAACATATTCAAAAATGTGTTATAGATAAAGACAAATGCAAAAACTGCGGTCAATGCGCAAAAAAATGCCGGCGCGGTGCAATTGTACCGGATAAAAATTGCTATAAAGTAATAGCGGAAAACTGTATTGGCTGCCAGAAATGTGAAGGCTGCAAAGCAATTTCTTTTACGGAAAATGAATACGATGTAGAAAAAATAGTAAAAATTGCAAAAAAATACAAACTCGATTGTATAGAAATACACCTTTCCACAAAAAAAATTCCCGACAAAGAAATAAAATACGTTATAGAAAACTACAAAGGAGCATTGAGCCTTTGTCTTGACAGAAAATTTTACAGCAACGAAAGAGTTAAAAAACTCATTAACAAAGTTGCAAAATGGAAAGGCGATACAAACTTTATTATTCAGGCTGACGGAGTGCCGATGTCAGGCGGGGACAATACTTTTAATTCCACTTTACAGGCTGTTGCCATGGCGCATATTGTACAGCCTTACGGCACTTACATTTTGATGTCAGGCGGCACAAACGAAAAAACAGCAGAATTAGCAAAAATGTGTTCTCTGAAATATAATGGAATCAGTATAGGCTCTTATGCCAGAAAAATTGTCAAGGATAGAAGTTTAACAGACGCAGTAGCACAGGCGCAAAGACTTATTGAAATTTGCAGAAATGATTAATAAAGTTAAAAGTTTTTTAAAAAAATATAATCTTTTGTCACCAGAAAAAACCTTTGTAGTGGGCTTTTCAGGCGGATATGACTCCATGTGTATGTTGGATATTTTGTATAAAATCTCTCAAAAAACAGGCTTCAAACTCATTGCCCTGCATTTAAACCACAACTGGCGCGGCAGAGAAGCTGAAATTGAACAGGAAAACTGCGAACGGTATTGCAAAGAAAATAATATTGAACTTTACTGCGAAACACTGCCCGAAGGGCTGCCAAAAACAGAAACCGTTGCAAGAGAAAAAAGACAGGAGTTCTTTAAAAAGTGTTATAAAAAATTCAATGCGGACGGGATATTCCTCGCCCACACAAAATCCGACAATACGGAAACTATTCTCTACAGACTGTCAAAAGGCACGGGGGTTAAAGGCCTGTGCGGAATACTGGAAACCTCAAAACTTGATGATTGTGATGTTTTCCGTCCTTTAATGAACTTTTCGCGCAAAGACATTGTCAAATACTGCACAGTTAACAAACTTGTGCCAAATAATGACTCCAGCAATTTTGATACAAAATATGCACGCAATTTTATCAGGCATCAAATTATTTCGGAATTAAAAACAATAAACCCCAAAATAGATGATGTTATTTTAAACCTTTCACATATTGCCGTTTCGGAACAAAATATTATTAAAGAATACCTTTCCAAAATAAAAAAAGATATCGTAAAAGACGGATACTTTATTACACAAAAATTTGTAGAACTGTCAAAAGATGTGCAAAACAAATTTATCCTTGATTTTTTGATTGAACAAAACTTAGACTATGATTCCAAAAAGGTGGAAGAAATTTACGACTTTATAAATAAAAACGCAAAATATAAATCCGGCAAAACTCTTTCATTAACAAAAAATCTGTGGCTTTTTGTTTCTAAAGAAAAAATTTGCACAATTCAGGATTTAGAACCCGAAAAAATAACGGAAGAAATAAAAATAAACGGCTGCGGAGAATACAAATTCCATAACAAAATATTTAAAATAGAAAAATATAAAGAAAATAAAATGCCGTCCTTCCCTAAAGAAACCGAGCTGAAAGCTTATATACATTTAGACAACCCGAACAACCTCACCCTCAGAACAAGAGTGCACGGCGATATTATTCAACCTTTTGGCATGCCCGGAACAATGAAACTCAAAAAATTATTTATAAACAAAGGCATAGAAAAGTTTGTAAGAGATGATATCATGCTCTTATGCAAAGATAATGAAGTGTTATGGGCGTCAGGCGTATGCCTCAGCGAAAAACTAAGGGCAACAACCCTGCCGACCCATGTGTTAACTATTGAAAAACAGGTATAAATTATGCTTGACAGGAAAATTGAAGATTTAAAAATCCTTTTTACGCAGGAACAAATTGAACAAAAAACAAAGGAACTCGCAGACAAAATAAACAAAGACTGTGGGTCGGACAGTGAACTTGTTTTAATTTGTGTACTAAAAGGCTCAACAATGTTTTGCTGCGACCTTGCAAAATACTTAAAAATGCCTGTAGAAATGGAATTTATCAGAGTATCAAGCTACGGCAACGCAAAAACCTCATCAGGCAATGTTCAGGCAATTGACCTGACCCTGCCGAATCTGGAAGACAAAAACGTACTTATTGTTGAAGACATAATTGATACAGGCTGCACAATGGAGTTTTTGATAAACATACTTTGCAGAACCCACAAACCAAAAAATCTTAAAGTTGTGACTTTTTTAAACAAAAAAATAGCGAGAAAAGTCAATATCGAACCCGATTATTACGGATTCGACATTGACGATAAATTTGTTGTAGGCTACGGACTAGACTACGAAGGCTATATGCGCAACCTGCCTTATATCGGATATTTTGAATAATTACGGTCTTTCCGTGAACAGTTTTTTGAACCAAGGCAGTGCATCATATTCCGCACGTGCTTTTGCTTTAGCTTCAGCCTTAGCTTTTCTTTCAGCCGCAGCTTTTCTGTTGTAATAGTCTTTTGTTCTTTGTTCACAAAATTCTTCGTATTTTGCTTTTTGTTCTTCTGTAGCAGGATATGAAATTTTTATTTTATTACCCTTTTTCATCCACGGAATATCGTGTTTGTGCGATACATTAGGGTCATAATCTTTGGGCAATTTACCGCTGTCTTTAAGTTGTTGAATAAGGTCTGTAATCTTTAAGTCAAATTCAGCGGCAATTTTCATTAAAGAATCTCCTTCTTTAATTTCATACATTACAGGTGTAAGCTTTGGCATACCGTTGTTGCCGGATGTTTCAACATTATCTCCTACTCCGAGAACTCTGCCTTCATGTACGCCCTGAGATTCGGAAGTTCCGCCTGATTGTGATGTATTTACTATATATTCCGGTGTACGTGGTGCTTCTGTAATTGATAAATTTGACATAAAATTTCTCCTCTAAAAAATATCCATATTTCATGAAAGTATTTTTAGCGGAAAAAATTGCCAAAATTGTAAATAAAAATTAATAAATAAAAACCTTTTAAACTCCAGAACCAGGCGGCATATCTATCTTTTTAAGCCTTTTTTCGAGTTTTTTATACCATTTAAGTTTTTGTTTATACAAATACTCATAATCTTCAACGTGCCCGTGTCTGATATCATCAAACTGTCTGTCGCATAACGTTTCAAAATCATGTTCAAGTTTGTGGGTAAGTTCTTTTCTGTCAAAGTTAGGGTCTGTAATAATAACAGGCTCACCAACTTCGCAGAGGACTTCCGGTTTGTCTTCACGCAAAAACGGATAGTTAACAGCAACGGGGATAAGGTTTATTCCCCCTGCTTTTTTAACAACATTTTTGGCAATATAAGCCATGCCTGTTTGAAACTCTATAGGTCTGTACATCGGCGGTCTGATAATACCCTGCGGGAACAACCACAAAGAAATCTCTTTATCACACAACTGTTCAACAGAATACTGCAAAGCCTTCATCGACGCCTGAGCAGATTTTTTGTTAACCGGAAAAGCTCCTGCTTTTGCCAAGATAGGGAATCTGTTCATCTCTTCAATCATCATTCTGATTTTGGTTTTAAAAACCCTGCGGCACAAATTGTACCCTACAATGCCGTCCCACCAGTTGTTATGGGGTGCATAAATGATGTTAGAAAAGTCAGGATTACGTTTATTGTAGTTTTCCTCATTTTTAATTTTTAAAGAGAAAAATCTGTGCTCGAGCATGTTGTAAAAAAACATATCCGCAACCCACATCCAGAACGGATCATTTTTTGCCGTACGGAATTTTTCATCCTTATTGCGCAATTTTGTCGGCGGAACATCCGAGTATAACTGTTGATTTTCTTTATGAAGTATTTCCAAATCCCTATATTACTCCTTTTTATGTAATTTTACCTTGTTAATAATAAATTTTGAAGTATTCTTACAATTTTTTTACAAAAACCTTTAAAATCTGTCAATTTTTACTGATTTTACAAGAACCTTTCTCATATTATCTTTTTTAGAAACATAAAACTCAAGCTCTATATCTTTTGCGCTAAAAATCTCATCTTTATCGCTGTATGTATATTGAAAACTATATTCAGGAGAAGTTGTACGCGTTTTTAGCGGTTTTTTCTTTGAGTACAATTTTGTTGAATATATTTCTTTTGACTTATGATCATATTTTAAACTAACAGTAACAAAAAGTGTATTAAAATCCGATTTTGATGTATTTTCTATGTTAAATTTAACTTTAACTGTTTGTTTTGAACGCAGCAGATTGTTTTTAAGCTGCAATTTTTGAATATTAATTTTAACATCATCAGCCTTAAGGTAATAACGCTTTTCAAAATTTCTTATTGCTCTCAATTTGTTATGGTAAAGTTCTGTTTTTATATCCTGACTTTGCAGATAATAGTAACGTATCAACTTTATCAAAATTTCTTCGTAAATATCAAAATTTATCAATCCCGGGTCCATTTTATAGGTCTTTTCCATATAAGAGTTTGCGATTATAGGATTGACATCTTTGTAAAGTATAGCCAGTTTGTAATACACTATCGATGTTTCTTTATACAACAAAGCTGTTTCCAGACTTTCTATAGCACCTTTAATATTATGTTTTTTAAAATCTTCATCTGCAATTTTGTTATAACAGTCTAAAATTCCGACTATAGCGGAATCTTTTTTCCCCGAATCAACTTTTTTATAATAAAAATACGCAACCTTATACTGTTTGACAGATTCTTCGTAATTATTTTCCTTCCACAACAAATCACCGAGATTCATATAAAAATCACCTTTGGCAATCAACAGAGGTTTGTGGTCTGTGTTTTTTAATTTTTTTACTATAACTAGAGCGTCTTTGTATTTTCCTTGTTTTAAATATAAATTTGCCAGACCGAAATACGAGCTGTAAACACCGTATGGCGATTTGCTTATTGCCAATTTATATTGTTTTTCTGCATTTTTTTCATCAAGTAAAAGTTCGTAGAGATTCCCCAGTTTTACATTTAATACATAATCCCCGGGAGTTTGTGATGACAAATCAGAGAATTTTTTAATCAGTTCTTTAATTATTGCATCATCTTTGGGTGTATTTGTTATTTTAGAAACCATTTGAATATGATGTTTTGCAACAACTTTTGAAAACGCTGTAGCCACACTCGCTATAACAAGTGCGATTAATAATGATACCAAAACCGTTCTTAAATATTCAAATACAACCGTTTTATTCATAAAGTTCCTGTATTGAAATTGATTCAATACCTTCCACTAAATTTAATTCCTTATGTAAAAATTGTACAGGATTTTTATCAAATATATCCAGTTTAAAACTTATCTTCATCAATCCGGGATTAGAATTTGAATTAACCTTATTTATTTCAAATATAGAATTAAAATTTTGTATTATCTTTGAATAAATGTCATCGGCTGTATTCATCTCTGTATAAAAGCTTACTTTAAACCTTCTTGGATTTTTTGAACCTTTGTGGATATACTGTTTTTCAAAAATTCTGATTAAAACAAGAGTTCCCACAGCCAGCACCGTACATATAGTAGCAAGAGCTGTAAAACCGCAGCCGCATGCCATACCTATACTAGCCGTAATCCACAAAGTAGCCGCCGTTGTCAAACCGTAAATGGAATACCCGTGTCTTAATACCGTACCGCCCCCGATAAAACCTATACCGGTCAAAATCTGTGCGGCAATTCTGGCGGGGTCAGCCTGAGGGCTGTGCGCGTATACGGGGAAGGCATGTATTGAAAGCAAAGTAAATATACAAGAGCCGAGACAAACGAGCATATGTGTTCTTAACCCCGCCCATTTGTTCGTAATTTCTCTTTCAAAACCGATTGCGAACCCCAAAACAATCGCAAGAAGTATGTCTAAAAGCATAACTTTGTTTATTATTAAATGCTGAAATATAAACTGTTCCATCTATCCTCAACTGCCCTGTAACTAATATACATTATCTGACCTTGCTTTTAGGGTCTAAGATATCCCTTATTGTATCACCTATCAGGTTAAAAGATAATACCGCAATAAAAATTAAAAAACCCGGAGCCAGAAGCCATGGTCTGTAAATAATATTGACGTATTCCTGCGCTTCTTTCAGCATATTGCCCCAGCTTGCGTCAGGCTGCTGAATCCCCAGCCCCAGAAAACTCAAACCCGATTCTGACAAAATATAAGACGGTACTGATAAAGTCATCGCAACAATTACATAACTCAATGTTTGCGGCAGCAGGTGTTTAATTATAATTCTCAATTTTGACGCGCCTATGGATTCTGCCGCCTG
>CASFCQ010000066.1 GCA_949293185.1 uncultured bacterium
AATCGGTCCGGTAAATTTTCATTCCTTCATTTAAAAATCTCTAATCGTATTCCGTCAGGGCTTCGCCCCGAACCCCCTACGGCTTACAAAGTAAGCCGTGTATATTAGCAAATTTAAATGTTACAAAATTTGTCACCGAATTACGTAACATATGCAATTCCAAGCTTAGCAAGGACTCCCTGAAAAAACGGCATAGGGCGGATTTACCAATCCGCCGAACTTTTGTTTTAGATATATTGATGGGTTCACGAACCATACACATCCTGATACCCTTCGTTTATAAACGGGTCTTTCTATGAGCTAACTAAGATTGTGCATTGAAAACACTAAAAAACAGACAAAATATCTTTACGACTGCAAAAAAATATGATATTTTAAAGTTGTTTTAGTTTTCAGTATATCGGGTAATAACAGAATGAAATATGTACGCTGGTATGATAAAGATCCTGACTTAAGCAGTTTAATGTCTTTTTTGGAATCTTTAAACGAAGATGTGCGCGACGAAATCGCTCAGGATTTGATTCAAATTATCTTATCAGAAATAAAAACTAACACCGACGGAGAAATCTCACATCTTAACGATAACAAAATCACCGAGTACAAACGCTGGTACGACAAAAATCTTTCTTTACACTCGGCAGTAGAAATTATTAAAAACTTAAATGATGAACAGCGAAAAGAAATCATTTCACTGATTATGGAATCCATTGTTCAAATTTTGACGGAATACAACTATGAACAATCAAATAAAGAAGAATAAAACCGTTCTTGTCACAGGTGCATCTAAAGGAATAGGCAAAGAAATCGCAAAAACGTTTTGCGAAAACGGATACAATGTTTTTATTTGTGCAAGAAATGAGCAATTACTAAAACAAACATCAGAAGAAATAAACGCCTGCGGATATTTTAGCGTGGATTTAACCAACGATAGTGATTGTAAAAAAGTTATTGAAGATGTTGTAAAAGCATCGGGCGCAATTGATATATTGATAAACAATGCCGGCGATTACGTATACTCGCCTGTTGAAAAAACGCAGGAAGCCGATATTGAAAGACTTATAAAACTCAACATAAAAGCCCCCTATCTGCTATGCAAATATGCAGTCAAATACATGAAAGAAAAAAAATGGGGACGAATTATCAATATAGGTTCTATCAGCGGCGTAGTCGGAGAAGCAAACGCCTCTTTGTATTCTATGACAAAATCCTGCTTTTCAGGATTGTCAAAAGCACTCGGACTTGAGCTTGCGCAATACAACATAACAGTCAACACGGTTAACCCCGGCTGGGTGCAAACAGAACTGGCTCAAGATGCTGTTGAACAGAGCGATTTTAGCTATCAGGAAGAAATCGATATGATTCCTCAAAAAAGATTCATTCAGCCGGAGGAAATTGCTAAGTTTGTAAATTATTTAGCATCAGAAGACGCCAAAGGCATGACTGCACAGAGCATAAGTCTGTGTGCAGGTTTGAGTGCAGGTTAGTTTTATACTAAAGTTGTATGTCAAGATGTAATAAATCCTCCATGAAGATGATTATGTAGCCTTCTTATAATGGTAATTTAATAAGGTATTCTAATTTAAAAACGAGTTATGAGTATCAATTAAATAAGGAAGGCAAAGTAAAAGATGAAAATCACCAACACAAATTTTTCACTATTCAGCAAGCCTCTTTCTAAAGAAGAAAGACAGGAAGTTCACTCAAATCCGTTCGGGATTAACTTCAAAGGCAACGTATTAACATCAGATGTATTTGAATCATCAAAAGCAAAAGAAACAACAAACAACAACAGCACAAACCCGTTCGCAGCAGTAAGCGGTAAGTCAAAAATGGTTGCCAGTGCTTTTGTAGGCGGTATCAATTCATTTAATGAAGCCTTCCGCTCAAGAATCAATTCTATTATTTCTTTTGGCAGACAGGTAAAAGATACAATAGCAAGTTCCTGGGAAAAAGCTAAAAATACAGAAATCTCTTTAGATTTCAGAACATTAGCTGATTCAATATCTTCTAAATTCAACAACCAGTACAGTGTAAACAATCTGTTAAAACAGCCGGTGGATGATTTATCCGCAATGTTCAAAACTTGTGAAGCAGATTACAAAACAGAATTGGCGAAAGCGTAGGTGAAGAATGAAAACTATAAATAAAATTGACAATATCATCGAAGCTTTATCAAGACACGAAGACCCTAAGTCTGTAGCTGTTCTTGAAGAAATCGGCACAAATTCGGAAATTGATGAAATCAGAGAAAAAACTGCTCATGCTCTCATCAAAAAGAATACACCGGAATCATTAAAAGTTGTTGTTGCGTCCAGCGGCAAAGGTATTAACGACTTGAGCGCCAGAGTTGCAATGAGCTCTATCAACGAAATTCTTTCATTGAACGACAAAACAGAAGTTTTGAAAATTCTTGAAGAAACAATGAACAACGAAGAACAAAAGCAGGATATCAAAGATACTGCACGTTCAGTAAAAGCATTAATTACTTACTCTATGTAATTTTTATTATCCAGCAAAAACCCCGCTTAAATTTTATAAGCGGGGTTTTTTATTTTTATCTTAAAAATTTTATGCGGTAAATACACGGGATTGTTGACCTTGAGTCTGGTTTGTAGCTGCAGGCTCTGTTCCTTGAGAATCTGCGGAGTCCTGGGGATTGTTCTGATTATCTCGATTCTGTGTAGGGATAAACGGTAAATTGCTGCCGAAAACAGCTATTACTTCATCCTGAAACATAGAAAATAATCCTGCTATCTGGTCTTCTGTAATATTCAAATCATCAACATTGAGGCTGGAAAAATCAAGTTCTTCACCGTCTTCTTTTGATACGCCGTATTGCTCTGCGTCAAATAATGTTTCGCTTCTTGCTGTGTTAAAATTTGTTGCTGATTTTAATGCTTCTTGCAATCCCAAACTTAATCTGTTTACCTGCATAAAAAATCTCCTTTTGGCTTTTTATGACGTTTAGTCCCTGTATCTTATGTTGAAAGATTATGACTTCCAAAATAGTTATCGGTTTTTTCATAGCTAAACTTTATAGTTTTATGATTAATTGTTTACAATAGTTAATAATTTTTTATTGAAAAACCTCGTTGTTTTAATAGCGCAGGGCGGATTTACCAATCTGCTGATTTCAATAGATCCTTCGACCGCTGCGCTCCCTCAGGATGACGCGCAAGTAATAGAATCAGACGTCATTCTTGTATATGTTCCGTAATTCGGTGACAAAAATTGTAACATTTAAATCTTATAATATACACGGCTTACAAAGTAAGCCGTAGGGGGTTCGGGGCGAAGCCCTGACGGAATACGATTAGAGATTTTTAAATGAAGGAATGAAAATTTACCGTACCGAAAATTGTATTTTGAGAGTGGACGGAAATTTTCGTTTCTGAATTTTAAAATCTCTTTTGTTACAGCGTGTTTTTCTTTTTTGGTTCGTTTTTTCTTTTTGCATCGCAAACAAAAAGAAAAAATGAACGTAAAGAAAAAATATTTGTTAATAGAATGCAATTGTTCATTTCTTTCTCTTTTTTGCGACAAAAAGAGAAAGAAACGAACCAAAGAAAGAGAAAAGACGCTATCCAAACAGACTCTATTGTATTTATCTTCAAAATTTTCTAACCGCTGCGCTTAACGAAAATTTTGTGCGTAAATGCAAAGAGTCTGTAATCAGCCACTGCGGCAGAGCCGCTTACACTGCTGACGCAGTTTTGTTTATTATTGTTTTGACTCAAAAATTTTGTATTGTTTATGTTAAGAAAAAATTATTTCTGTCACTGAATTACGTAACATATACAATTCTGAGGCGTTAGCCGAAGAATCTATCTGTAACAAAAATGTTTTAAAATCCCGCTCAGACAACTTTTACACCGTCATCAACAAAGTGCAAATCTTCAATAATCAAAAAATCTTCTCTGTTAAAATGAGCCTGACATTTGTCTTTTAAAACAAAAAAAGTCGGACCTGACCCGCTCATCATCGAATCCGGCAGCTTGCTTTTTATTTCCACGAGTTGTTTATAATCTTTTATTACAGCTGTTTCCAGATCGTTGTGCATATATTTACGGGTAAAATCAGCCATCAGCTTTTCGCTGTAGTTTCTGATTGTTTTATCTGGCAGCAGCGCAAACTTTGTATATGCTTCTTTTGCAGAAATACCGAACCCGAGCGGCTTTATTAGTGTCACAGGAGAGGATATCGGCGGTAATTTTTTTATCTGTTCGCCTCTGCCCGTGCACAATGCACAACCGCCATGCAAACAAAAATTCAAATCCGACCCGATTGAAGCACAAAGCTCTTCAAGCTCCGCGCAGGACAGCGGTTTGTCCAAAAGTTCGTTTAAGCCGTAAAAAGCAGCCGCCGCATCAGTACTGCCACCTGCCAGACCTGCTTCGACAGGGATATTTTTTTCTATATAAAAGCTGATTTTTTTATCAGTTATCCCGGCTTTGTCCATAAATTTTACCGCAGCTTTATGGACAAGGTTTTTTTCATTATAAGGAATAAGGTCGCTGCTGCCGTCAAGAATGATTTCAGGTTGTGTTGAATCCTCGATATTAATCGTCAAATAGTCATAAAGACTCACAGCCTGCATAATGCTTTTTATATTGTGATAACCATCGGGTCTTTTGTCCAAAACCTCAAGAGTTAAATTTATTTTTGCAGGGGCGGTGAGTTTAATTGTTTTCATTTTTTAATGCCTCGGAAAGTCTTGCAAAATCTTCAATTGACAGAGTTTCTCCTCTGGTATTCTCGCTAAAATTCAATTCTGATAAGGCTTTGGCAACTGATTCCTTAGAAAAACCGCCGTTTAGCAGGGAATTTTTAATATTTTTTCTTCTTGTTGCAAAACACGCCTTTATAACCCTTTTTAAGAAAGTATAGTCACTGACCTGTACTTTTGGTGTGTCGTTGATTTTTATACGCACAAGAGCCGAGTCTACCTTGGGTGCGGGATAAAAAGAGCGTCTGTCGACTTTTTGTATAAGTTCTACATCCGCATTAAACTGAGCCAGAATAGACAACAAGCCGTATTGCTTTGACGGAGAGTTTTCATCTGCGATGAGTCTTTGGGCAACCTCCCACTGCACCATCAAAATAATTTCGGAGATTCTTTTGCGGTTTTCATTCTCAAGGTCGTCTATTTCTCCGAGCAAATGCGCCAGAATAGGGCTTGTTATGTAATACGGAATATTTGCAACAACTTTAAAAGTTGTATCCTCCAAATCCTTAAGGTTTGTTTTTAAAATATCGTTATGAATAAGGCAAAATTTGTTAGTTTTTATGTGTGCAAGAGCTTCAATAGCGTCTTCATCAATTTCTACGGCATAGACCTTTTTAGCTTTGTTAACAATATTTTCTGTAACAAAACCTGCGCCCGGTCCTATCTCCAGCACGGTATCATCAGGTGTAACTTCCTGCACGATTCTGTCTATAACAGATTCATCAACAAGAAAGTTCTGCCCGAGGCGTTTTTTAGTCTTAAATAATTTTGCCCTTAAAAAATAATCGCTCATTGTCCCAATCTTTCTTTAGCCCATGATACAATAAAAACTATGATTATTATACCCGAATATCTTGCCATACATGAACCCGATGAAAAGCTGCTCGATATGATAAACAGCAGGGTCTTTAACGACAATGTTCTTTACGAAAAGCAGTCGGAATTTCATCATATCAGCGTTGTTGAAAATGAGATTGGCAGATTTTTGCATTACAAAGACACCTATCAGGCAGGATTCATTAATACTCCCGTATACAAAGGGAATCTGCCTTACATAAACTATTTTACAATCCCTTATCTTATCAACACTGATATAAAAAATATTCTGCTAATCGGCTTTGGTACGGGCAAGATTGTCAACGACTGGGAAAAGCTCTTTGACAACCTTGAAAACATAGATGTGGTTGATATTGAAGAAAACATATTCGACATAGCCGAAAAGTATTTCGGGTTTAAAAAAAGCAAAAAAGTTAACTTTATTTTACAGGACGGAATCGTATTTTTACGGGAAAACAGTAAAAAATATGACCTGATTGTTGTTGATGTTGCATCTGATGACGGAATAGACGAAAGATTTTTGAGCGAAGAGTATTTAAAACTTATCAAAAAATCTCTTACGCCAAATGGAATATTTGTTTCTAATCTGTGTTCAAGTGCGGATTTTGAACACAAGGAAAATACATTTTTACGTTCGATTCTTGAGTTGTACCGCAACAGTTTTAAAGATGTGCTTGTCTTTAAAGGAAACGAGTCTGACAGAGTTTATTACAAAGCATTTTTTGACATTGACGAAAGAGTCATTGATATTACAAACGTGATATTAATCTCATCAAATACAAAGATGTCATTGCACAGGGATTATAAAAAATACGACCTGTTAGGAATCGATATATCGCCATATATCAATGATTTGCAGTATAAAAACTAAAAAAGCGGACAGATATCCGCTGCCCGCTTTATAACATTTAACTTTGCTTAATTATAGGTAAGAAGAAGCGTCAACAGGCTTTCTGTCAACTTCTGTTGCTTCAAAATAGCTGTATTGCATTTCTTCTGCAGCAAGCCCTGCAAACAATGAGCCGGGGAAAATCATAACAGAGTTTCTCAGCTGTGTTAACGCAGAGTTGTAGAATCTTCTGGCTGCAGAAATATGTTCTTCTACTTCATTATAAGTCTGCATAGCCTGAACCATTGTTGCATCGGATTTCAACTGAGGATAGTTTTCAACAGAAACAAGCAGCTGACCCATAAGGTTGTCGAGCTTACCTTCTGCTGCAAATTTTTCTTTTGAACCGGAAGGTGCTTGCATTGCCTGAGTTCTCAACTCTGTAACTTTTGTAAAAATTTCGTCTTCATGTTCCATAAACTTTTTGGCTATTGTCAAAATGTTAGGGACAAGGTCGTGACGTTTTTTCAATTGTACATCAATACCGGATAATGCTTCTCTTACAGAGTTTTTGTTACGTATGACACTGGTATAAAGTCCGTAAATCCATAACACGGGAAGCACAATCACCGCAACAATAATAATTAATTCAATCATGTAAAGCTCCTTTTCTTATAACTACAACAAAATTAAATTATCACCTAATTAATTAATACCCATTTTTGGTGTAAAAATAACAATAAAAATAAATAATTTAATAAATATTTACAATATGCCGGATCTTTGCAGAGAATTTATATGCTGCATTGCATAAGCAAAAAAGGCAAAAATTGCAATAATTTCAACTATTACACCGGCAAGCGCCCATTTTTTTTGAACATAATGCATCTCGTCGACATTTGTCCACTCGTTCTTTTCCCACGCCCACTCATTGCCTTTTACTCCTGACAAAATCGATAATACGGATGTTAACACTATTCCCACAACCGGTATAATGGCAAAGGCAAGCCACATTACTGACACAATCGCCATATTGTTACAAAAACCCCAAACAGGTGTAAGAAGACAAGCCCCCCAGTTAAATCCGCTTATTGTTTTTGGAAAAGCCTGACCCTTTACTCTGTAGCGGTTTTCTTTTTTTAACTTTTCTTCGTCATAATAAATCTGCAGTTCTGATTGATTGTTGTTCCTTGAAGGAGCGGCATTTTGTATATGCGGTCTGTATCTGTCATCAGACATTGTTAATCCTTTATTGTTAAAGTTAAAGCTTTAATTTTAACAGTATACCCTTTTTAGCAGCATTGGTCTATAGGGACAAAATTCTCAATAGCAAAAATAGGATGAACGCTATTGTTCATCCTATTTTGCGGATTGTGTCTTTACCCACAACATCAAATCACATTTTATACACTGTCGTGTACCACACTACATTTGGTATTTTCACAAAACATCTGAAGAATTTTTATTGACAATTTAAAATAAGAAAAATATATTTCTTTACAAAAAATTTTTCAACAGTCAATTGAACCTGTTGTTAACTATATGAAAAACCTATGTGCTGAACAGATTATTTTTCGATAAAAAGTTAACAAGCTCAACCCGTCGTTTAACGCCCAGTTTTTTGTAAATTTCTCCCAGTCGTTTTTTTATGCTTTCTGCGCTGTAACCCAGCTCTTCTCCTATTTCTATATTTGTTCTGCCTCTTTGTACAAGCAGCGCTATTTTTAACTGTTCTTCATTAAAAAACATTTTTATTCTCCGTAATTTTTTTGTAATTGTCATTTTTGTTTATCCTGCTGTTATAGTTTTCTTTTCGCGTTCATTCGCCGCAGCCGTTCACCCGCTTCAAAAAATTCGGGCGGCGGCGGAACACACTCCTCTTCAATTTTTTGCGAGCCGTCTATGATTTCTACATCCGTATAAACGGGTATCTGCTCACCCGCAGGCTCTTTGTTGCGGAGGGGAATCCCCGATGCACGGCTTGCCGTGCCTGTTGTTGCAATTTTTTGTCTTGCATATCTATCCAGCCTTACAAGATGTGCATTTGGAAATTCAGCGTCAAACGCCGGTTCTTTTCCTGTCGCTATTTTGTATGAAAGCTCGGATATTACTGTATCAACAATATCTTTACCGTATAAAGAAACCAGAGAATCATACTGTACGGGGGTAAGATGAACGTTGTTTGCCGTACCGTAAAAATTAGAAAAAAATTCGCTGCTGTCAGATGTAATACTGATTTTTGAGTAATTTTCATTATTCATTTCTTCTGTTTTATCTGTTTCAGTTTCTTTGATTTCATTTTTTTCATTTCTTTCATTTCTTTCTTTACTTTCTTTTATTTTATTTATTTCTTTTTCTTTACTTTCTTTCTTTTCTTTTATAGCATTGCGTTCGCAATGCGTTGGCAATGCAGACGCATGTTCTGGAAACACTTTCCATCTCTGCTCTGCAGCTCTTTTTGCTTTTTTACTTTTCTCTTTTTGCAATTTAATATTTTGTGCAACTCTCGCAGAAGAAACTACTTTTTTTCTTATACTAAAAAGATTAAAATTCTTTACAACAGATTCCACAAGACTAACCTCGACCCCTAAATCAAATGCAATAATATCAAGTTCGCTCAAAAGCAGCTTGTTGTCATTGTTGTGCAAAAATTCGATAATAGCCCAGAATACTCCGTATCCGGTCATTTTGTGAGCGTTTATAAGTCTTTTTATTTTTAAGTTTTCACGCGTAAAAATATCATGCGAAAAATAAGGCTGCATTTTTCTCCTCTCTCCTTTATTATTTTTATTTTGTATTCTTTAATGCTTTGTTTAAAACCCCGTCAAACATTAAATTTTTACATAAATCAGTGTTTGAGCACCGGTTATCTTGACATTTGTAAATACGACAAAGCTGACACCCGTCATTTTCAATGAGAAAATCGAGCATGGTGTCTATCATTGTTAAAAGTATTTTTTTTGAATAAATTGAAGTTCCCATTTTGCGAAGTATTCTATATTGCTTGAGTTACCCGTAACAAACCTGTTTGTTGATTTTTACTTCAATTTATGTTAATTTAAAAGTGAAGTATATATCTTGCCTGATCTCGGGGGTCAGGCTTTTTTTTATTAAGTTTGTTAATATTATTATAAAAAAACACTTTACATTTGTCAAGTATTGTAATAATATTAAATAAGGAAACGGAGTGTTATATGAATCTTCAAGAGGCAATTGCCGAGCTTACCGCTAAATTCAAAAAAAAGATAAGCTATGCAGATATAGCTGCTGCGCTTGATGTTACAAGACAATATGCAAATCAGATAAAAGACAGAGAGCTTTCCAGCGAGCAAATAAAAAAGCTTGACAAATATTTTAATACCGACTTGACGATTGTAAACCTCGGCGATGTCCCTGTTGATCCGAATGATTGTGTAAACATTCCGGTGCTCGGGGGAGTGTCTGCCAGCATGGGCTATGGCGTAACCGTGTACAATGAGGTTCAGACGGCGGTTTATCCCATAAGCAGAAAACTTGCTGTTGATTTAGGGTTAAACATCCATGACTCGGAAATAATTTTTGCCCAGGGGGATAGCATGATGCCGACAATAGATGGCGGTGACAGCCTGCTTGTTGATCATGGAAGAAAAGAGATTTACGACGGAAAAATTTATTGTGTGCGTATAGACGGGCAGCTTTATGCAAAGCGTTTGCAAAAAATTCCGCCCGACAGAGTGCTTGTTGTGTCGGACAATCCTAAATACCGTAGTTTTGAAATTGATTTGAGTGAAAACAGAGACTACGATTTTGAAGTTATAGGAGAAATCCGCTGGTGGGGCAGGGTTGCACGTTAGTTCAAGAACATTTTACCTGTATTTTTTAATCGTCACTTAAATGACAAAGAATTAAAAAAACACCATCATCAGCAATAATGCAGTGTTATAAAAAAGCCCCCGATTCTGTAAAACCGGAGGCTTTTTATATTAAAACAGATTATTTGTTATCCAAAGCATCAACGCCCGGGAGTACTTTACCTTCGATAAATTCGAGAGAAGCACCGCCGCCTGTTGATACGTGTGTAAAGTCTTCTGCTTTGCAGAACTGTTTAGCTGCAGAAACAGAATCTCCGCCGCCAATAACAGAAACAGCGCCATTTTTTGTAGCTGCAACAATTGCTTCCAAAACAGCTTTTGTTCCGTTAGCAAAAGCAGGATTTTCAAATGCGCCGACTGGACCGTTCATCAGGATAGTTTTAGAATTTTCAATAACTTCTGAGAATTCTTTAACTGATTCCGGACCTGCGTCAACACCTTCATATCCGTCAGGAATTTCGTTGATAGGTGTAATTTTGTTTGTGCCTTTGCCTGAAAAATCGTCTGTAGCAAGAACATCAGTAGCCATAACGATTTTAACGCCTTTGTCAGCAGCTTTCTTTTCAATAGCTTTTGCTACATCCATCTGGTCGTCTTCGCAAATAGAGTTGCCGATTTTACCGCCGTTAGCTTTTACAAAAGTATAAGCCATACCGCCGCCGATAATCAGGTTGTCTACTTTGTCAATTAAGTTTTCCAATACACCGATTTTTGAAGAAACTTTTGCACCGCCGACTACAGCTGTGAACGGTCTTACAGGGTTGTCAAGAGCCTGAGAAAGGCATCTGATTTCTTTTTCCATTAACAAGCCGGATACTGCAGGTTTTAAAACTTTAGCCAGTTTAGCTGTAGAAGTGTGATTTCTGTGAGCAGCGCCGAATGCATCGTTAACATAGAAGTCACCGAGTTTAGCAAGTTCGTTAGCAAAAGTCATATCGTCGTCTTTTGCTTCTTCTGCTTTGTAAAAACGAATGTTTTCAAGCAATGCAACCTGACCGTCTTTAAGGCTTTCGAGTTCTTTGTCAGCACCTTCGCCAACAGGAGATTTTACAAACAATACGTCTTCGCCCAAAAGTTTAGACATATATTTTGCAACGGGTTCAAGTGAAAATTCTGCAGGTTTCCATTCTCCTTTTGGTCTGCCAAGGTGAGCCATAAGGATAATTTTTGCACCTTTATCTTTTAAAAATTGTAAAGTAGGCAGGATAGCTCTGATTCTTGTATCATCAGTAATGTTTTTGTTTTCGTCCATAGGAACGTTTACATCAACACGTACGAGAGCTCTTTTTCCTTTGATGTCGCCTAAATCGTGAATTGATTTTTTCATAATACACCTCTTTTTTGTATCATCCGTACAG
>CASFCQ010000067.1 GCA_949293185.1 uncultured bacterium
TCTTTTGTATTGCGCGGGCAAAAGAAAAGAAACGAACCAAAGAAAAGAAAACTGGCGCTATCAAAAGAGATTTTAAAATTCAGAAACGAAAATTTCCGTTCACTCATAAAATGATATTATCGGTACGGTAAATTTTCATTCCTTCATTTAAAAATCTCTAATCGTATTCCATCAGGGCTTCGCCCCGAACCCCCTACGGCTTACACAGTAAGCCGTGTATATTAGCAAATTTATATGTTACAATTTTTGTCATCGATTTACGTAACATATACAAGAATGACGTTTTAATTCTTACTTAATATGTCTTTTAAGGTCGCTTCTTATACCTGATAAAGGACCATTGTTAGGATTGCGGTATGTCTGGTAATATTTTTTTGCATAAACAAACGGAAATTTAGGCAGCCATCCGAGTTTTACAAAGATAGATATTCCCTCTGCGCCTTGTGAAAACATTAGCTCATCAATAGTTTGTTCATACGCAGGTGAGATGGAAGACAAAAGTTTGAGAATATAATCTGTCACCGTAAGAGCCGAATATCCTGAAATTGCACCTGTATTGGTAACAAGATAGGTAATAGTTACGTCTCTGTCATTAATGGTAGCTCTTTCGCTGTTTGCAGGCAATGCGATTTCGTCATCGCCGGCTTTTGCAATTTCAAACCATTCGCCCTGATATTGGATTCTAAGAGAGTTGGGCGTTGGCATATAAATATCGTCGTAATTATTAGGCAAGAGTTTTTTGCCAGAAATATCATAAATACCGTATTTATATTTTTTGCAGGTCAAAAACATTTGTCCGAACAATGGTTCGATTGATGAAAATTCTGCAGGAATAATGGCTTTGCCGGTTTCGTCATACAGACCAAAGTCATTGTCATTGCCGAATTTTACATACTTGAGCAAAACTCTTTCCACATGTCTGTATTTCGGTTTTACCAGAAAGTTTCCGGCATTATCCATAAGACCATAGCGGCTTCCTTTTAAGGTAATCCAGGAAGTCTCACCAACACGGACAAGTTTTTTATAATCCGCAGGAACAAGGATATTTCCGTTTTTATCTTTGATTCCGAATTTATTATCCTCATTAAAAACTTCAACGTCGGAATTTTTTATTTGTGATACTGCTGCAACATCGGCAGTCTTTGCAGATGCGATGTTTGATAGCAACAAAATTAAGCCCAATATTACGACAATCTTTTTCATAGTTAATATAATATCACAAATTTAGTTGTGCTATAATTTTTTTGAAGAGTTTGGTTATTTAGTTGGAATTTTAGTACTATGAAAAATGTTTTAAAATTGTTAAAAATATATTCTGCTATTGTGGTTCTGGCAGGGATACTCATAAGTATTCCTTTTGTCTTATATTTAAAGGTCTTGCCGGCTGTTGTTTCAAACCAAAAGCTGGTGAATTATGCAGAAAAGGCTGTAAGCAAAATTATACAGGCTGATATTGATATCAAAAATCCTGTTTTGGAAACAGGCTTAAATACAAACATAGGCTTTAAAGTAGATAGTTTTAAAATTTCAAAGAATAATAAAGATTATTTTGTTTTAACCAAGTTCAACTCATCTGTTTCTTATGCGGAAATTTTGAACAAAACAATTATATTAAACAGACTCGGGGCTGATTTTATTTATGTTGATGTGAACAAATTATTAACGCTCATACCCGGTCAAAAGGAAGAAAAAAAAGAACAGCAAAAATTTGATTGGACTATAGACTGGTTCAACGCATTGTTTTATGTAAAACAGTGCATCGTTTTATATGATGTTGACAAAACAACTTCCGTAAAAATTGATGCAAGAAAACTGGTTGTAACTGACTACAGAGAGCCAAAAATCGTACACTTTAACGTAGCTGCTATTGTCAAAAAAAATGACCACGAGATGAAATTCTTTATCTCTGACAGAAACAGTGTTTTCATTAAAGACAAACAAATTTCTATGGAAAAAGGAATCTTGTTCGTTAATAATTCTAAAATGTATCTTAACGCTCACGCCAAAAAAGGAGATTTCGATTTTAAAGTTTATGCCGATGACTTTGATTTGAAAAATGTTATTGAACTTTTGCGTTCAAACCTTGTTGTGCCTAACGGTGAAGAGATGCTGGCATTCTTTAAAGATATAGACGGCAGTTTTGATTTTATAATTGAGCTTACTAAAAAAGAAGGCCTAAAAGGTATTATAAAACTCAACAACGCCCGTTTAAAAGTTATACCGGTAAACAATCTGCCAATCATTGCACAAAAAGGTGTCGTTACTTTCAACAACAAAACAGTATTCTTAAAAGATTTTAAAGGATATTACGGCAAGAGCAAAAATAATTCAATTGAAATGTTCGGTACAATAGATGATTATATGAAATCTGTTGACACAAATATTGAAGTAACAGGCAATGCAACAAACGAGTTTACCAGAGACTACCTCTCAAAACTTGCCGGATGCAAACTGACTTTAACCGGCGGAGATTCTAAAACAAAACTCTATGTTAAGTCCAAATACAATGTTATTGATATGACCTGGTTGTTCAAGCTCGCAAAAGGCAAAGATATCCTGATTGAAGGTGCTTCTTTAAGCCCTGTTAAATGGGACAGAGCATTAAAAGCAGATTTTCATTTTGAAAACAATATATTCCAGATTAAGACAATCAATTACTACATAGCAAAAGAGCTAAATAAAAATTCTAAAGGTATTGAACCTATACTTACAATTAACGGCAATGTTGACTGTTCAAAACCTGTACCGGTAGTAACGGATTTAGGATTTGACATACCAAAACCTTTACCCAGTGAGTTTTTAAACGTATTAATAGGACAAAAACTTTTCAGAAAAGGTACTATATCAGGCAATATGCACTATATTGTCAACAATAATATACCGCAGCTGGACGGTAAAATGGAAATGAAAGGTGTACGTATACCTTCACAACGTCTGGGTATTAATTCAGCGGAATTTTCCACTGATAAACATCTCATACACATCACTGCCGACGGCAGATTTAAACGTTCAAAATACAACTTTACGGGTAAATTTAAAAACTCACTGCTTTTACCTGTTGTTATTAAGGACATTAATTTAACCGTTGATAACATAGATGTTGAAAAAATTATAATGTCTATGAACCAACAAAACACTGCCGGTGTATCAGCTGTTTCGCAAAAAGATAATCAGGCTTCTTTGGTAACGGCACAGGCACAGCAGGTTAGCGACAATGCTGTTGAAGATGAATCTACATATGATTCTTATACATTCGATACAGGATTGATTATTGTAGAAAGATGTATCCTGCATCTTGTTAAAGGTAATTATAAAGATATTAAGATGGGCAATTTGTGGGCAAATCTTACTCTTGATAACAAAGGAGTATTGCAGATAAAATCAAACAGATTTGATTTTGCTGAAGGTATTTCTTCGCTGAAGGTTTTATGTGATTTGAAAAAACACGACTACTACTTAAGACTCGGTGTTAAGGATATTAACTCCGATTTGATTGCGGCAACATTGCTGGCTTTGCCGCGTGAGATAACAGGTAAAGCAAGCGGTTTGATTGAAATTAATACCGATGACTCTTTAAAATTAAACGGAAGAATCCAATTTGAGGTTAAAAACGGAACTATAGCCAAAGTAGGGCTGGTTGAATATGCGCTTAAGTTCGCTGCATTGTTTAGAAACCCGATGGCTATGATTAGTCCGTCTACTATATTTGATTTAGTTAACGTTCCTCAGGGTGATTTTGACAGAATCATCGGAGATTTGGTTATGAAAGACAATGTTGTGGAAAAACTTATGATAAAATCATCTGCAGACCAGTTGAGTTCATTCATTATCGGTCGATATGACCTTGTTACAAGAGATGCTTCTTTAAGAATTTATACAAAATTCAGTAACAAAAACAAAGGTTTTGCAGGATTTTTAAGGAACTTCTCCTTGAACAGTCTTGCTAACAGAGTTTCCTTAGGCGGAAGCAATGACAGCTTGTATTATTCAGCAGAACTTGCACAATTGCCTCCTATTGATGCAGAAGAAAAAGACTGTCAGGTGTTCCTGACAAAAGTAGACGGAGATGTTGAACGTTTTAACTTCCTGTCTTCTTTGAAAAAAATTAAGTAATTTAAAACCGTATATTTAAAAACGCAGCAGGTATCTAAAAACATATCTGCTGCGTTTATTATTACATTTTGTAAAAATAGCTCCTTAGAACTATAATTTTTTTTTAAAGAAAGCCGAAAAGAAATGTACAGGGAAAAATCGTGTAGTCTAACAAAAGGAGAAAAATTATGAGTTTATCAGTAAATTCAGTATCAGGTTACAGAATTTCCGAAATCGACAAAAAATTCCAATACCAGCAGCTGGGCATTCCTGATGATGTTATTTCGCAAGGTGAAACAGCTATTGAAGATTATGCATATGAAAACGGGATTACATTGCCGAATTTTGAAGCACAGGATGAAGAAACACTGTTTGAACCGGCAGAAGAAGAAAATTCTCAGGCAGCAGCCGGGCAAAACGCAGGTACTGTTAATAAAGAAGCCGACAAAAAACTGCGTTATCAGGCATAATCAAAATATAATAATGTCCGAGAAAAATTCGTGATAAGGCTCTGCCGAACAAAAGCAGCCGGTGGCTGGTTTTGTGAGAGGTAAGCGACGTGAACGAATTTTTGGAGTGTCCACAGTTCAGCCGAAAAAGAAGGCAAAGGTGAGCAGTGACGGCTCGAAGGCTCGAGGCGGCAACTGCGACACTAGATTAGATAAAAGCAGAAAATTTTGTTTTCTGCTTTTTTAATTAAAGTAAAAGGCTATTCACAGGGACGAATAGCCTTTTTAAAGAGAATTTTACAACTGAACTGATGTGATAGTTAGTGTGAGCTGTTCTGATATCGTGTCAGGGATTTCTCTTTACATATCTATTATAATTTTATTTATGCAATCGGCAATGACCCCGCGGGGCTATTTTAGGGCATGACTGCGACTTCTTTTAAACAAGTTTTTCTTTTATAGCGAGGATTGCAGCCTGGGTTCTGTCCTCAACACATAATTTTTGCAATATGTTTTTGAGGTGATTTTTTACTGTATGTATGGACAAAATAAGTTCATCAGCTATTTCTTTATTTGATTTTCCGGCAGCAACAAGTTTTAGTATATCTTTTTCTCTTGCTGTAAGGTCAAAGTCGTAAGTTGATTGTTCCTGCGTCAATGTATCTGTGATATTCGACTGCATTATTTCCAGTATAAACTGTGCAATAGAAGGGTCTATCCATATTGCCCCGTTCATAACAGAATGAATAACATTAACCAGCTCATCTAATTTTATATTTTTTAAGCAATACGCGTTAGCTCCGGATTTAAAAGCTGAAAGCACTAGCTTTTTCTCACTAAACGATGTAAGCATTATTACTCTTGTATCAGGCAAAATATTTTTAATATGCAAAGTAGCGTCAATACCATTCATAACAGGCATAGAAATATCCATAAGTATAATGTCCGGTTTATTACCTGCTTTTATATAGTTAATTGCAGACTGCCCGTTTTCTGCCTCTGATATTATTGCATCCGGCATTTTTATTTTTAATCCGTAGGCTGTAGTTTTTCTTGTATGCAGGTAATCTTCAACTATTAAAATTTCCATTATTTTACCTCTATATTCTGGAATTGCGGCAACGTTACAGTAAATCTGGTAAATTTGTTTATTTCGCTTTCTGCTGTTATTGTGCCATGATGCATATTAATTAATTTTTGACAAACACTAAGCCCGAACCCTGAACCCAACTTGCGCTCAAGGCTTTTTCCGGAATAATATCTGTCGAAAATAAATTTTAAATCCTCCGGTGCTATACCGTTGCCGTTATCTTCAATCGTTATTACAACATTTTTATCATCATAATGTGCATTGATTTTTATGTAATCATTTGCCTCTGTATTGTCTATTGCATTAGACAAAATATTCATAAAAACACGTGTGAGATGAAATTTGTCACCGTCTATGGTTGTTCCGCCTTTATATATATTATTTAAAAACTGTATATGTTTTTCATTAATAAGCGGTTTTAACTTTTCCTCACATTCTTCAACAAGTTCAAAAAGGTCTACTTTTTCTATATTCAGTCTGAATTTTTGCGAATCAAAACTGTATGATTCTAAAATCAAATTAACCATTTTTAGAAGATGTTCGTTATTTTTTGCCAGACTTTCCGCAAGCTCATATTCATTTTGCAGACCTATTTCTTTGAATTTTTGAGAGATTAAATCCAGAGATTGCGCCTGAGAAACCAGCGGGGTGCGCAAATCATGCGTCAAATTGGATATAAAACTCTGCCTTAATTTTTCTTTAGCTTCCAGATTTTTTGCCATATCGTTAAAGCTTTTGTATATATTTTGCACAAGTTCTATATTATTTTTTGATTGCAGTCTGAAATCAAAATTCCCCTTTTTAATTTCGTTTGTTGCATTAGATAATGCCATAATTGGCAAAACAAACACCCTGTTTATTATTATTCCTATAACAAAACTGGAAATAACACCGATAAGCAGTATAAACAATCCTGTCAGTATGTTATCAATCTGTATCCTGTTGCGATGCTGGGCAATAGAGATGTAAATATAGCTGATTGTTTTATTATCTGCATTCTTTATTTCAAAAATACCGTTTTGCGGATTTGTTTTCAAATTAAAAATCTTTTCGAATATAATGGCTTTTTTGTCATAAATCTGTGTAGACATAGGGTCAATGGCAATATTTTTTTGTGAAGCCGCTTTTATGTTTTTATCAAATCTTATTTCTATATTATATGGTCCGGCAGGTCTGATTTCTTGCAAATTAAGAGGTTTGCATATCTTTAGACTTTTATGAGTATACTCAAGAGGCAAAAAAGTACAGGTGTTTAGGGTTTCATTATATTTTTCGTAAAAAGATACGGGTTGTAATATATCAATATCAACTGTTTCCACACTGTATTTATTTAAAATTGCTTTGATAGTTTTTATATTTTGAATAGTTTTTGGAGTAAAATATAATTTTTTTTGAATTTCACCTTCCTGTATAATAATGTTATTATTCAAATTCTGTTCAAGTTTTGCTATACCATTAGCCATACCTGTTTTAAACATTATTGCCTGTACCTTATGCATTTGTGAATTATTCCACAAAAACATAATTACAAGCGGCAATATAGTTGTGATTAAAAAAACTATAAAAAAGTATTTTGCAAATTTTAACATATTTCACCCGGAGTAATAATACATAATAATATCATTTCAGCATTTGTTATAAAATGATTCCGGAGGGCTATGTTATTTCTGTTTCAACACATTTTAATTCGGATATATAGTAATTTTTTCAGGAGCGAGGTTGTATAACGCCATTCTCCGTGCTGTTGCAATATCTCTTGCCGGATTGTTTTCCTCAGGATTTAAAATATATAAAAGGTCTTCCAAATTGAGACTTGTATCTTTTTCTGTTACCTCTTTTGTCCATTCAACAATCTCCTGCAGGTATTCGTTAAACAATCTGTTTATTTTGGCAATATTAGGTCTTTTTATTGCTCTTAACGCGACCTGCTTATGTTGTGCATCTTCTCTGTACAAATCATTTTGCGCAGGGAATTTTTTAAGAAGCGAGAGGGTTTCTATAGTATCAGCGAGTGTCTCAAAACACATTGAATACACGTCTTCATTTTCTGTTGCCTCATAAAGTACATCAGCAAGCGCCTGTTCCATTGCAAGCGAATAGAGTTTGGTTTCTGCAGTCATGTTGTTTTTATTAATCAGCATCATTTTTCCGTTGTCATTAGCAGTTTTTCTTTTAGCACAAACTACTTCAACAAAATCTTCCACCGGCATTTGATACTTATTAATTCTCAGCTGTTTTGACAGTTCCGCAGCATACTTGTCCATATATGATGAAGGAACAAAACTGAATTTTTTGCCAAAGAGAAAACAAGCTCTTTTTATTTTTTCTTCATATTTAAAATCCTCAAGTGAGGATATAGTCGGTTTTATTGGACCGTCCATAATCTCTTTGCTGCTGTTATCAATAAATTTTCTGTAAAATGCGTCTTTTATCGGCGCTGACAGTGAACTTTTGTCAGAAAAGAGCAACAAAACGGAGCGGTTGTATTTTTTTATATAATCGGCAAGCAACCGGCGTTGTTTTTCCGTCTTTTGCAAAAATTCCGGAGTTGTTTCTTCTTTTGAATCCACGTAAAAATAATTATGAATGATATCCTTAACATCTTCATCGCTGATAGGCTGTCTCAGCGCGATATATGCTTCTTCAATTTTTTTCTTATTCAAATGAGGCTTTTCCTTAACAGGAAGAATAAAGTTTTGATCCAATCTTGTTGAATAAAACTGTATCGGGTTTTCTCCGATTTCGAGTTTGTATACGGCTGTTTTTAAATCGGAAAAAGACAGTGTAAAAACCTCGGGATTGCCGGTATACTGATATAATACCGAGCTTAATGCGGCTTCCAATGCTCTGTTTGCTTCAAAGGCTGTCAGCTCGCAATCCGATTGCGTAAGTTTGTAGAGATTTTCTTCATCTTGCGGAGTCAAGGTTTCGCCGTTTAAATTTTTTGTCCAAGAAATAACATATTCTCTGGGCAAATCTTTAATTGTTTCAAAATACTCTTTCATATATGCATCAGGAATATTATGCAGCCTCGGGGACATAACTTTTAAATAAGCCTGTTTAAAATCTCTGACATATTGTTCCGTATTATCCTTATCCGGAATTTGTACAGGGGTCATATTTTGATTTTTAAATTTTTCCAGCTCTTTTACACGTTGATTTTTGTCGCGCATAATCTGTTTTTTCAACTCTTCAAAAGTTCCTCTTTGAATAGCGGTTTGAACTTTCAGCTGGGATTCTCTGATTTTATTACCCAGTGTTATTGCATAATCAGGATGTTTATCCCAAAAATCTGTCATTACCCGTGATTGAAACTCACTGAATTCCTGAGTTGAATACAATAAATCCGCAGGTTTAAAAATTTGATTTTCTCTTAAATGTGTTGACAAATCTTTTATCAAATCAGTACTATGATTCCACGCATCAATCATTGCATATCGCAAAGGTTCCGAGCCGGCTTTCAGTTTTGATATGTAATCTGTTTTTTCTGCCGGTGTCATCTGTGACCAGCGCTCTACCAGTCTTTGCATTCTTTTTAGATGCAAAGTATCTTTTTGGGCTTCGGAAAGATTGGCTTCAAAAAGTTTTAAATTATTTGTTGCCCATTTAACAAAAAGTTCATCCTTGCCGAGTTTTGAAGAACCTGTTTTTGTATGTTTTCTGTCATTGCCGGTATTTTCTTTTGTAACAGGTGATTGCTGCGTATTTGTTTTATCCTCTTTTTGTGATTTTTTAAAATCTTTAAGCATTTCAAGAGTACTCATCTGAGCAGCTATCATATCGAGTTTTTGATTCATTGAAAAAGAATTCCACCAGGTTTCAAACTGTTGAACAGATTTTTTTGCACGCGCTGTTCTCTCTTCTTCAGATAACGAATCCCAAAAAGCACGCTGCCCCTGGGAAATTTTATCGCCCACCTCATCGGAATAGCCTTCTCTTGTATATCTCAAAGACTGCTGGTACTCAAAAGACGGAGGTTGAATCCCGAGTGATTTCAAAGTTGAGCCGTAAACATATTTAGAATCTTTATTTTTAAACTTAAAATCCGCTTTAAAATCCTCGTCAAGATCATTTTCAAGATCCTGATTAATTTCGTCTATTGTTTTAGCTTCAAGAAAAATTTTTTGCACAAGATAAACAGTCAAACTCTTTTTATCTTTTAGCACGCCTTTATCGTAGAGTTCTATTAATTCTTTATTCTCTTTTATAGAATTCAAAAGCCCTCTCGTAGCTTTGGAAGCCTCCGGATTTTTAAGCTCTTTAAAAAGTTCTTCGTCAGGAAAAGCTTTTTTTATATCTTCAACTGATTTTGCATCTTTTAATTGAGAAAATGCTCTTTGCTGTGCTTCTAAAGGCGTAATACGTTTTTTGTCATCAAGAGCTTCCACGTATCTTCTTACTGTTGAAGGCATTCTGTCTTTGTTAGTTTCATAAAATCTATCCAGTCCTTTGTCAACACGGGATTTAAATGACAACATATGATCATTGAATTTTGAACGCAACACAAAATTTTTTGTATTACTATTTTTATCTTCAGATAATTGAGATTGAATGCCGCTGGTATTATTGGAAGATGCTTTAATATCAGTCGAATTAAAAGTGAATAAACCGTGAATTTTCATATTTAGACTTCCTTACAAATATTTGTATTTGTACAAAATATAAAAACAGCAAAAATTGCCTGAAAATCCAACTTTGTAAAGATAATTGTAATATTGTCCGAGAAAAATTCGTGATAAAAAGCAAAGCGACGTGAACGAATTTTTGGAGTGTCACATTGAAAAGGTGAGCAGTGACGGCTCGAAGGCTCGAGGCGGCAACTGCGACACTAGATTAGATATTATTCCCGTGTTAATACTTTTTATCGATTAAACTTTTATGGGCGTTATTTTCAAATTCATCATCCAGTGGAGAAAGTTCAATTTTTTCTTTATATCTTTTGTGTAATGCCAGTGTTATCAAATAATCAGCAAAATGCGGGTTTTTCGGCAAAAAAGAACCGTGCAGATACGTGCCAAAAACGTTTTTGTATTTTGCACCTTCTGTTTTATCAGTACCGTTGTTGCCGTTGCCTGTTTTTACAAAAGCAAGAGGCTCTGTATCATTTTGTAAATACGTTAAACCGCTGTGATTTTCAAATCCGACAAGTGAGGCAGGAGAGACAAAATTACATTCCGCCGTTACATTGCCAATAAAACGTTTGTCACCCGCTATAGTATATGCATCCAAAAGACTTATGCCTTCGAGTTTATCTCCCTGATGAGGAAGATAATAATGCCCCAAAAGCTGGTATCCGCCGCATATAGCTAGAAAAACCGCATTTTCATCTCTTGCATCTTGCAATGATGCTTTATGTTTTTGCAGTTCTTTAGAGACTGCAATCTGTTGTTGATCTTGCCCGCCGCCTATAAAATAAAAATCATATTTTTTTATGTCAATGGAATCACCGATATTTATCGAATCAATATTCACATCGATATTTCGCCATTCGCAGCGTTTTTTGATTGTTAATACATTACCCCAATCACCGTATATATTAAGGAGTTTAGGATACAAATGAGCAATATTTACCGTGTAATTTTTACTATCCATGCTCTAATTATGACAAAAAATTTTGTTTTAAACAAATTTTAGTTGTATAATAAATTTGCTAATGACACCGAGCCATTAGTATTTGATAATTTAATACTACAATCCGGGTGAGTGGCACTCTGCCGACGTGAAAGTGACTAAATGTCACTTTCGAGGAGAGGTAGGTAGCGCAGTTGACTTTGACAATTAAATAGTGCTTGGGTGAGTGGCGCAGTGGTAGCGCAGTTGACTCTTAATCAATTGGTCGTGGGTTCGAATCCCACCTCACCCAAAACTAATAGACAAGAGGGCTTTTGCCCTCTTTTTTTGCACCAATCAATAATTACTGCTAATTTACCATTGTAAAAAGCCATATATTTTGTAGAAAATAAAACATTTACAGTTAAAATACGCACATAGCGGGAATTTATTTTTTAAAAAGTAATTACGCAGCTTGCCTGTTTTGCTTTTTATATTTGCAATCTTTTCGACGTATTGCTCAATATTATAATCTTCAAACATTTGCAAAATCTTGTATACTGAATACATATCATCAAAAGTATACGGAGCTGGTCTTAGTTTCTTGTTTGTACCGCGCAGCCTTTTGGGATTTTTCAGATTCAATTCATCTTCCGGCAAATCCTCGCCTACAACATGTTGAAAGTCAAAGAGTTTTGTTGTTCCGTCTTTCAGAACCATAAGATTATCACAGTTAAAATCTCTGTGAATGATTTTGTTTTCAAAAAGAATTAAGGCTATGTTGTATATTGAATCAAATATTTTCTTTCTTTTGTCGTAAGATGAATTTTTTATTAAATACTCAGACAGTATGTCACCTTCAATATATTCTATTGCTAAAAATTTTCTATTTTCATTCAGCTCTTTATGCATTATAGTTTTTGGGAAACAATCCGGATAATTTCTGCTGAGTTTTTCCAGTGCTTTATATTCTTTTTCTAAAGAGTCCTGACTTTTTCTGCATTTTATAAAACAGCAGACACCATTATAAACAGCTTTCCAATAACAATGGAATCCGTATGCTGATTCTAGCAGCCCGCTTAAAGGTTGAATATCAGAAAAGCCTTGCGCCGGATTTGAAAAAGCCGGCACGCAAGAGAAAGGGGGATGCAGATGTTTGACTGTAATCGGATGTGGCGGTCGCTTGACGGTGCCAGGGGCATCCTGGACAGTTATCAGTCCACGGAAAGCGAAGAGGCCAGGGCAAAGTTGGAAGGGGCGCTTAAAATCGTCTTGGACGACGCCTCAGCGATGATCAAATCGGAAACCACGGCACCGGATGAAGATGAATAGAAAGGCGGTGATCCGCTTATCTCCCGACCTGCCGGGTGATGCAGGCACAGCACTCTGAAAGGGGTGCTTTTTTCATGCAAAAATTCGTCCAGCGGAAGGACGGTAAAGGCCCGTGTTCGCCGCACGTCTGGCGGCGGTAAAGAAAGGACGGTAAATTATGGCACTTTTTAAACGCAGAGACCTGGAAGCTAAAGGGCTTACCGGAGAACAGATCGACTATATCCTGACAGAATCTGGCCGGGCATTATCCACCGATTACATGCCTAAATCATCGCTGCAGGATGAGATTGATAAGGCTATGAAGGAGAACCCGCCGCAGATAGATGTAACGCAG
>CASFCQ010000068.1 GCA_949293185.1 uncultured bacterium
TGCTAAAAGCATTGTATAATTTTCAGAACCGTACATTGTAGATGCATCACCGGCACTTGCACCAACAGAAAGTGTTGTTGCGTTAAAGAAGTTTCCTTTATAGAAGGTTGCAGTACCGCCTAACAAGCCTCCATTTTGATAAGCGTCAACACCGCTATAACGCTGGCTTGCACCGTTGTAACCGATATAGCCTGTTAATACTCTTTCAAAGCCGTTAGAGATAGAAGTTAAAGGACTATCATAACCTATTAAAGTACCGTAGTTGATGTTAGAAACTTTAGGACCGTTTTTAAGAGGTATATTTTCAAATGAAGCGTATGGTTTAACCCAGAAGCCGGGGTCGTGTTGTTTTATCATGAGAGGGGAGTATGTACCAACATCAGTTGCATCACCTGTTGGAGATAAAGCATATTTGCCTTGATTTATGATAGCTACACGTTCGAGATACGGAATATTCATGAACGTATCTGCGTGCTGGAATGCGTAGTTAAATGTCTGAAGCTGGGTAGTATAAGCACCTGCTTGAGTAGCAACGGGTGAAGCTAAGACTGAGGGGTTAAAGGCATCGCTTGCATTGCCTGATGAGGCAGCTCCGCGGGTGAAGGTAAAGAATCCGTCATCCGGGTTGTAAGATACGTCATATTTCCATATGGGAGAATACGCGATAGGAGAAGCGCCTGTGAAAGCGACATTAGAAGCTAACTCATCATCAGCAAATTGAATGTTAGTAACATCTTCTTTAGCATCAGAGAGAAGAGTAACGTTGTTAACATTCAACATTGCGTTGTCTTTAATGTTGTAGTTATCTGCTGTAATTCTGTCCATGGACTTGTTGGCTAAATCAGCATCGACAGAGATGTTTGTGTTGCCGTTGAGGTTCAAGGTCGGGATATGCATTGTGCCGACGGAATTGTTGTTCATATACATAGAACCGGAGTTGAGAGTCAATGATTGGGATTGGTCAAATACATTTTCTCTGCCTAAATAAAGATTTGTGTTGTCTAAGGATATGTTGGCATTGATTACATCGTTGTTGAGATTAATTACTCCGGTTTTGTCTCCGTCCAGTGACAGATTATAGCCTTCTACACCATTTATCTGGTCATTAATGACAAATGAACCTTTGTTTTCTGCTTTTAATGTTAATTTTGCTGTTTTGCTATCTACGTAGATTGCTTCTTGGCGTTTACCGTCTTTGTCTTCTACATAGTTGCCTGAAAAGACCGACTTTCCGCCGTCTTTAGCTATGATATTGATGTCGGTAGTTGTGTATATTGCACCGCCGTGAGCAATTCCTGTTTCAGATTTAGCATAATTGTTGATGAAGCTGGAGTTGATGATACCGCCAACTACATTGCCGGTCGTGTCTGCAGAGCCAAGACGTTTGCCATCATTGTATATTGCTCCTCCGTTAGCTTTTCCAGTTTCTGTGTATGTGCAATTGCTTATAAAATCGCCGGAAATATCAGAAATTTCACCAGTACTAGCTATGGCACCTCCGTTAGCATCACCATAACTGGCTGTAGCGGAATTTTTTATAAAATCACCGGTAATATTTCGTACTACACCGTTTTCATTATATATTGCACCGCCTATGGCATGATTTTTACTGACAATATAGTTTCCAATAAAATCACCGGTAATATTATTTATTGTGCTGCCGCCGTTAGCAATAAAAATAGCCCCACCAAAACCTCTGTTATTAGCGTATGAATGGTTTGCAATAAAATGAGCTGTAATATTCCCAATATTTCCGCCATTATGGAGGGCAATTGCTCCACCTAGTGCATCATTTCCATTTGAATTGACATAGTTATTAATAAAAACTCCTGTTATTTTTGAGATAGTACCGCTATTATATATAGCACCACCCCAGGCTCTCCGCCGCATTACGGTGGGAGATGCATTATTACTTATAAAAATTGAATTAATACTCTCAATACTGCCTGTGTTTTTTATTGCTCCGCCAAATACTTCATCATTAGCACCTAAATTTTTATTATTAATAAAATCCGCGTGTACATCTACGTCTGATTTAGAGTTATTCAGTGCAGCCTCTGGGTATGAAGAAGTAGTTATATCAATATAGTCTTCATCTGTTGATTTATCAACATAATATTTAATGTCAAAAGTAAATGCATTATTGTAACTTCCGTTTATTTCCGGTACAGTCACTTTAATATCTCGAATTTCTTCAGATTCCGGATTTCCATATTCATTTTGTTTTAGATTCACTACATAATATACCGGAATGTATTTATCATTTTGTGCGTCCAATTCATATCTTATTATTGTATTTGGCTGTGGATTATCGGGATTATAGTTTTCCAATTTAGTCATTGAATATACAGATTCAGGGTACAAATTTTCTGTCCCCTCTATAAAAGCACCATTGTTATGCAAATCATCTAATGTTGGCACAGGAGGGACATTTGCTGCGTTTGCAGTATGGCAGTCCAAACATAAACTACAAATTAACACTGGTAGGAACATTATTTTTAATATTTTATATTTATTATTTAATCTACTCATAACTCTTAAAACTCAATATAATTCTCAATATAATTCGGCATAATAAGTAAAATCTTTAATAAAATATTTGTTTATTTTACATAAATTAACATCCGGCTACCCCTTAACCGCGCCGTCGTTTTCTCCCGAGATAAAGTATCTTTGCATGGCAATAAAAAACACAAGAATCGGTATTGTTGCGATTATCGAACCGGCGGCAATGTAGCGCCAGTTTGCGCTGAACATACCCTGCAAGTCATTTACACCTACAGGCAGTGTATAAAGAGCCTTTTTGGTCAAAACAATACTCGGCCACAAGAATTCGCCCCATGAGCCGATAAATGTAAAAATAGCAAGCACAGCAAGAGTCGGTTTAACCATTGGCAGCAGTACTTTCCACCAGATTTGAAACACGCTGCACCCGTCCACAAAAGCAGCCTCTTCCATTTCTTTGGGAATAGCAAGAAAAGCCTGACGCATAAGGAATATTCCAAAAGCATTAACCGCAAACGGAAGTATCAATCCGAGATATCCCATAACTGAATTGACACTGTCCACCATATGGAGTTTTAGCACTATCAAATAAACAGGCAGCATTATTGCCTGAAAAGGTATCATTATAGTAGCAAGCGTTGCATAAAAGATTGTTTTCTTACCTTTAAACTCCATTCTTGCAAGAGGGTATGCAGCCAGCGCACTCAGGATAAGGTTCAGAATAACAGTTCCGCCAGCAACAATCATACTGTTTAAAAAGTAAAGCATAAAAGGTATCTGATGCCACACGCCTTTAAAGTTATCCCAGGTAGGGCTTTGCGGAAAAAACACCGGCGGATATTGAAAGATGTTTTCTTCACTGCCTTTGAGCGCCGTTGACAAAAGCCATATAAAAGGGAATATAGACAAAAGCGATACAGTTATTAAAGTAACATGTACCAAAAATCCTCTTGTAAATTTAGTTTTATTTGTTTTTAAATTTTTCATATTTTTTCCTGATTCCATAAGCCTAGCGCTACAACTGATACTGTTTGTTTTCAAACAGAGTAAAGTTCAACACAGACAGCACAAGTACTATTATCAACAGCAGTACCGACGCAGCCGATGCTATCCCCAAATCCAGATTTTCGAATGCACGTTCGTATATATAATATACAATGGTTTTGCTTGCATCCAGCGGCCCGCCTTTTGTCATAACATAGATTTCTACAAAAACTTTCATGGCAGAAATTGACGATATCATTGTAACAAGACCTACAGTCGGCATAAGATGAGGCAGAGTAACCGTCAAATGCTTTGTCACAGGGTTTGCTCCGTCAACGTCACAAGCCTCATACAAATCCTTTGGCACACCCATCAGTGCCGACAAATATATCATCATATAATACCCTATCCCTTTCCACACGGTGACAAGGATTACCGAATACAAAGCGACATTGGGGTCAGTCAGCCAGCCGACAGGCGGAATATGGAACACACCCATTACATAATTCAATATCCCCTGCTGGGCATAAAGCCATTTAAACGCAATTGCCGCGACAACTATCGACACAATTACAGGCAGGTATATCAGAATTTTGTACAGGGTTACACCCCGTATTTTCTGGTTAATCATTATTGCAATAATCAGCGGAAACACAACAAGAAACGGTACTGCAACAATCAAATACAAAAACGTATTCCACAAAACTTTATAAAATACAGGGCTTTTTAACAGCGCAGTATAATTCGCGAGCGAAACAAACGACGGATGGTATATGTTTGTATTGTAATCATAAAAGCTCAGCAAAATTGTTTCAAAAAAAGGTATAAAAAAGAACAGTACAAGTATTACCGCTGCAGGCAGCAAAAACAGGTACGGTACATATTTTTTGTAGTATTTATACAATTTTTCTCCTTAGTTTCTATATTCACTCTTCAGGCAAGAGCCGTTTTGCGTAACGTCAAAATGGGTGCTGACAGGAGACAGAAGCATTGCCCTGTTGCCTTTATAGTCAATAGACCATGCGCCCAAAAATTTTGGATTTTCTCCTGTTGCAGCATATGCAAATACTATTATTCTGTCAGGATTAGCGGCATCCCAGCCGACAGGATAAATATCCCAGCGGTAATCTCTAAATCGTATATTATAGTTTGTACGCCAGTAATAAAGTATTGCATCTCTGACTTCACTGAGTTCTTTTATTTTGCCGGTTTCAAAGTCGTAGACAAAAAGGTTTGTTTTCCACAAGCCTTCCGGCGTATAAGAAATCTTTTCTTTAAAAGCAAGTCTTTTGCCGTCAACAGACCAGTCAACAACCGTCAATGTTTTTTGTATATCCAAATCCAGCGAGTCCATCTCTGTTCTGTACAAAACTTTGCGCCCATGGTTTACGTGAGCTTCTTCAATTCTGTTTTGCACGCTTTTGCCCTTATCAAGCTGCATAAGATAGAGTTCGCTGCTTGCTGTTTTAGTTGACGGATAGTAATAAACAGTAGAATACACAAGCCTGTCAAATTGCGGCGACACAACGCCTATAGAATTAATTTTGCGTTTCTTTTTTAAGTCGTTAAGGTTGATTTCAACTTTTCCGGGCGGGTCGTTATACTTTACGACAAGTATGGACGGGTCAGGCAAATCAACAAGTTTTTCATCTTTTTCAAACTTGGGGGAAGGAATTTCCCGCGCTTTATCAGCGGCTTTATTAACCTCCTGATAGTACTCTTCCACTGTTTTAGGCATATTGTTTGTCGGTTCGGGGTGTTTTTCTTTATAAGCTTTAGTCCAGAAAAATTTTGAGGCTACATCTCTTCTAAAATCAAAAGAATAAGCCGCCTGACTCATTGCCAGCATCTGAAAAACACAAATAAAGCTAAAAATACAAACAAGCACAGCGCACAGCACTGAACGGTGTTTTGTGTCCGCTCTACGGAACATATTTATACAAGCCCCTCTCTCATTGCTGTAACAGCAGCCTGAGTTCTGTCATCTACATATAACTTTTGCAATATACTGTGTACATGCGCTTTTGCAGTAGCACGGGTAATAAAGAGTTTTTCCGCTATCTCGGGGTTAGACAACCCGTCAACTATAAGAGCAAGTACTTCCATCTCTCTTTCCGTCAGTCCAAAAGTATTTTTGCCGGCTTTATAGTTAATATCATTTGTTGCGTTGTTTTCAGTTTTCTGACGCTGAACATTGGAAAGAACGAGCCTTGCAATAGCGGGGTCAAGCCACGCAGTACCTTCATTCACGGCAACAATTGCAGATGTAAGCTGGGAAGCAGTTGCCCCCTTCATAATATAGCCGTCAGCGCCTGCTGCCAGTGCTGCAAAAACATCATCCTCATTATCGCGTGAGGTAAATATAAGAATTTTGGATTTTAAATTAAGTTCTTTTATTCGTCTGGTTGCTTCTATGCCATCTATATCAGGCAGCCCGATATCCATAAGAATAACATCAGGATTTATTTCTTTAGCTTTTTCAACACCCTCCAGACCGTTTTCAGCCTCGGCTGCAAGTTCTATCCCCGCAGTTTGTTCAATAACGAGCGCTGTGCCCATTCTTATCATTGTATGGTCTTCTATTAAAAGAACCCGTATATCATTTATATTTGTATTCTTATCCATAATTATTACACTGTTTCCTTGATATTAAGAGATTTAGGGATTAAAAGCGAGAATACACTGCCTTTTTTTACTTCGCTTTCTACCCATATTTTGCCTTCGTGTGCTTCCACAATCTGTCTTGACAGATACAGCCCCAGCCCTGTTCCTGCGGAACGTTTTTGGGTTGTGCCTTGTGAAAACCTTTTAAACAATTTTGAGATATCGCTTTGCGGTATGCCTATACCGTTATCTTTAACACTCAAAATTAAATCGCCTTCTTTGTTAGAGGATATGACCTCTATATGTCCGCCTTTTGGAGTGTGATTAAGAGCGTTTCCGCAAAGGTTTAAAAGCACCCGTCTTAACTCGTTTCTGTCAGCAGTAATTTCTGCCTCGGGCGTGTCATTATAAATAGTTTCTATAGTTATTTCTTTTTTTTCTGCAAGCGGTTTTACCTGAGATACGCACTCTTCTATAAAATCTTTCAGCGAGAATTTAGTTTTGCACAAATTGAGCTTGCCCGACTCGTACTTGTAAACTTCAAGCAAAGCATTAACAAGCCCGAGCATATCCTCGTTGCTTTTTTTCATTGTGTCGAGAAGTGTTTTCTGCCTGTCTGAAATATCACCCAGCGAGCCGTCCAGAAAGAATTGAAGTGTCTGAATAGCCGCGAGCAACGGTGTTCTCAGGTCATGAGTCAATGTCGCAATAAAATCGTCTCTAAGACGTTCCATTTCTTTTTGCAGGCTTACGTTTCTCACCACTCCGACATAACGGATATCATTTTTGTCCTTGTCGGAAAGTATCGGAGCAAAGTTTATTTCAACTGGGACATTTCTGTCATCTATGAAATTTTTTATTGCGGCATCTCTTAGCAGAACCTCTCTTTGCTCGTTTGTTATTTTTTGTATGCTGTTTTGCTGCGCTACTATTAAATCCTTGAGATTTTTCTTTTCAAGAAGATTTTTATCAAGACCTGTTATATTTTCAAAAGCAGGGTTTACCTGCACAATTTCTCCGTCTTTTGTTGTAATTACTATGCCGTCGGCGCAATAATTAATAATTGCGCTAAGCTTTGTATTTGATTCCACCAAGTCTGCTGTTTTTTGAAGAACAATATCCTCCAGAGAATGAGAATATTTCTCAAGCTGTGCTTTAGCCTGAGAAAGCTCTTCTATTTTTTTGTTAAGCTCGCTGATAAGTCCGCTTCTTTCCAGCCCGTTTCTTATATTTAAAAGCAAATCCTCATTATCCCAGGGCTTTTCGATATATTTATAGATTCCGACTTCATTAATTGCTTTTATAGCGTTTTCTTTATCCGCATAACCTGTTAAAAGAATCATGCTTACGTCAGGACAAATCTTTTTTGCCTCGCTGAGAAATTCAATACCGTTCATCTCCGGCATCATAAAATCAGAAAGGATTATATCGGGAGTATTTTCTTTTATATCAGCAAGAGCAAGTTTCGGAGAATCAAAAAAATGCGTATTTTCAAAGCCCTCTATATTTAAAAGCATCTTTAAAGTAGAAAGCATCATCGCCTCGTCATCAACAACAACTATTCTTTTTTTTATGTAATTCTCCATTTTATCTGTATGCCCTGTAAAACCTGATATTTGATACTCAAAATTCAAAGAAAAGCAAAAGAAAATGCATATCTTATCCCTTTTCCAATACTAGAATATCTTATAATCGACCGCAGGACAAATATTTTACAAATGTAAAGCAATGGAAATATTACGGCTGACATGCAGCGAAGTCTCATAAACTTTAATTCTTAATATACACGGCTTACTATGTAAGCCGTAGGGGGTTCGGGGCGAAGCCCTGATGGAATACGATTAGAGATTTTTAAATGAAGGAATGAAAATTTACCGTACCGAGGTTCATTTTCTTTCTTTGCCTGCGCAATACAAAGAAAGAAAATGAACATAAGAAAAGAAAATATTTGTTAATAGAATGCAATTGTTTAGAAAACATAAATTATAGGTTTAGTTTTTTATTTGTTTATTTCTGTCTCTGAATTATGTAACATATACACTACGCCACATTTAGAGCAGAGACTCTGCCGCACCAAACAATTGAGTATTATTATATCTGAGTCAATTAACTATATAAAAAATTTAGCCTGCATTTTTATAAACATTAATGGCTCTGTCAGTCATAAGAGGCTTGAGTTCGACATAAACAGTATCTCTTTGTCCTAACTGATGAACTCTAAAAGCTCCGGGGTCGTTATATATCCCCGGGAAATTGTCAGCAGCACTAGCCGGCTTTTTCATCGGAGGCAATTTTTTTAATTGTCTGTCAATATTTTCCATTGCTGCTTTAGCAGCTCTTTCCAATTCCGCACCTGATGGAATGTACATCGAAACTCTGTTAATGCTTGGCATTGTAAACTCCTTTGAAATCTTTTAAAATTTTGTAACCCTTCACACGTTGTTCTTTAATAAAAAAGCGTCAACTTAAAAAATTGACGCTTTTGTTTATTAGTTTTACAAAGTTTTACATATTTGTCTATATTGTAAATATTTTCTTAAGCAAAAATTGTGCTTGCTTTAACAATAGGATTGCTTTTTGAGTATTGTTCTTTAGCAACTTGTTCTTTAAGTTTGATAAGTTCCTGATTGTATTTAAAATCATTTACGCTGTTATAAAAACCGTGAGCAGCTCTGTATGCTGTGCCTACAGGATCTTTTTTTACATCTTTAGCAATCGCTTTTCTTTCTTGTCTTGCTGCATTTCTTAAGCCCGGAAAACTTTCGTTCATTCTTGTTATAATCGTGCTTGCTGCTTCTCTGTTGATTCTCATTTTTTTCTCCTTTTGAGTTTGTATGGTTTAAGTATATGTGTATCGGGTCTAAAAAGCGTCAATTTTTTAATTTGACGCTTTTTAGGTGTGATATTTACAATTATTAACAATTCTGTCTGCAAGGCTATTAGCCAAACAGGTTATTTTATTAAACTATGTCCTGTCATTTCTGCAGGTTGTTTGATATCCAGCAATTGTAACACAGTCGGAGCTACATCGCAAAGAGCACCTGTATCTTTAAGCTGGTATTTGCCGTGTCCGTTTATTAATAAAAACGGTACAGGGTTAGTGGTATGAGCAGTGAAAGGTGTATGTGTTTTTTCATCTTCCATATACTCGGAATTTCCGTGGTCAGCTGTTAAAAGCATAATAACATTATTTTCTTTTGCTTTTTGAGCAATCTTGCCTACGCAGGTGTCAACGGTTTCGCACGCTTTAACAGCTGCTTCAAACACACCTGTATGACCGACCATATCAGGGTTTGCAAAGTTTACGAGGATAAATCCGTACTGTGGGTCATCCAGTGCTTTTAAAACATTTTCGCAAACCTGAGGCGCACTCATTTCCGGCTGAAGGTCGTATGTTGCAACTTTTGGAGAAGCAACAAGTGCACGTGTTTCCAGCTTGCCTGATTTTTCTTCACCGCCGTTAAAGAAGAATGTAATGTGAGCATATTTTTCAGTTTCTGCTGTTCTGAACTGTTTAACGCCGTTGGCATCCAGCACATCGCCTAAGATGTTTGTAAGTTTTTCCGGCGGATAAGCAATCGGAAGCGGGAAAGTTTCATCATACTGAGCCATGCATACATAGTAAAGATTTTTTCTTACCGCTTTTCTTTCGAAACCTGAAAACTCTTCAAAAGTCATTGCTCTTGTGATTTCGCGTGCTCTGTCAGGTCTGTAGTTTATAAAGATTATAGAATCATTATCTTTTATACGCGAATCAGGGTCAGAATTTGTAATAGTAGGTTCAACAAATTCATCCGTAACATCATTAGCGTAAGAAGCTTTTATAGCTTCGTCAGAATTTGCAGCCTGAATGCCTTCTCCTAACAAAAGTGCGTTATAAGCTTTTTCAACTCTTTCCCATCTGTTATCTCTGTCCATTGCCCAGTATCTGCCGGATATTGTAGCAATTTGTGGAAGATTATATTTTTTAAGTTCAGCTTCAAGTTCTGCCAGAAATTCTACGGCGCTTTTCGGAGGAGTATCTCTTCCGTCTAAGAAAGCGTGTACATAGACTCTTTTAAGTCCGTTATCGGCAGCCATTTTGATTAAAGCTTTTAAATGGTCAAAAGAACTGTGCACACCGCCTGTAGAAACAAGACCGTATATGTGCAGAGAAGAGTTGTTCTTTTTAACATGTTCGATAGCAGCTTTAAATTCTTTGTTTTCAAAGAATTTTCCTTCTCTGATTTCTTTGTTGATTCTTGTCAAATCCTGATAAACAACTCTGCCTGCGCCGAGGTTAAGGTGTCCTACTTCCGAGTTGCCCATCTGTCCGTCAGGCAATCCGACATATTCGCCGGACGCATTAATTTGTGTATAGACTTCTTCTTTTTTTAGTCTGTCAAAGTTTGGTGTATTTGCTGTTTTTGTAGCATCTTCGGGTGAGTTTTCTGCTATCCCCCATCCGTCCATGATGCACAACAAAACTCTTTTATTGTCTGTCATAATTTATCTCCCGTAATAAAGTTTCGTCTGCTTATATTATCTATGCTAAAGAAATTTTATCCAGTCACCCGGGAGAAAAAATTTTCATATACGTCTTATACAAGCGATGTTGCGTCAGGACACATTAGCTAAACACTTCTGTGGAAAAATGCAGCGATTTCCTTTTCGCTGAAGGTATGCAAAATAGGTCTGCCATGCGGGCATGTGTATGGCATTTTAGTTGTTTTCCATTTTTTTATCAATTCTTCCATCTGCCAGAGGTTAAGCTCTGTTCCGGCTTTGACAGCTGCTTTACAAGACATTGTAACAAGCATTTTTTCTTCAAGATTATTCAAATCACCGTGAAGATTTTCCAGTATATCGGCAAGAATGTCGTTAACTTTTACATGTGCTATTACCTGCGGAATTTTTTTGAAAATGATTTCTGTATCCGAAACTTTTTCTATTTTGTATCCGAACCTTTCCAGTTTGTCTGAATTTTCCATGATAAGTTCAACATCCTGCGGCTCCAGCGCAAGTACATCTGAAATCAGCAGCAGCTGAGAGGAGATGTTTTCTTTTTTCAGGTTTTCTTGCAGTTTTTCAAAAATATAACGCTCATCAGCAATATGCTGGTCTACTATTTTAAGCTCTTCATTTTCTTCAAACAAAACATAGGTGTTGCGATACTGACCTATTATGTTAAATTTTTCTTCTACAACAGCTGAGGATTGTATATTCAAATCTATTTGTTTAACCTGCATTTCATACGCAGGGGTTTGCCGGTATGTTTTAGGCGCTGAGGTGTATTGATTTTCGCGTATTTGTTCAAAACTGTCGTGCGAAACATAAACAGTATCATCATCGTTACCCGCATCATCTGATTGCACAATTGCAGCATCATCTTTTACGGATGAATAATTTCCGAAAGGCAGCACAGTTTCATTTTTAGGCATTACCGGTGCAGATGATGAAACAGACAGAGCACCTAAAATTGCACTGTACACAAAATTAAAAATCTGGTTGGGATTTTTGTAACGGACTTCTCTTTTTGTCGGGTGTACATTAACATCAACATCTTCTGCCGGCAGTTCGAGATTCAGACACACAAAAGGATACTTGCCAGCCTGCAGCATATTTTTGTATGCATTATCAATCGCCTTTAAAATCAACGGGCATTTTACAACCCTGTTATTTACAAATGTATAAAGAGATTTTTTAGTCGAGCGCGTAAACTCCGGAGTCGAGCAATATCCTGTTATATGCAAGCGGGACAGCTCATCCTCTTTGTTTATTTTTTTCAGCTCTCCGGCTATTGAATTTGAATAAATTTCTGTTAACACGCACAGCAAATCACCGCTTCCGGAAGTTTTTACCGGAGTTTTGCCGTCATAGATTAAAATCACTGACACATCAGGGTTGGCTATCGCAATACTTTGCAAAATTTCTGCAATATAGGACAATTCAACTTTTTCGGATTTTAAAAATTTCTGTCTTACGGGCGTATTATAAAACAGGTCTTTCACTTCCATTGTTGTGCCTGTAGCGCAGCCGCAGGGGGAAGATTTTACATTAGATTCTTCGCACTCAACGCGTGTGCCTGTTTCAAAGTCTTTTGTACGTGTTGTACAAACCACTTTTGCAATGGATATGATACTGGCGAGAGCTTCTCCTCTAAAGCCCATTGTATGTATGTCGAAAAGGTCTTTTGAGTCGGAAATTTTGCTTGTAGCATGTTTTGAAAACGCAAGTTCAATATCATCCGGATGTATCCCTGAGCCGTTATCAGACACTCTTATCGAGAGGCAGTCCTTGCTTACTTTAATCTCCACTCTTGTTGCACCTGCGTCAATTGAGTTTTCAACAAGCTCTTTTACAACCGAAGCTGGTCTTTCTATAACTTCACCGGCTGCAATCTGGTTTATTAACTGTCTTGATAACTGCTGTATTCTTTTCATAATCCCGACTCTAAAATCAAATCCTCTCCTGCGTCTTTAGTTTTTTATAAATTTTATTCTATATCAATTTATATTAATGTGCTATATTATTGAGATGAATAACTTACAAAAAGAAATAATTAATACTAAAAAAATATACAGAGAACTTTTTAAAAACGCTCAGATTGCAATAGACAGGCAGCTGTCACCGCTAAAAACAGCATCATTGTGCAATCACTGCACAAAAGATTGTGCAATTGATTTTAACAGCATAACGCTTTTTGATAAATTCCCCACACACTGCAGATATCGTTTCTGGCAGGAAGCAGCGCTTGATAAGCTGGAAAATCAAATATCAAAAGATGTAGTGGAAAAAATAAAAGCAATTGATTTAAGGCGGGAACAGTTTTCCTGCGGGTGCTGCGGTTCTTGCTGCCGGCTGGCAAGTTCGGAATACTCTTATGAACAGTTAAAAGAAAAAGCAAAAAACGGAGATAAATTTTCCAGCGAGTTTGTTTCAGTTTTTGTACCGTACAGTTCAAAAGAAGAACCCAGAAAGCTTTTCCCCGACTACATAGAACTTCTTGAAAAAACTTTTGAAGGCGAAGAGCTGTATTTTTACTACTGTCCGAAATTAGGTGCAGACGGACTGTGCAGCGATTACGAAAATAGACCTGATATTTGCCGTATATTTCCGAGCGACCCGCTTGTCGTTTTTCCGACAAAATGTTCTTACAACCGGTGGAAACAGGAAGTTGAGATAACGGCTCTGACTTTGCATGCCATTATAGACATAGTTGGATTTTACAAGGAAAAAATAAATAAGGCGCTGGCTGATTAAAAACTGTTTTGTCAAAAATTATTGGAGTATATAATTATACAAATTCCGTAGAGACAATAACCGTTATTTTGCGCAACTTGTGTCATTCTTGTATATGTTACGTAATTTGTATCAAAGCAATAATCCAAGACAAAACAAACACAATAATAGCTAATAGCCCGCCGAGATATTGAAGCCCTATATAAGACAATTAAGAAAGCAAAGATTGGTGAAAAGGGCTGTGGCGGATTTTGGACGGGCGCGTATCAAAGAGAGCGCCCATGTGAGGACGGATGTTAC
>CASFCQ010000069.1 GCA_949293185.1 uncultured bacterium
AAAGAAATGAACAAATAAAAAACTAAACCTATAATTTATGTTTTCTAAATAATTGCTTCTATTAACAATTATTTTCTTTTTTCTTATGTTCATTTTCTTATTTATTTTATACTGCACGCAGATACTACGTATCTGACTTAGCATACCTCCATTCAAAACTTGACATTTAGTCAACTTTTGAACGGAGTCCTTAGGCAAAGAAAGAAAACGAACCAAAAGAAAGAAACCGGCGTTTATCAAAAGAGATTTTAAAATTCAGAAACGAAAATTTCCGTCCACTCTCAAAACGACAATATCGGTACGGTAAATTTTCATTCCTTCATTTAAAAATCTCTAATCGTACTCCATCAGGGCTTCGCCCCGAACCCCCTACGGCTTATAAAGTAAGCCGTGGATATGAACCTTTTAAATCTTAACATACATTTATAACGAGTTTTTTTACCCTATCGATACAGGCTTGAGAGCTATGCGCCCATTCACGGAAAGAAATCCGCAATACCTTATACCCTGCACGCTCAAGTATAGTTTGTTTTTTAGTAGCACAAATTTTTTCTTTGACATTGTCATCAACGCCGTCAATCTCTGCTATAATTTCATTTCCTGATTCCGTGTCTTTAATAATCAAATCAGGCAATACACCTGCAGCTTCAACACCAGCACGTACTTCAAAACCTTCCATTGTCAGCGCCTGTGCAACTTCTTTTTCAAAATCATTTTTATATTTATTTTTTTGAAATTCATCGTCTTTTGCACTGTCAAGATAGTTCTGGATATATTCCAGATAATCCTTTAACAGCCCCGGGGGCAGACCTTTGGGATCTCTTGAGATAAAGCAGATAAGCTTTTTACGTGCTCTTGTTATTGCCACGTTAAACAGGTTTGGCTTTTGCAGGAAGGTCAGGCTCTGTACAAAGCTGTTCTCTGCCACAGCCCAGGAAAGAATCATTACATCTCTTTCATCGCCCTGAAAAGTGTGTGCCGTACCGACTTCTATCTGGTGTTTTCTTATTGTAGATTCTGTTAGAACCTGTCTGAGTGCTTTCGATATCAAATCCACCTGACCTCTGAACGGTGAAATTATACCTATGGATACAGGATGTTCATCATTCCCGTCGTCAGCAAGAATAAGCTCATGCACCCTTTTTAAAACAGCCTCAACTTCCGGCATGTTGCGTGTTGCATCGGAATCCACTTTACCGTCAGGCACGATATGCAGTTCAAGAACGTCGTCTGTACCTGCATCTTTTGTCATAATGCGTATTCTGTTCCCGTAAAATTCCTGATTGCTAAACTGGATTATCGGATAGCTGCTTCTGAAATGTTCATCAAGCAGTACCGGATTTGTTGAATAGTAGTTAGCGAGATCAAACATGGAGTTTGTTCTGAATCTCCACATGAGCTGGTACTTGTCGGGAATATTATACTGGCTTAAGAAGGATTGTTCCTTTGCTTTTTCGAGGAAAGAAAGATGCGGCAGCTGTTTGTCATCTCCTACTATTACAGCTTTTTTAGCTCTGAATAATATAGGGAAACAGCTTGCTATATCACATTGAGACGCCTCATCAATAATAGCAACGTCAAACAGTCCGGGTTTCATCGGCAGCGAGCCGGATACTGCATAAGTTGTCAAACACCAGCACGGGAAAGCCTCCAAAAGCGGTGTAAAATCTTCCTCCTCAAGCAATCTGTTTTGAAGATTTTTCTTTCTCTCAACAATTGCTTTTGTATGGACAATTAACCTCTGGCGTTTAACCTGATCTCTTAAAAGCCCTTTAAGAGATTCTCTGCGTTTATTTTTGAGAATATCAACAGCAAGGGTTCTTTGTTTTTTCTTAAGTTCTTTAATTTGAGCAAGAAGCTGATGAATGTTGCCGATTTTGTGAATCTTTGTTTCCGTCATCCTTGCATTGCATTCCATTTCTTCCGCCTGCAGCTCGAGTGAAAGACGCATTATTGATTCCGGATCAGAAGGTAGCGAGTTAATATTCAATATTCTTTTAAGCTTCATCGAGGACATTGTGTTAGCTATAGAAGTAAACAATCCTGATTTTTCCAGATTTTTTTCAATGCTCGAGAGTACTTTTTTTATTTCATCAATTTCATCTTTTTTAAGTTTATGATTAATATACTCTTTCTCGCCTAAATCAGCTTCGAGAGCAAGTTTTTTGCCTATGATATCATGCCACTCTTTTTCCAGCGCAAGTATTTTTTCGCATTTGTTTTCCAGCTCTTTTATTGCGTTTAAAAGTTCGTACATGTCATCAACATCGACAAGTATTGCATCTTCATAGCCCGTATCAATATCTATTTTTTTCGCAATAAGATCCTGCAGCTGAAAACTCAATTGTTTTTGGTAATTAAGCCTTCCTGCTCTCAATGCAAGAAATGGCGCACCCAGTTCGTTCAATCTCTGCGCAACAACATCAACCGCCTTATCCATTCTCGAGGCAACAAGAACAGTTTTTCCGTTTGCAATAAGATGCGCAACAAGGTTAACAATTGTCTGCGACTTACCTGTGCCCGGAGGACCGTAAACAGCAAGCAGGGTATTTTGTTCAATCTTTCTGATAACATCTTCCTGAGAGTCACTTAGTGACAACGGGGTTACAGCACAAAAATCCGTCAAATCTTTTTGGTCTTTATTTGATTTTTCAAAAAGCTTGCCTGCGCCTCTAAGGTATTCTTCATTTACCACGGAAAGAGCAGTTTCTCTGAATACTCCGCTGGGTTTTTCAGCTATTTGGGTAAGTTCGTGCAAGACACCTGCCGTAATCGAAGGACGTTTAGTCAAAATAACCGCGCTCTGACTTGTTATGGAAACTTTATCCAGTTTCATAACAGGTTTCGGGGCTGATGTTTCTTCTATAAAATCTTCTACATTGTCAGAATCTATTTTTTGATAGAATGCGTCTGCCTCGTCTTTTACATTGTTTTCGTTTGCGTCATCTTCGTGATTAAGCGAAATCTCAACATCAGGCAAAATCGATTTTAAAGTTGTTAAAAATATATTCAATTTTTCCTGTGTAAGAGGCAGCTCCGGTACAACTTCCAAAAGCCCGTCGAGCATATGCTCCATCTCATCTTCATCATCGTTTTTACGCATCAAAGCCGTCAAAGCGCCCGTATTAAGAGAAAGAACATCATCCTGAAGGGTGCAAACAATATCCATACCTTCTCTGTCCAGTTTGCAAGGCGCATACAAAAGCGGTGTCAAAAACTCGTTACTTCTTTTGGTTCGGGAGTTTTTGCCGACAAGAAACAAATGACCGTAGATAAGATATTTGTCTTTCTGGCTCATTTCACTCTGTATCATAAGCTCTGTCAAATCACTGTCAGAGCCGTCAAGATGCAAAGGTTCATCAAACTTTGAAAACAGCGATTCGTCGCCTTTGATAAAAATCCATTTGTTGTCCTTATCCTGCTTAAGGTTGCGGAATGTTGAACTTTGAACCTCTTCCCTAACGCAATCATGAAGGTATAGACTTAATCTTTTAATAAAACTGTCGTGAAATGCCGACTGAATAATTTTTGTAGCTTCTTGTAACATAATACTTTAATTATACAGTATAATCCTTCATTCGTATCATACGAACTGATGAAAATATGATAAAATTGCCTTAACAGGAGATTTTATATGAAAGAGTTTAAACCAGCACATCTGTTTATAATCGGCGGAGTTGTAATCGCATTATATGCCGGAATGCAAATAAATAATCTGATGTCAAAAATGGATGACAGAGACAAAAATAAAAATGCAATGCAACAAGTTTCCACCCCTGTTCAAACTGTTAAGCAGCAGGAAAACAAACAGGTGTCTTTGCCGTCAGCAAAAAATATTTCCTACACGGATAGTAATCTCGTATTTAATGATGTGAGCGACTATGATGACCTGACAAAAGAAGAAATATACGAATTACGAAAAAAATATGTTGCAGCCTCTTTATTTGCAACGCCGGATTATCAACCGTCAGATGAGGTGTTCGGACAAATTGCATCTAAAAAGCCTTGGTACGGCTTAGACTACAGCGGCTGCGTCAGAGCTGTGACCGGTCAAAAAGAAGTTGCTCAAGGTCCGTCAGAAGAAAGCCGTTTTATAAACAATCCCAATATGCTTATAGGTGTTATATCCGGCTCTAAACGTGTGGAAAAGGATAATCCCGTTTGTTTTGACACATCATACTGGATTTTGCCGGTAAAACTATCTTATTTTAGAGATGAAAACACTATTGAAGCGGTTTATAATTTTCGATACACGGGACAAATGTATCTTACCGGCATAAATGCAAGAGATTTAGGGTACAAATATGTTTATGCGGATGAAGCAGAAAATGTTAAATTTAGATCGCAAAATAATGTTTCAAATACAATACACGAATTCAGGGATTTTATCCATTTAGGCGCTTCATGCGGATATAAAGACGGCTGCAACAACGGTTCTCCATACCAGAGTGAATTGGACTACAAATACACTGACTATCCTTCGACAATGGAATTTAAGCTGTGGAAAAACAGACCAGCAAGCATTAACGACAAGGCGGATATCAATTATCGAATAGTATTTAAGTAGACAACCCGTCTAAAATTTGTAAATATTTATGCAAATCACTTGCGGGGTCGCCTAATTCTTCCTGTGCCTTTTGCATTTCAATGTATTCAAATTCTATGGGCGTTAATTTAGTATCCGGATTTTCTTTTTTCAATCTCTTAGCCGAATCAATCAACTCGCAAAATCTATCCAGACGCTCTGGATTTTTCAATTTGTTTTTTGCATCCGTTGCAATATCGTCAAATGTCATACCTGCATTGTATTGTGATGAAATTATTTTCATAAACAGCTCTGATTCTTTGCTTTGAACATTTTTGGAACATTCTTTTAGCAGACCTTTGGAAATAGTTTTGTCATACAAATTTTTGCGATGCTTATACTCAATACGAATATCCGGATAATTAGAGTTATAAAGAAAAATCTCGTCCCTGCGATTTATATCAAAAACAGTAGCATCGTCAGTATTTTTTTTAAAAGTATCTTCAAAAAGCTCCTGATACTTTTGTGTTTTTTGCCGGTTGTTGCAAAATTCTTCTTTTTGTAATTTTTGAACTAAATTATTACCCAGTGTTGCCTTAAAATTTATATTTGCTAATTTCATACTTACCTATTTTAATCCCAGTATATATAAAGAAGCCCTCAATTTTTGAGGGCTTAAAGATATTAGAATTAATATTAAACTTAAAAGTTAATATTAAACATATTCCTTAACTTCTGCAGCGAGGTTTTTAGTATCCAATTTGATACCGGGACCCATTGTAGTAGTTAAATAAGCAGATTTAACATACACGCCTTTTGCTACAGACGGTTTTGCTCTTAAAACAGCGTCAGCAAGAGTTGCATAGTTTTTCATCAAATCTTCGAATGAGAATTTGATTTTGCCGATAGGACAGTGAATCATACCCTGTTTATCAGCTCTGAATTCAACTTTACCTGCTTTAGCATCTTTAACAGCTTTAGCTACATCAAGAGTAACAGTACCTGTTTTAGGGTTAGGCATCAATCCTTTAGGACCTAAAACTCTACCGAGTTTACCTAACATACCCATACAATCAGGTGTTGCAATCAATGTATCGAATTCAAACCAGCCGCCTGCGATTTTGTCGATAACTTCTTCAGCGCCAGCTTCTTCTGCGCCTGCTGCTTTAGCTTCATCAGCTTTAGTACCTTTAGCAATAACGCAAACTCTTACTTCTTTACCCAAACCTGCAGGTAATACTACAGTTGAACGGATTTGCTGGTCTGCTCTTTTTACATCGATACCAAGACGCATATGGCATTCAACAGTTTCATCAAACTTAACTGTTGCTTCTGATATTTCCTGTAATTTTTTCAAAGCATCAGCTGCGCTGGAGGGTTGTACAAAACCTTCGAGCATTTCAGCTGCTTTTTGTTGTCTTTTAGTTAATTTACTCATTTCTTTTCCTTTCTGTGGTGATATCGGGTTTCAATCCGTTTCGGGCATTTTATAAAGGTGCGCCCCGTACGGCATTCCCTTCCACTTATAATTATTCTTCTACTGTAACACCCATTGCTCTTGCTGAACCCTTGAGCATTTTTACAGCAGCTTCAACGGTTGTAGCGTTTAAATCGTTCATTTTAATTTTAGCGATTTCTTCTAACTGAGCAACAGTGATTTTGCCGACTTTAGTTTTGTTCGGTGCAGCAGAACCTTTAGGTAAATTGATAGCTTTTTTAATCAATACAGCAGCCGGTGGGCTTTTGATAATGAAAGAAAAGCTTCTGTCTTCATATACATCAATAACAACAGGGATAATGTAACCTGCCTGATCTTGAGTTTTTGCGTTGAACTGTTTGCAAAAATCCATGATGTTAACACCATGCTGACCTAATGCAGGACCAACCGGCGGTGATGGATTTGCTTTGCCTGCTTCAATTTGAAGCTTGATTTTTCCAACGATTTTCTTTGCCATTTTATTGTTCTCCTTTCGTGGTCTGGCGGGAATTCTATTCCCTTCCACATTATTGTTATTTATCTCTTTCCGCTGTCATTTTTCTTTTTATCAACTTCACAACGGCGGTATTGAACGGTTGCGGCTTAAGAGTCTTTCTGTTTCAAAAACAGCTTAAGCTTTCACACACACTTATACTTTTTGAATTTGTTTGTACTCGAGTTCTACAGGTGTTTCGCGTCCGAAGATAGAAACAGTAGCTCTGAGTTTTGATTTATCAGGATATACTTCAGTAATATCACCGATAAAGTCAGCAAACGGACCGGAAATGATTCTGACTTTATCACCGACTTTAACATCGAGTTCAATTTTTGTTGTTTGAGTTTGTACTCTGTGAATAATTTTCTTAATTTCAGAATCTTTAGCCGGAATCGGTTTTTTAGATGTGCCGACAAATTTTGTAACGCCGGCAGTGTGTCTTACAACATACCAGCTGTCGTCATCCATAATCATTTCAACAAGAACATAACCAGGGAAGATTTTTTCTTCTCTGTCTTGTTTCTTGCCGTCTTTAACTTTTGTTATAGTTTTTTGAGGAACTTCAACACGGAAGATTTTATCCCCCATATTCATATATTCGATACGTTTTTCGAGGTTAACTTTAACTTTGTTTTCATAACCTGAATAAGTATGAACTATATACCATTTTTTTTGAGGTTCTTTACTATGAGAAGCCTGCAGATCAGATTTTAATTTTTCTTCTTTTTCTTCAATGATTTGATGTTTTTCATTTTCAAAAACATTTATATCATTTTGCTGCTCAGTAACTTCCAATTGTTCATCATCTTTTTTTGTCATTATTTTAATTCCCGTAATTAAATAATTAAACTTAAGAGGCTTAATTTATCAAACCCAAACCTTTAAAAAGTGCATTAAAAATAGTGTCAACAGCAAGTACGCCTATTGTAAACACCGCTGTAATAATAATTACATAGACAGTTTCTACAACGACCTGTTGTTTGCCCGGCCAGGTAATTTTGCCCCATTCAAGTTTTACACTTTTGAAGTAAGCTATCATAGCCTCTTTAAAATCAACATTTTCTTTAGTTTGGTTAGCCATTAATTTTCCTCTTTTATTTAAATCGCGCCCTGAAGGACTCGAACCCTCGACATCCGGTTTTGGAGACCGACGTTCTACCAACTGAACTAAGGACGCTCTTTAAATTTAAACAGTATTTTGTCTCTTTATGAACTGTGTGTTTGTTGCATCTCGGGCAATGTTTTTTCAGTTCCATTCTTTCTTTGTTAGTTTTTTTATTTTTTGTTGTTGTGTAGTTTCTTTCTTTGCATTCTTCACAAGCGAGAACTACCATTTTATCGACTTTACCTTTGATTCCCATTGTGTGTACCTTCTTTTATTCCTATTCTTGTAAAATTCTTTTCAAGCAAGATTTATAGAATGCGTCTTTTTCCTCATTCTATTAAATCCCGTTTATTTAGCTGTAATAATATATTACAATAAACAAAAAATATGCAAAGCATTTATTTAATAAAACTTATTATATATACAATAAATGACGCAGCAATGCAGTCTCATTCAATTCGATATATCCGAGGATACAGGCAGTTTTGGTTATACAAGTTTGTTAAATTTTAAACCTGACATATTTAAAACAGATTCAAATTCTTCATCATTTTTGTCATTTACATCGAATACATAATTACTTCTGTTTAATCCTTCATTATGATAAAGGTTGGCAAACATTTCTTCCATGTTTTTGCAAGAAGCTGCAGCATAGCCAAGAGCAACCATGTGGTCAGGGTTTTGCATATCAATATCTTTGCCTTTTATCATATATCTGCTTTTAAAAGAAACAGAAGGCTGATTAAAATTAACAGTCATATTTTCTCCTTAATTTTTAATAATAAGATATTTTTAACTATGCCTGCATATTAAATTTAATGCCCGCTGCGTTAAACAGGTTTACAACATCAATATCATCGTTATTGTCTATTTCAAAAACAAAAGTATTATTTTTTAAATTTTTTGTATCAACCAAACCATAAACCAGATCATCATAATTTTTTGATATACCTAAAGCTGTTCCTAACGCTACAGCATGTGCAGTTTTGCTTTTGTCGATATTTTTACCTTTTACAATGAATTTACTGCCAAAAGAAACGTTATTTGAGTTAAAGTTTACTGTCATTTTTATGCTCCTTATCGTTATATTATGTAAGCTTAATAACAGTAACAAATTCTTTTTGTCAGGCTTTAACAACTATTTTTACAAAACTTAAATATTGTTTTTATAAAAAAAAGTAATCGGCGGATTTACTATTTCGCCGATTACTTTATGTCCTATTTTCTACCGGTAAAAATATTAATTACTTAAATATTATATTTTCACCGTCGGAGTCAACAACAATTGTGTCGCCTTCTTTATAGTCCTGTGCAAGAATTTTCTTGGCAAGCGGATTTTCCACAAGCTGTCTTATCGTACGTTTAAGCGGTCTTGCACCGTAAACCGGATTAAAGCCCTGAGTAGCGAGCAATTCCTTTGCATCGTCAGTTATTTCGAGTTTCATATCTCTTTCTTTGAACAATTTAGTTAATCCTTCAAAGTATATATCAACAATAGATTTCAACTGCTGCAATGTTAAAGCTCTGAAGAAAACAATATCGTCGATTCTGTTTAAGAACTCCGGCTTAAATTGTTCTTTCATCAGCTCCATAACCTGTTCTTTTGTCTGTTCAAAATCTTTTTCGGACATCATAGCGTTGAGCGTATTGTCAAGGATAATAGAACTGCCGATGTTGCTTGTCATAATAATCAAAGTGTTTTTAAAGTCAACGGTTCTGCCCTTTGAATCAGTCAAACGACCGTCATCCAAAAGCTGCAGCATTATGTTGAAAACATCCGGATGTGCTTTTTCAATTTCATCAAAAAGAACAACCGAGTATGGTTTTCTTCTGACAGCCTCCGTTAACTGCCCGCCTTCATCATAACCGACATAGCCCGGAGGAGCACCGACAAGTCTTGCTACGGAGTGTTTTTCCATGTATTCGGACATATCGATTCTTATCAAAGCGTCTTCATCGTTGAACAAGAACTCGGCAAGAGATTTTGCCAGCTCAGTTTTGCCGACACCTGTAGGTCCGAGGAATATAAACGAGCCTATCGGTCGTTTAGGGTCTTTTAAACCGGAACGGGCACGTCTTATAGCGTCTGATACCACAGTAACAGCTTCGTCCTGACCGATTACACGTTTATGCAGGAAATCTTCCATTCTCAAAAGCTTTTGCATTTCGCTTTCAACGAGTCTGGAAACCTCAATGCCGGTCCATTTGCTTACGACTTCTGCGATATCATCTTCGTCTACTTCTTCTTTCAACAGCTGGTTTTTATGCTTTTCCCCGCCGTGCTTTTGAGCTTCTTCAAGTTGTTTTTGCAGCTCAATTAACTTGCCGTATTTGAGTTCCGCAGCTCTTTCGAGGTCAGCGTCGCGTTCGGCAATTTCGATTTGTGCTTTTGTTTTTTCTATTTCTTCCTTGATTTGAGCCTCGCCCATAATGGAGCTTTTTTCCATTTCCCACTGTGTTTTGAGTTTTGTAAGCTTTTCGTCAAGGTCGTTTATTGTTTTATTTAAGCCGTTGATTTTTTGTATGTTATCGTCTGTCTTGTCCTCTTTTTCAAGCGCTTTTCTTTCTATTTCGAGCTGCATTTTCTGACGGACAAGCGAGTCGATTTCCTCAGGCATTGAGTCAATGTCTATCCTCAAAGCGGAAGCAGCCTCATCAATAAGGTCAATAGCCTTATCCGGCAGGAATCTGTCCGTTATGTATCTGTCAGAAAGCTTTGCTGCTGCAACAAGAGCAGAGTCTTTAATTCTGATGCCGTGGTGAACCTCGTATCTTTCTTTTAAGCCTCTTAAAATGCTTATTGTATCTTCAACAGACGGCTCATCTACCATAACCGGCTGGAATCTTCTTTCAAGAGCGGCATCTTTTTCAATGTATTTTCTGTATTCGTTAATTGTGGTTGCGCCGACAGTTCTTAAAAGACCTCTGGCAAGCATTGGTTTTAAGAGGTTGCCTGCATCCATTGAGCCTTCTGTAGCGCCTGCACCTATAACCGTGTGCAATTCATCGATAAACAGAATTATCTCTCCGTCTGAGGCTTCTACTTCTTTCAGCACGGCTTTGAGTCTTTCTTCGAACTCGCCTCTGAATTTTGCGCCGGCAACAAGCGCCCCCAAATCCAGCGCTATAAGCTGTGTATTTTTAAGGCTTTCGGGAACATCACCTCTTACTATTCTTTGAGCAAGCCCTTCTACAATAGCAGTTTTGCCCACCCCCGGTTCACCTATCAACACAGGATTGTTTTTTGTACGTCTGTTCAATACCTGAATAACACGTCTAACCTCTTCATCTCGACCTATTACTGGGTCAAGTTTGCCGCGTTTTGCAAGGTCTGTCAGGTTCTGCGAATATTTTTCAAGTGCTTTAAATTTTTCTTCTGAATCTTTTGAATCCACTTTATTTTGACCTCTTATTTTTTTCATTTCGTTTAAGATTTTGTTTCTGTTAACGCCGAATCTGTCAAACAGAGCTTTGATTTTTGAACCTTCAAAAGCCGTGATTGCAAGCAAAATATGCTCAATGCTTATGTAAGTGTCTTTGAGGGCTTCAGCTTCGTTTTGAGCAAGGTCAAGAAGTTTTATTGTGTCCTGCGACAGATAAAGCTGCTGTGTATTAACAGGCTGCTGCACAGTAGGCAGGTTATTAAGCTCAGACATCACAGCATCAATAAACTGCGGACGGTCTAGTTTTAGAGCTTTCATATAATCTTTTGAAATTCCGTCTTTATCCTCGAGCATAGCCATCACAATATGTGCAGGCTCAAGCTGTGTATTTTGAAACTTTGCCATCAGCTGCTGTGCAGAAAAAATAATCTCCTGTGTCTGGTTGGTAAGTTTGTTAAAATCAATCATTATGTATATACCTCACAATCTGCTGTTTTTCTTGCATAAGTGAAGAATTTCAATTATTCGACCTATAACAGAAAAACAACTTAATTTTTATTCATATTCTCATTTTAATGAGGTTTTCTAAAAAATCATTAAAAATTAATTTTTATTTAATTATTTATAAATTTATAGCTGAGGAATTTTAGACATCATTCTTGCATATGTCACGTAATTTAGTGACAGAAATTCTAATATTTTAATTCTTAATATGCACGGCTTACTTTGTAAGCCGTAGGGGGTTCGGGGCGAAGCCCAGATGGAATACGATTAGAGATTTTTAAATGAAGGAATGAAAATTTACCGTACCGATTTTATCATTTTTTGAGTGGACGGAAATTTTCGTTTCTGAATTTT
>CASFCQ010000070.1 GCA_949293185.1 uncultured bacterium
AAGGTGAGTCTTTGAGCTTCGAAAGCTCGAAGCAAGGACTCCGTTAAGGGTTGACTAAATGTCAAGCCTTAATGGACGGGAAGACGACACTAGATTAAATTATGAAATATTATGTAAAAAAAACACAACAAACCGTGGCATTTTTTATACGGACATGATAATAATAGATAATACATATTTGGTTGGAGAAGAAAATGATTACGATAAAGGATGTTGAACATGTTGCAAAACTCGCCAGACTTGAGTTGAGTGAAGAAGAAAAAGAAAAATTTTCAAAACAACTCGGCGATATTTTGAAATATGTTGAACAAATGAACGAGATTGACACAACAGGCGTTGAACCAATGAGCCACGCAATACCAATGGTAAACGTTATGAGAGAAGATGTTGTCGTCAGTGAAAATACAAAAGATGAACTTATGGCGAACGCGCCTTTAAAAGAGGATGGTTTCTTCAGAGTTCCTAAGATTAATTAAAAAAGTTAAAAAGCTTAGAGGACATACCCTCTAAGCTTTTTAACTTATGAATAAATTACAACCGGTAAATAATATAAGAAGTGACTAGATAGGGGTATAAAATGGCAACAAAATATATTTTTGTAACAGGCGGTGTTGTTTCATCACTGGGTAAAGGAATTGTGGCTGCATCTTTGGGTCGACTTTTAAAATCCCGCGGATTCTCTGTTGTTATACAAAAATTTGACCCCTATATAAACGTTGACCCCGGTACAATGAGTCCGTTTCAGCACGGTGAGGTATTTGTTACGGATGACGGAGCTGAAACAGACCTTGATTTAGGTCACTATGAAAGATTTACCGATACGTCTTTAGGCAAAATAAACAATGTAACCTCCGGCAGTATCTACCAGACTGTTATAAAAAAAGAACGAAAAGGCGAATATCTTGGCGCAACAGTTCAAACCATCCCTCATATTACAAATGAGATAAAATCAAGGATTAAAAAAGCCGCAACGCAGTTCAAACCGGATTTTCTTATTACGGAAGTAGGCGGCACAATCGGTGACATCGAAAGCTTGCCTTTTATTGAGGCTATAAGGCAATTCCGTACAGAAGCAGGCTTTGGAAACAGTCTTTCCATACACGTAACACTTTTGCCGTATTTGCCCACATCGGGAGAACTAAAGACAAAACCCTCGCAACACAGTGTTTCTGTATTAAGAAGTTATGGTATACAACCCGAGATACTTGTTTGCAGAACGTCAAAACCGCTTCCAAAAAAAGAAAAAGAAAAACTATCGCTGTTTTGTTCAGTGCCGGTTGATGCGGTTATTGAATGCAGGGATATGAAATCCATTTACGAAGTTCCTCTTGCATTAGAAGAACAGCAGATGGCTCATGTTGTTCTGCAAAGACTCCAGCTGCTTGATAAAAAGCCTAATCTTGATTCGTGGAAAAAGCTTGTTGAAAAAATCAGAAACCCTAAACAGACATTTAAAATAGCTATAGCAGGCAAATACACAAACCTGTCTGATGCTTATATATCTGTAGTTGAGGCGTTAAAACACGCAGGGTATCATAAAGACGCAAAAATAGATATAAAATGGATAAATTCTGAAGAGTGCGTTGATATGACAAAGGCAAAAGAAATACTTGCTGATGTTGACGGGCTTGTTGTCCCGGGCGGTTTCGGAGTCAGAGGAATAGAGGGAAAACTTAATGCAATAAGATATGCAAGAGAAAATAATCTGCCGTTTTTGGGATTATGTCTTGGGATGCAATGTACAGTAATTGAATATGCCAGACACGTTGTCGGGTTAAAAGGGGCAAATTCTACAGAGTTCAATGAGGGTACTCCATACCCTGTTATAGACTTTATGCCGGAGCAAAAGAATATCGATGAGCTCGGCGGAACAATGAGACTCGGCAAATTTGACTGTGTATTACAAAAAGGCACAAAGGCTTATGATGCATACGGAAAGGTTAAAACAATATCCGAAAGACACCGCCACAGATACGAAGTCAACAACGAGTATAAAAAACAGATAGAAGATGCAGGTCTGGTATTTTCCGGCATGTCACCCGACGGTCAATTATGCGAGATAGTTGAATATCCTAAAAATGACTGGTTTGTTGCCTGTCAGTTCCATCCGGAGTTCAAGTCACGTCCCGAACACCCGCACCCCTTGTTTGAAGGTTTAATAAATGCTATAAGTAAAAACAGAGGAGTTTAAAGAAATTTAACAAATTTGAAAATATGCAATTAAAAAATGTTATTTTTCTTGAAAAATGGGTATTTATAATATAGGAAGACATGATACAGGAGTGCGCGCAATATGAACATACTTATTTCTAATGACGATGGTCTTATGGCAAACGGAATCAGAGCTTTAACCGAAGCTTTGAGCTGCGAACATGATGTTTATGTAATTGCACCGGATAGAGAACGCAGTGCAGCCGGACATTCATTGACGCTGCATACACCGTTAAGGGTTGAAGAATTAGACCCTAAATTCGGAGCAAAAAGAAACTGGGTTACTACTGGCACTCCCGGAGATTGCGTAAAAATAGGTTTGAGTGCAATTTTAGAACCGCATGAAATGCCGGATCTTGTTATTTCCGGTATAAACCACGGACCAAACCTAGGCGCTGATATATTGTATTCAGGTACAGTAAGTTGTGCACTGGAAGGTGCAATGCTGGGTTTTCCCGCTATAGCAACATCTCTTGCCGGACTTCATTATGAAGTGGAAAATTTTGCCTTTGCTGCAAATTTTATGGCGAAATTTGTCAATAAAATCAAAGATATAAACTTCCCGCAAAAATCTATTCTTAATATAAATTTCCCTTCTCTTGATGCAGAAGATATTGCAGGTATTGCGATAACAAAACTCGGAACAAGAATGTTTACAAGTAAATATGACAAACGTATTGACCCGAGAGGCAAAACATACTACTGGCTGGCAGGTGAACTTATTGAATACGATGAAAATGACGGAACTGATATCAACGCAGTACGACAAAACAAAGTCTCTATTACACCGATAACTTTTGAAATGACTCACCAGAGCATTATGAAGGATTTGGAAAAAGCATTTTGTGAAGAAAACACCTGCGACTGGTTTGCACCTGTTGAAAAAAAATCCCCGAAAAAATAGTTTTTAAATATACAGGCAGAAAAACAGTCTTGTATTAATACAAGACTGTTTTTCTGTGTTTACTCCTGTGAAAAAATAAAAAATAGTGTATAATTGCAATAGCATAAACTACACAGGAGTTTTTAAGATGAAATATGATTTAGAAAATATACTTACTTTTGTAAAAAATGATGAAAACTGGATAAGAAAACTAATTATCGGCAGTTTGTTTATCATTGCATCAATAGTCGTATGGGTTATTCCGTTTACGGCTCTGTTTTTTATCCCGAAAATTTCTATCCTTTTGTTTATAATTGCAGCTTTTGTATGTGTAATTATAGGACTGGCGGTGTACGGATATTCCTTGCAGGCTGCCCATGATTATATAAAAAATCCAGAAACAAAATTGCCTGAGTGGGCTGATTTTTGGTCGCATGTATTTGTAGGTTTGAAGGCTGCTGTTGGCTCACTGCTATTTTATCTTCCTGTGCTGTTTTTAGGTGCAGCAAGCCTTGGGCTTTCAATTTATTTGGAAAAACAATCCGAAACCCAGGAAATGTATAAAATATTGTTGCAGTATTTTAATATAATTGCAGATACTGTGTATGTTGTTTATATGTTATTTTATTCATTGTTTAATGCAAATTTTATAAAAGATTTTAACCCGTTTGAATTCTTAAATGTTTCTGCAGCATACAAACTTTTAAAAAACAATGTTCTCAATTATCTTATTTTGGCTCTGTTAATACTGGCGGTAGGAGTAATTGGAAACATTGCCTCTGTATTTCTTGTTTTAACCATTATAGGCATTTTATTAATACCGTTCGTTTCAATGTACATAATGATTGTATGCGGCGTTTTAACTGCCCGTTTTGTGCAAATAGCTGAGGAATCAAAAATTTCTGATACAAATTTAGAATAGCATAAGGGAGAAATAAAAATGGAACTCGATTTTGAAAAAGCTTTAACATATATATCCAAAGACTCCGGTTGGGCTAACAAACTGCTTGCCGGTTCAGGTATAGTTCTGGCGGTGTGTGCTGTATTTATAATACCGTTTGTTGCGTACATTTTTACACTTTCTAAAGTCGCCGGATTGGCTTCTTTTTTATTGTGTTTTATATTTTCAATTTTATTGTCACTGCTTTTAGCCGGATATTTTGTACAAACCGGTAACAGGAGAATAAACTACTCCAACACATTTTTGCCGGATTGGAGCGAGTTTGGCAGAATGATGAAAACAGGATTAAAATATTTTGTCGGATTGTTTATTTATTCTCTGCCAGTTATTCTTTTATCAGTTATTTTTCTTGTTTGCTTGTTATTTGTTATAGGCAACAATGCGTTTCATCCGGCTGCTTTTTTGCTTTTAACTCTGTTAGGGGCATTTAGCCTGCTGGTTTATATACTTACAGTTGTATTTTGTCCGCTTATGATGGCAAACTTTTTTAAAGAACTGAAAATTTTGGCTTTTGTTAATTTTAATAATGCTTTTGATATGTTAAAAGGAAATGTTGGCAATTACTGTATACTTTTATTGCTGTTTTTGGCTCTTTCTGTATTAACTCAAATTGTTATATCTATACTAGGTGTAACAATTGTCGGTATAATTTTCATTCCTGTATTGTATTTTTATACATATTTGGTTGCTGCAGAGCTTACGGCACAATTTGTGCTTTGCGCAAAAGAAAAGGCAATCAATGCGCAATCTGCTGAATAATTTTAAATTACTCTATACACAAAAGCTGCGAAAGATTTCGCGGCTTTTGTGTTTTTGTATTCTTGTATTCTTGCTAATTGTGAGCAGCATCACAATATCACAAATATAAAGTTGTTGACTTATAGTCATTGACCTTGAGTCAATAAAATGCTATACTGTATTTGTTATTACAAATACAGGTTTAATTATATGAACAAAAGACAATTAGCTGCACAAATCACAAAGAAAAAGCTTATATCTACAGCACTGGAACTGATTAAAGAAAACGGCTTTGATTCAATAAATGTTGAAGATATAACTAAAAGAGCAGGTGTTGCGAAAGGTACTTTTTATACATATTTCAAACGCAAAGAAGATATTGTTATGGAAATCAGCAGAACACCTTTCGGTGAAATTGCTGAAGAACTTGAGCAAATGGAAAACGCTGAATTATTCGACAAACTCAGACATTATTTTCGTCGTTTTATGGAACAGGTAGAATTTTGCGGGATACAAATTTGTCGAGAGTGGATAAGAAATGTAATTGAACCGAATAATGTACCGGAAACCATGGACAGCAAAAAGTGGTTCTATGATTACGAAATGCTTGAAAGTATCCTGAAAAACTCAAAGGAACTTAAAAAAGATGCGCCTGTTGAATTATTAACACATATTATAATCAGTGAGCTATACGGAATGATGCTAAGCTGGTGCATGTCAGACGGCAAATTTGAACCGTTAGACTGGACAGACAGATTTTGCGATGTTCAACTCACGGCTATATTTAAGCCTTACTTGAAATAAAGGAGAATTAATTATGAAATACAGAAAACTTAGAGATATTGAAGTATCTGCTGTTGGTATCGGTTGTATGGGATTTTCTCACGGTTACGGTGCAATCCCGACAGAAGATGAATCTATAAGACTTATGCACAAAGCCTATGATTTGGGTTGTACACTTTTTGATACCGCAGAAGCTTACGGGCCTTTCACAAATGAAACCCTTGTCGGCAAAGCTGTTAAACCATTCAGAGATAAAATTATTTTGACAACAAAATTTGTTCCGGTATTCCAGCCCGGGCAGGAAATTCCGGAGGGTAAGCTTAGCAAGAAAGGTATTACGAATGCTCTAAATGATTCTTTAAAAAGGCTGCAGACGGACTATATCGATATTTATTACGAACACAGAGTGCCTTTGGACAGTAATGTTGAAGAAGTGGCAGAATGGATGGGAGAATTTATTAAAGAAGGCAAAATTCGTGCGTGGGGACAATCACAATCCACTCCGGAACAAATTAAAAAAGCCCACGCAGTTACTCCGTTAACTGCCATTCAAAGCGAATATTCAATGATGGAGCGGATGTTTGAAAAAGATGTTATACCTCTTTGCAAAGAGCTTAATATCGGATTTGTAGCCTTTTCTCCTATGGCAAGCGGCTTTTTGAGCGGGAAATATAATAAAAATACTCAATACAAAGGCGATGATGTAAGACGTGTAATCACAAGATTTGCACCTGAAAATGTCGAAAAGAACCAGCCGCTATTGGATTTATTACATGAATTTGCAGACAAAAAAGGTATTACACCGGCTCAAATTTCTTTAGCGTGGATGCTTCATAAATATCCTCATGTTGTGCCGATTCCGGGGATGAGAAAAGATGAAAGAGTTATTGAAAATCTTGGCGCTGCTGATGTTATTCTTACTGATGAGGAATTTAACAATATAGAAACAGAGTTGAACAAAATCACAATCTACGGTAACAGAACTGATGAAGATATTCACAAACTTGGAACGGTAAAAGCTATAGATTATAAAGGAGAAATTGTTGATGACAAATAAAAAAATATATATTATAAACGGTTCACCGAGAAAGCAATGGAATACGGCTCAAATGTGCGAAAGTTTTGCAAAAGGAGTTAAAGACAACGGCGCAGAGGTAGAAATTGTTCATCTTTATGACATTGATTTTAAAGGATGCAGAAGCTGTTTGTCGTGCAAATTAAAAGACGGAAAGAACTTTGGCAGATGTGCATATCCCGATGAATTAACGCCATTATTAGATAAAATCTCACAAGCAGACGGGATTGTTCTAGCAAGCCCCATTTATTGCAGCGATGTAACTGGCATGATGAGGTGTTTTATTGAGCGCCTTACGTTTCCATTTTTTGAATACAAGCAGGGCTATCCTTCAATTGCCCCTAAAAGGCTTAAAACAGCAATGATTTATACCATGAATGTTACAGAAGAACTGGCTAATCAAATGTATCCTGATATGTATAACAGAACAGAATTTATGGTAGAAACTGTATTTACAAAACCTGAGCGAATTTTTGCTTATGATACATATCAATTCAGCGATTATGACAAATATGTTGTAGAAACATTTGATAAAAATGAGAAATTGAAACACAAAAATGAACAGTTTCCAAAAAACTTGCAAAATGCTTATGACGAAGGTGTCAAAATGGCAAAACAAATTTTACAAGGAGAATAATATGATACAACATATCTTTATAGCCTTATTAAAGAAGGCATAAGTGATGAAAAATTTTTAGGTTAATTTATTAAGCAATCGTACATTGATAATATTTATTATGTGTTTTTTTATTGTTTCTGCTGTGTTTGAAATTTTGTAGAAGCTTAATACAAAGAGTATATTATTTTTTACACCTGATACTCCGTTTTAACATTAACTAATCCTCACCACAGGCTCGCGAACTCGCTACGCTCAGACACACTCGCCTTGCCGATGTTCGGAT
>CASFCQ010000071.1 GCA_949293185.1 uncultured bacterium
TGTGCTTCTGCTTGTCCGCACGCTGCAATCAGAACTAAACTTGTTGAAAAAGAAAACCTCGGCAATGCTCCGGAATCTTTCAACACAGTTGAAGCTAAACCTAACCTCAACGGTGAACACTTCAAAGTTCAGGTTTACTGCAAAGATTGTACAGGCTGCGGCGTTTGCGTTGACCAGTGCCCTGCTAACAAAAACCCTGAAAAACAGGCTCTTACATGGTCTTCTGTAGAAGCTGAAGAAGCAGCAGGCGAATGCGTAAACGAAAAATTCTTTGACGAATTACCTGACAACGTAATGGGCAAAAACACTACAAAAACTATCAAAGGTGCAATGCTCAGAAAACCGTTGTTCGAATTCTCAGGCGCTTGCGCAGGCTGCGGAGAAACCCCTTACGTTAAACTCGTTTCTCAATTGTTCGGTGAAAACGCTATCGTTGCTAACGCAACAGGTTGTTCTTCAATCTACTCAGGTACTTTCCCGACAATTCCTTATACAACAACAAAAGAAGGCAGAGGTCCGGCATGGGCTAACTCACTGTTTGAAGACAACGCTGAATTCGGCTTTGGTATGAGATTGGCAGTTGACCAGAACAGAGATACTTTAAAAACTTATGTTGAAAAAGTTCTCGAAAACGAAAAAACTCCTGCTGACCTTAAAGAAGCATTAACAGAAGCAATGTCTCACTGGGATAACTCAAAAACAGACGAAGCAGTTGCTGCTCAAAACAAAGTAAAAGCAGTTCTTGCTAAATACGCTGACGTTCAATGCCCTGATCTGGCTAAAGTAAGAGAATTACAAGATTACTTTACAGACAAATCAGTATGGATTATCGGCGGTGACGGCTGGGCTAACGATATCGGTTACGGCGGTATTGACCACGTTCTTGCTCAAAACAAAAACGTTAATATCCTCGTTCTCGATACAGAGGTTTACTCTAACACAGGCGGTCAGGCTTCTAAGTCTACTCCTACAGGTGCTGTTGCAAAATTTGCTACAGGCGGTAAACCGACCTACAAGAAAAACATGGGATTGATGAGCATGTCTTACGGTTACGTATATGTTGCATCAGTTGCATTGGGCGCTGACAGAGCACAAACTCTTAAAGCATTCCAGGAAGCTGAAGCATACAACGGACCTTCTATCATCTTTGCTTATGCACCTTGTATCGCTCACGGTATCGATATGAGCAAAACTCAGACAGAACAAAAACGTGCTGTTGAAGCAGGATACTATCCGTTGTACAGATACAACCCTGAAAACGAACAGCCGTTCAGCTGGGATGCTAAAGATCCTAAAGGCAACTATCAAGAGTTCATCAGAAGTGAAGGACGTTACAAACAGTTGTTGAAAACCAACCCTGAACACGCTGAAGCTCTTTATACTCAGGCTGAATCCGATGCAGCTAAGAGAATGGCTGTATTCAAATCAGTCGGCGAGTTGTTGAAGTAATATAAACAACTTATAAACCAAAGCAGGTATTCGTATCAAGACGGATATCTGCTTTGTCTATATTTACATAACTTAACAAAAATGTTTAAAATTTTGAAAATTGGGTATTAATAATATATAGGCATAAACACAGGAGCGAAACATTAATGAAATTTATAATGGGAATTTTATTGGCAGTATTATTAATTACCCCGATTCAGGCATTAGCAGCAAATGACTATTTAGATGATATAAAAGTAGATAAGTACTGGGAAGAACCTAAAAATATTACAGTTTGGGTTCAGCCAAGCAGATATGCTAATTTGGCCTATGATGCATTTAATGAGTGGAGGAATGGTTCGAACGGTTGTATTAGATTTGTAAATGCACGGTCTGAAAAAAAAGCCAATATAAGAATTTACTTTTCTGACAAAGAACCGCGCAGTGTAACGGACAACGCATCAAGTTTAATACATTACGCCAAGGATACACATGTACGCCTAATAGTAGTTAAAACAAAACATAAAACAAAGATGCAGATAAAATCTGTTTTACTGCATGAAATAGGACATGCACTAGGGATTAACGGGCATACACTTGACATGATGAGTGTAATGAACCCGACTTCAGCAGGAAGAAAAGTTACGAACAAAGATGCAGCTACAATACAAAAAATGTATTGCGGAAGGTAATAAAGGATAATTTATGAAGAAAATATTAGTTATATTTACTGTATTTATTGCTCTTATGTCAACTATACAATTACAATGTCTGGCAAACGATAATTACATAAACGAGCTTTCACAATATGCTGTATGGAAACAAAATAAACGTATCAAAGTATGGGTGCAACAGTCTCCATACACTCAGGGTGTATACAATGCATTTAGAGAATGGATGATAGCGGGCGGTGGCTGCATAAAATTTATGGATGCAACCAGTGAAAAAAATGCGGACATAAGAGTTTACTTTGTTGAACGACTTTCCGGCAATAAAGCAGGGGTGACACATCACAGAAGTATCGGTAAATATATGGTTTCAGCAGATGTAACCATAGGTTATAAAGATTTGCATCAGGAAAGAATACTCTCACAGGATGAGGTTTATGCAGTCGCAGTACACGAAATAGGTCACGCACTCGGTATTATGGGACATTCTTCAAACAGAAACGACATAATGTACCCTAATACCAACGTTGTAGGTATTCACGCATCTGCAAGAGATTTCAATACAATAAGAGAGTTCTACTGTTCCGGTAAGTACAATTAAATAATTCTATAAATCAAAGAGCCTCTGTTTCTCTGTTCGTATGAATATGAAAATGCTTCTTTCAGATACTCTCTTGCTGTTTCAATCTTATCTGCATCGTTTGCATACAGAGTTGCAACAACTTCGCCTTCAGCAATTGGCTCACCGCAGATTTTGTTAAGATATATTCCTGCGGAATAATCTATAATATCGTGTTTCTTTTCACGTCCAGCGCCTAAAAGCTTGCACGCATAAGCTGTCTTATATGCATCTACATTCCAGATAAAACCGTTTTGAGGTGATTTAATCTGATAAGCGTAATTAGGCTGGGAAAAGAACCTGTAATTAGCAATAACACTCGGGTTGCCGCCTTGAGAGCGTATAAGCTGTCTGAAATACTCCAGCCCTTTGCCGGATGTAACAGCCTCATCAATTTTTTGATAAGCATCATCTTTGTTTTGGGCTTTGCCTAACTCAATTAACGCAAGAGAAGCCATTTCATAAGTAAGCTCTTTCAGGTCAGAGGTCATATTGCCTTTTAAAAACTCAATCGATTCAATAACCTCAATGGCATTTCCGACTGCTCTGCCAAGGGGCTGTTCCATAGATGTAATAACAGCGTGGAACTTTTTGCCAAGCATATCTGCAATATTAACCATCCATTGAGCAAGCTCACAGGCTTCTTCAGGCGTCTTTAAAAAAGCACCAGAGCCGTATTTTACGTCAAGTATTACATAATCAGCACCGGAGGCAATTTTTTTTGATACGACAGAAGATGCAATCAAAGGTATAGAGTCAACTGTTGCAGTAACATCACGCAATGCATAAAGCCTTCCGTCAGCGGGTGTAAGGCGTTTTGTCTGAGCACCGATTGCCAGCCCCACCTCTTTAACTTTTTGTATAAGCTCGTCAATTTCCAGATTTGTTTTAAAACCTGGGATAGATTCTAATTTGTCGATTGTGCCGCCTGTGTGCCCCAGCCCTCTGCCGGAAAGTTTTGCTATCGGGATTCCGCAGGCAGCAAGAAGGGGAATTAAAATAAGTGTGATTTTATCGCCTACTCCGCCTGTTGAGTGTTTATCAAGCACCTTTTCACCGTTCTGGCAGATAGGAGAGAGGTCTATTATTTCGCCGGAGCTTATAATTTCTTGCGTCAGGTAGGCGGTTTCCTGCAGTGTCATACCTTTAAAATAAACAGCCATAAGCCACGCAGAAATCTGATAGTCCTCAGCCATTCCGCTCATCAGTGAACTTATTATAAAATTTATTTCTTCTTTTGTATGCTCGCCGCCTCGTTTTTTCTTTTCAATTAAATCAACAAATCTCAATGCTTATTACCCCTTTTTGATGACACATGTTCAGGATAGCACAAGTTTTTATTTAAGGCATATTGTAACCATATATTACCTGATACACGTATCGAATGCTGCTGCTTTTTGTTTAAACAATTTCAATGAGCTTATGTACAGGAACGGGTTCTGCATCATCAGGACGCTGCTTTGCTTCTTTAATCAATTCTTTTACGTCCTTAAGAGATTGTTTTATTATATATTTTGTATTGTTGTCAGCTGTTATAGTTGTTTCTCTTTCTTTGTTAGTATAATATCCATACGGATCATAACAATCCTCTTGAAGCAAAATTATTTTTCTTGGATCAAGCTCTGTCGATTTCTTTACGGTTGTTTCTCTGCCTTTATAATCTTTTCTGTTTATATTTTGCTCAAACAGTAAATTAGCCTTGAATGACGGTGACTGTGCAACAGGTCTTATATTCATTTTCTCTCTCCTTTTACAATTTATAGATATATTAATCTCATAAATATATTTTTTTGCTACCGCTTTTTTATTTTTGTTACAATAGTATAAAAATCACTAAACAGAGGATAAATATAAATGGAAGCACAATTTCAATTAAAAGAAGAATTTATAAAACAGGCGCAGGAAATCTCAAGAGGTGCGGAACTTTTGCCTGGCGGCGTAAAAGAACTTGCCATAAAGCTGCAAAAGTCTAAAGAATCCGGCAAACCAATAAGAGTAAAACTCGGTATGGACCCGACACGTCCCGACCTTCATCTCGGTCATACGGTTGTTATGAAAAAGCTTAAAAAATTTCAGGAGCTGGGACATCAGATTGTGCTTCTTGTAGGCGGTGCAACTGCAATGGTAGGCGACCCGTCCGGTAAATCAGAAACACGTCCCGCTTTAACAAAAGAACAGGTTGAGGAAAACGCAAAAACCTACTTTGAACAGATGTCAAAGGTTCTAGATACCTCAAAAGCAGAAGTTGTAAACAACGCTGACTGGCTGCATAAGATGAACCTTATCGACCTTTTGAAATTGGCTTCTAATGTCACGGTTGCGCAGATGATGACACGTGATGACTTTGCAAAAAGATATGCAGAAGGCAAACCTATTGCAATACACGAATTTTTCTACCCGCTTATGCAGGCTTATGACTCTGTTGCGATTGATGCGGATATAGAGCTTGGCGGCACAGACCAGAGATTTAACGTGCTTTTGGGCAGAGAAATTCAAACAGCTTACGGAAAGCCGAATCCTCAAATGGTTATGCTGCTTCCGTTGATTGAAGGTACGGACGGACTCGTTAAGATGTCAAAAACTTATCCGGAACACTGTATTTCCTTAACAGACAGTGCTAAAGATATGTACGGAAAACTGATGTCTATCCCTGACACATTGATTATCAAATACTTTACGCTTTTAACTGATATATCTGACGAAGAATTGAAACAGATAGAAGAAAGATTAAAGACAGAAAACCCGCGCGACATCAAAATGCAGCTTGCATACACTATCACTAACGAATATCACAGCGATGAAGAAACTAAAAAAGCTCAGGATGAATTCATCAACGTTGTACAAAACAAAGGTATTCCCGAAGACATTCCATCATTTAAAATGACGGAAGAAAAAAATATCCTTGATTTGCTTTTGGAACTTGGCTTTGTTGCAAGCAAGGGCGAAGCTAAAAGGCTCATCGCAGGCGGCGGGGTAAAGCTTGATAACGAAAAAGTCAGCGATATAGCCCTTATGGTGTCTGTACCATCCGAGCCTGTAGTGCTACAATCAGGTAAAAGAAAATTCATGAGGCTTGTTTAATGTCAAAAATCTATAATAATGTTCTTGAGCTTATCGGCAATACCCCTCTGGTAAAGCTGAATAAAATCAATGACGGATGCGCCGGTATTGCAGTAAAACTCGAGTTTTACAATCCCGCAAATTCCGTAAAAGACAGACCCGCACTGTATATGATAGAACAGGCTGAAAAACAGGGGCTTATAAATAATGAAACGGTTATTGTCGAGCCGACAAGCGGTAACACTGGCATTGGACTGGCTCTGGTCTGCGCAATAAGAGGCTACAAACTTATTTTAACAATGCCGGAGAATATGAGCGCAGAGCGCCGCAAAATGTTGGCTGCCTACGGCGCTGATATAGTCTTAACACCGGCAGAAGCAGGCATGAAAGGTGCTGTTAATGCAGCTATGAAAATTGCCGACGATATAGGCAACTGCTTTATCCCATCTCAGTTTTCAAACCCTGCAAACCCTGAAATCCATACAAAAACTACCGCACAGGAAATCTGGAACGACACAGACGGCAAAGTTGATATTTTTGTCACCTCGTTTGGTACGGGCGGAACTTTAACAGGGGTAGGCAGAGGATTAAAAGAGCACAATAAAAATATTAAAATAATAGGTGTAGAGCCGGCAGAAAGCCCTCTTGTTTCCCAAAATATTACAGGTGCTCACGGTATTCAGGGAATTGGTGCAAATTTCGTGCCGCAAAACCTTGACAAAAACATTCTTGATGAAGTTATGACATTTACAACAAAAGATTCCATAGAAACAGCAAAGCTTCTTGCAAAAACAGAAGGCATCTGCTGCGGTATTTCATCAGGTGCAAATGTAAAGGCAGCACTAGAGCTTTCTAAAAGAGAAGAAAACAAAGGTAAATTAATAGTAACGGTCATTTGCGACTACGGCGAAAGATACATCTCAACACCGTTATTCAACTAAAAAGAAAGATGATATATGCTTTTAAAACGTGCTTTAAGCCAGATTAAAGAAGATATTAAAACAATTTACGACAAAGACCCTGCCGCAAATAACATTGTAGAAGTGTTTTTATGCTATCCAGGGCTGCATGCTCTTATTTTGCACAGAATCGCGCACAAGCTCAGATACTGGGGCTTACCTGTTATACCAAGGCTCATTTCTTACTGGAGCAGGATATTTACGGGCATAGAAATCCACCCCGGTGCAAGAATCGGCAGAAGGTTCTTTATTGACCACGGTATGGGCGTTGTGATAGGTGAAACTACTTATATTGGCGATGATGTTCTTTTGTATCAGGGCGTTACCTTAGGCGGTACAGGCAAAGAACACGGCAAACGCCACCCGACTCTGGAAGATAACGTCATTGTCGGTGCAGGGGCAAAGGTACTGGGCAACCTTACAATAGGAAAAAATTCAAGAATCGGAGCCGGCTCTGTTGTAATAGATGATGTTCCGCCTGATTCTACTGTTGTTGGTGTTCCGGGCAGAGTTGTTCATCAACGTGTTATGGTTGATGGGCAATTACAGCATAACAGACTGCCAGACCCAGTAAAATGCCAGCTTAACAGGCTTACTTATGAGGTTGCAGAGATAAAAGAGCAGCTGAATATCAAGACCTCCGGCAAAAGTGATTGTTGATTTTTTACACTTCTTAATTGAATTGGGTATGTATTTTTTATATTTTTTTGTATAATATTCTTAGTAAGGGTAAGGGATATTTTGTCCCTATTTAATAAATTATAAAGGAGAAAACAATGAAAGAATGATGGTTGCATAGCTTGCGGCGCTTGCGAATCTGTATGTGATGCAGTATTTTCTATCGAAGACACAGCTGTAGTTAACGAAGCTGCTGTTGCAGGTAACGAAGATTGCGTTAAAGAAGCAGCAGAATCTTGCCCTGTAGGCGTTATCGAAGTTGAAGAATAATTTTAACTTACATAAATAAAAATGCTCCCGTATCATTGATTCGGGGGTATTTTTTTGCATAAAATACAAGTATGAGCAAAAGCAAAAATAATATAGACAAAATAATCAATGGCATAAAAGCAGCCAATTTGCCGCAAAGAGATTTTGTAAAAATGATGGAAACTTTTCATGACCCTTTTAAGGTTTTGATTTGCTGCATACTTAGCCTAAGAACAAACGATTTGACTACATATCCATGCTCGTTGAGGATGCTTGAGCTTGGCACAACGCCTCAAGATTTTTTAAATGTTGATGTTGACACTCTGGCAAAGGCGATATATCCTGTCGGGTTCTACAAAAACAAAGCACAGCAGATTCTTGATATTTCAAAAGAGCTGGTAGAAAAATATAGCGGAAAAGTGCCTGCATCTATTGATGAGCTTGTTAAATTCAAAGGAGTAGGCAGAAAGACTGCCAATCTTGTTATGGCAAAAGGTTTTGGAATACCGGCAATATGCGTTGATGTACATGTTCACAGAATCTCAAATCGCCTTGGCTGGGTAAAAACCAAAACTCCAGAAGAAACAGAGATGGCATTGCGTAAACTGCTGCCTGAAAAATACTGGCTGGATATTAACACAATCCTTGTCACCTTCGGGCAGAATCTTTGCAAACCTCAAAGACCTATGTGTGAATCTTGCCCTGTTCAAGAGTATTGCGAAAGTTTTTCTCACTAAATTTATACAACAACAGTAACGGTAAAATATTCAACATAAAACCTTTACAATAAATTTTGTTTTATTTAGGATTTTAATAAATTACGGTTGGGGATTTTACAGTGAAAAAGAGAACACTAATAAGTATCGTTATTACCATTGTTTGTATTGCATTAACTAACAAATTCTGGTTCTGCATAAAACCTTTGCAGATTTCTTTTAATGCAGAAGGTTCAGGCGATACTAAATTTGAATTCTTTTTGAACAAAGAAGACAACAATGACTTTAAAAAAGTAAAATACGGTGTTATTGAAACAAACCTTGATGAAAACGATTCTGTCGAACTTTTTATAAACAGAGTGCATAGTGCAAAACGAGTTAAAATAAGCATTCAGCCCCCCCCCCCGAAGTTTCAAACCCTTGCGTTGAGCGACTTTCAGGCTAGACATGGTAAATATAACCTCGATGACTTAAAAGCTTTTTCTATTGAAGGTGCAAAGCTAAAAATTGATAACGACAGGTTAATTATTTACCCTGAGTCGGAAACTTTTTCTCTTATTTATAACAAACCTGTTGATTTAAAATCATCTACAAAGTTTGATATTAAGATTTTGATTGTTATAGCTGTTTTGAGCTTTTTATTATCTTACAAGCTCACCTCTTATCTTGCGGACTTTAAGACTTTAAACAATGCCTCAAGAATGGATATTGTCTTTCTTGTGATATTTTTTATTCTGCTGTTTATCCCCATGAGTCATATTGATACACAAAGTGATACATCAGAGAAAGAGAACAGAACACTGGCAAAATACGAGCCTTTTATAAAAGATAAAATGATAAACTTTGACTACGGCAATGATTTTGAAAAATGGTTCAATGACAGGTTTGCGGGAAGATCAAGTACTATAAAAATATTTGGTTCTGTTAAATATAAACTAAACAGTAATTACAACGATAAATTTATGCTTAAAGGCAAAGACGATTGGTTGTTTTTAAGTTTGGACAACTCAGAAAGAAATTACCTTAATTTAGACAAATTTTCCAAAGAAGATTTACAAAAAGCTATTGATTATTTAGTTAGTATAGATAAATACTGTAAAAAACATAATAAAAAGTTCATTTTAGTCATTTGTCCTGATAAAAATAAAATATATGGAGAACATTATCCTGATTTATATATCAAAAACATATCTGATACAAAAAGCAGGGCAAATCAATTAATAACAGAATTGAGAAAGTACAATGTTGATGTTTTGTATTTGTATGAAGTTATGCAAAACAATAAAAATAATAAACATAATTCACTTTTATACTACAAAAATGATACGCATTGGAATCATTACGGAGCATATTTAGGTTACATAGAATTACTCAAAAAAATAGGCATTAAACCTGTCAGCGTAACATTCAAAGAAAAAGAAATTCATGAAAATGGTGATCTCAATAGCCGATACAATTTTGTAAAAAAAGAAAAAGAAGAGTATTTATATCCTAAAATACAAAATCCAACGGCTCAATGCACAAAAGAAACAAATCCCAAACATGACTTAGCCGTTGGGCACGAAGATATAATTTGCAAAGCTGATAATAAAAATCCAAAAGTAGTCTTTTACAGAGATTCATTTACGATTGCATTATTGCCTTACTTAAAAGAATCTTTTGAAGACAGTAAATATTACAGAACATATCAAGTAAGAAAAAGTGAAATTGAAGACTCTGATATTGTAGTAATCGAAAGAGTAGAAAGAGGCATAACTGTTTTTGCAAACATGAAACCAATAAAGGAGTAAACTAAATGCTGTTTTCATCAATGACATTTGTATATATGTTTTTGCCGATTGTGTGCTTGATTTACCTTTGCTCAAAAAAAGAGCTGCATAACGGCATTCTCTTAGCTGCAAGCATTTTGTTCTACGCCTGGGGCGAGCCGAGATACTTAGCCATTATGTTTTTGACTATCATTGTCAACTATCTTGGCGCTATCGCTGTTGAAAAGTGGGAAAAGCACAAAAAGCTTTCATTGATTTTAACAATCATTGTCAATTTAGGCTTTCTTGCTTACTTCAAATACTTTAACTTTGTTTTAGATAACATTAATCACATATTATCTTTGGACATTAAGCTTGTTGAAGTTATATTGCCGCTCGGAATTTCTTTTTACACGTTTCAGGCAATGTCTTATCTCATAGATGTTTACAGAGGCGAGTGCAAAGCTCAGAAAGATTTTTACAAACTCGCTTTATATATTTGCCTGTTCCCGCAGCTAATTGCAGGTCCTATTGTTAAATATCACGATATAGCTGACCAGATTGACTCAAGAGAAGTCAACTTTGACAAGGTGCAATACGGGGTTAAAAGGTTTATTATCGGGCTGTCAAAGAAAATGCTTATCGCAAACACAATGGGCGCTATTGCTGATAAAATCTTTATACAGAGTCCTGATACTTTTACGCCGGTTGTTGCTTGGCTGGGTGCTGTTGCGTATTCATTCCAGTTATTCTTTGATTTTTCGGGGTATTCTGATATGGCAATAGGACTCGGCGCAATATTCGGATTCAAGTTTATGGAAAACTTTAATTACCCCTACATTTCAAAATCCATCACGGAATTTTGGAGAAGGTGGCATATTTCTTTATCCACGTGGTTTAAGCAGTACTTATACATTCCTTTAGGCGGAAGCAAGTGCGGGCTTAGAAGGACATGTATAAATCTCGGTATAGTATTTTTCTTAACCGGTTTGTGGCATGGTGCAAGCTGGACATTTATTGTCTGGGGTGTATGGAACGGATTTTTTATCATATTAGAAAAAATCACCGGCTGGCACAAAGAGGCGCAGGGATTCTGGATTAATTTTACAAAGCATCTTTACGCAATATTTGTATTTGTTATAGGCTGGGTTCTGTTCCGCTCTGATGATTTGGGATATGCTTTTAAATACCTCAAGAACATGTTCGGATTAGTTAATGTTCACGATATTTCTTATACAATGCCTTATTATGTTGACACGTACGAAGTTATCATGTTTGTTGCGGCAGTTGTTTGTTCTATACCGATTTTTCAAAACATTCTTAATGTTAACAAAGAAAACAAGCTCCTCTACGGCGCGGTTAACTTATGGCTTTTATTCTTATTCCTGTTATCTTCTGCCACTATCGCTGCTTCTACTTACAATCCGTTTATTTATTTCAGATTCTAATCCGGCGCTATAGGTGTATGGCAGGATGACGAAATACGTCAAAGTACGTCATTCTTGAATACAAACCCTAACCCCAGCCCTCTGTCTTGAAATTGGACGTTTCGGCAAAGCGTGGTTTGCCTGCACATGGGCACTGGGTCTTCGACACGGCGTGCCCGTCCAATTTCGCTCCCGTTGGAGAGGGAGTATTTTCTGTCATTCTTGTATATGTTCTGTAATTCGGTGACAGAAATTGTTACATTTTAGCTCATAATATAGACGGCTTACATAGTAAGCCGTAGGGGGTTCGGGGCGAAGCCCTGATGGAATACGATTAGAGATTTTTAAATAAAGGAATGAAAATTTACCGGACCGATTTTATCATTTTGGGAGTGGACGAAAATTTTCGTTTCTGAATTTTAAAATCTCTTTTGATAGCGCCAGTTTTCTTTTCTTTGGTTCGTTTCTTTTCTTTTGCCCGCGCAATACAAAAGAAAAGCCGCGCAATACAAAAGAAAAGAAATGAACATAAAAAAATAAAAACAAAGAGTTGTGTTTTATTTGCCACCCATTCTTTGGAGCAAAGAACGGGTGGCGCCCAAGAAACTCCCGACCTGCTGTTGCGTTCATACAGAAAGTAACACAAACCTGTGCTCGGCAACTCGGGCTATATAAATTGCTCTCTTTTGATATATTAAAATGATTGTTATAATTACATAGCCCTCAAACAAACCTCGCTTGTTGCTGTTTGTGAAACTTTCTGTAATTCACTCCACAAAGGTCGGCTTTTTTGTATATAGAGTTATTTGTACACTCGCTTACCTGCTTATGCAGTTTTAATTTATTTATTATTCATTCTTATGTTAAGTAAGAATGATTTCTGTCACCGAATTATGTAACATATACAAGGATACTTTGGAAACAAGCGAGGTCTATCTCAGACATTTTATTTTACAACAGGTTCGCTGATGTGTTTTCCGATTATCGGAGCAATTTTTTCCAAATCCGATTTCAAATCAGCAAACTGAGCCGGATACAAGGATTGCGCACCGTCACAAAGCGCTGTATCAGGGTCGTAGTGAACTTCTATAATCAAACCGTCGCATCCTGCGGCAACAGCAGCACGCGACATGGGAGCGACTTTGTCACGCAAGCCTGTACCGTGGCTCGGGTCTATAATAATAGGCAGGTGGCTCAATTTTTTGACAACAGGTATTGCGGACAAATCAAGAGTATTTCTTGTAATCCTTTCAAAAGTTCTTATGCCTCTTTCGCAGAGGATGACTTCTCTGTTTCCGCCGGACATAACGTATTCAGCAGCCATAAGAAGCTCTTCTATTGTGTTAGCCATACCTCTTTTAACCATAACGGGCTTGTTAATGTAGCCGAGTTCTCTTAAGAGGTTAAAGTTTTGCATATTTCTTGCACCGACCTGCAAAATATCAACGTATTTTAAACACATCGGGATTTGAGAAATTTCCATAACCTCGGATGTTACAGCCATACCGTATTTGTCCGCAACATCTCTTATGATTTTTAAACCTTCTTCACCAAGCCCCTGAAAAGCATAGGGTGATGTTCTGGGTTTAAAAGCACCGCCTCTTAATATTTTTACTCCCATCTGAGAAAGTTGTTTTGCGGTTTCGTCCATCTGTTCATAGCTTTCAACAGTACACGGACCGGCAATAAGACCTATGTTATCCCCGCCGAATTTTACACCGTTTACTTCTATAATCGTATCTTCGGGTTTGAACATGCGTCCGGCAAGTTTGTAGCTAGAGCTGATTCTTATAACTTCTTTTACACCGTCAAGAAGTTCTATATCACGCGGGTCAATAATTTTGCCGCCTACTGCGCCGATAACCGTCTGGACTTCGCCTTTAGAAACATGAGCATCAAAGTTTTTTCTTTTTATAAAACTTACAACCGCCTGTATTTGTTCGTCAGTTGCTGATGGGTTCATAATAATGAGCATAAATTTTATCCTTTTCTTTTTTTGTTACTAATGTTTACAACAAAATAGCAATTTTATTTTTGTACGTATTTTAAAATATATGAAATAATATACATGATGGTACAACAAAAATTATTTTTGTAGTATTATTTCATAAGTCAACTGACACCGATAATTTATTGACTGCGTGCATAAAAAACCTCGATTTTTGCAAGATACACAGGCACACGCAGCAAGCACAAGGGGTCGTATGCGTAAAATATAAGACTCTGTATAAATATAAAGTTCTATGGAGATTGTATGATAAATGTTAAAAGCAAAGACAAAAACACGTAAATTCCGTAAAATTTCCGATGATTTAAGGAGCGATGTAAAAGCACCGCTTGTGGAAGCGCTGGAAAACTTTTATAAAAACCCCATGATGCAGTTTCATATTCCGGGGCATACCGGCGGACGCGCTTCATACCAGCCGTTTAAAAAACTCGTCGGAAACCGTGCTTTGCTTTTAGACACTACTGATGAATTTGATAACTTAGGTACACTTCACCCCGCAACAGGTCCTATAAAAGAGGCTCAGGAGCTTGCGGCAAAAGCTTTTGGAACACAGAGAACATTTTTCCTCGTAGGCGGTTCTACTATAGGAAACCTTACGCTTGCAATGTGTCAGTCCAAAAAAGGGAAAAAGGTTATCGTTAACAGAAACTGCCACCGTTCGATTTTAACCGGCATGATTATTTCCGGTGCAGAACCTGTGTGGATTCTGCCGGAAAAACTGGATGAGTGGTCTTTGTGGGGTGAGATAAGACCTCAGGATATCGAAAAAGCTTTACAGGAAAATGACGATGTCTCCATGGTTTGGATTACAAACCCGACATACGAAGGTGTCGTATCTGACATAAAATCTATTGCGCAGGTGTGCAAAAAATACGATGTGCCGTTGATTGTGGATGAGGCTCACGGCTGTCTGTGGAATTTTAATAAAAATCTCCCGTCTTCTTCAATACATCTGGGTGCGGACGCGGTTGTACATTCTTTGCACAAAACAGGCGGAAGTATGTCGCAAAGTTCTATGCTGCATATAACTAAGGGTTCTAAATTCAACCCCGACGAGATAGAAAGAACGCTGCAGCTTTTGCAAACAACAAGTCCTTCTATGCTTTTAATGGCAAGTTTGGATGCCGCAAGAGCAAATCTGGAATCCAAAAAAGGTAAAAGACAGTTGAGCCGTGCTATCCAGTATGCAAAATTTGTTCGTAAAAAATTGCATAAAATCGAGGGTGTAAACGTACTCGAGGCAACGGAAAACTTTAATCAGGATATTACAAAAGTATTTATCAGTGTTGACGGTCTGTCCGGCAAACGTCTTGAAAGTATTCTTGAAATCGATTTTGATATAGAAGTTGAATCTGCCAGCGATGTCGGTGTTTTGATGTTGATAAACATCGGTAATACAAAACAGGAAATTCAATATCTTGTAAATTCGATTGAAAAAATTGCAAAATCAAATTATTCCGATATTTATTACATCGAAAAAAGAAAACACATGCCTATGCTTACTCCTAAAATTATGATGAATCCCAGAGAAGCATACTACAGCGAAAAAGAAACAATACCTAAAGAAAAAGCCATCGGCAGAATCTCAGCCGAAGTTATTGCGGAATGCCCTCCGGGTATTTCTATTCTTCTTCCGGGAGAACTTATCACGCAAGAGCATATGCCGTATTTGAATGCTTATAACTGTATTGAAGTAATTAAACATTAATATTATTCAGTCTTAATTCAAATACTGATTTAGTTTGCCGGACTCTATCAATTCTTTTAATTCGGAGTAGCCGCCGATATATTTTCCGTTAATGGTTATTTGAGGCACAGTTGCACGACCTGACGGAATTTCGAATAATTCGGCAAGTTTGCGGCGAATTTCTTCCTCATTATGCGAAATATCGTATTCCGTATAGTCAAGATAGTTGTCATTTAATTTTTCTTTAGCTTTCTTGCAAAACGGACAGGTCGGTATTGTGTAAATTTCTATATCATTAGTTTTAGTCATAAATGGATTATGACGCACTTGTTAAAAATTTTAATTACCTTTTCCGGTTAATTATTCTCCGATAATACGTGACAAAATTGAATTAACCGTATCGATAATAGTGTTGCCCAAAAAGACAAGCATTAACAGTATCGCAAACCATTTTTGTATGTCTTTGACGAGTATCACTCTTTTTTTTGAGCGCTGGTCTGTTAATTCTTTGTATTCATCTTTGTTGGGAGCTTTTGGCAGGTCTTCTTCAAGTTTTTCTATAACAGAATTGTATTTGATTTTAATTATTGTTGCGTAAGCATCCTGATTGGAAATCCACATAATACAGGATGCAATACCAAAAATATCAACACCGAGAAGCAGAAAGTATTCTGTCGGCAAAATCATTTTTGCAAATATAAGCATAAACAAAAGAATCGCACTAAAAATCATAAAGAATCTGTTAATTGCAAAAGTACGGTTTATAAAACTTTCTTTCATTTCGTTATAGAGTCTGTATTGTTCAAGTATTAAGTGTTTTTCATCCATTTTTTTGCTCCGCTTGTTTTTAATATTGTATCATTTAATTTTTAAATGATAACTTATGTTACAAGAAATTTTTTAAATAGCAAAAATTTTTGTTTATACGTTTTATACTTGTAGGTATAAAAGGAGTGTGAAAACATGATTCAACCTTTAAACTATACAAACGCAAACTGCTGCGGAACAACAAAAAAACAATCTTTTGGTCAAAATGAAGCAGCCGGTGAACGTAAAAGACCTTCCACTGCCGCAAGACTGGCAGGATACACTGCAACACAGTTTGCAGCGGGTGCTATTGTCATCGGTATTTTGGACGGTTTGACAAACCTTTATAGAGCAGTTGCTAAAAATAAACCATTAATGCCTTTTAAAGAAATTGCAGGACGTGCCGGATTTACGGGTGCTGCTTTTGCTGTTATCGGGCTTGTGTTTACGGCAATAGGCGCTGCCATGGCAAGAAAAAGAGATAACTAGTTTCTATTTAACTGCAACATAAAATGTTCGAGAAAAATTCGTGATAAGGAACAAAGTGACGTGAACGAATTTTTTGAGTGACACCTTGAAAAGGTGAGTCTTTGAGCTTCGAAAGCTCGAAGCAAGGACTCCGTTAAGGGTTGACTAAATGTCAAGCCTTAATGGACGGGAAGACGACACTAGATCCAAAAAGCCTTGTATCACAGTATACCTGGCTTTTTGTCTTAATATTTTCAAAAAAATTTTTCGCGGCGCAACCCTTACAATCGCATAAATTTTTTGAAGCTGTTATCAGGCTTTTTAAGAAATGTTTTTACAAAAATATAATGAGAGGTAACTGTTTCGCATTTTAAACATGTTCTTGCGCATGAGAGTGCCCTTAGATTGAAAGTATGAAAGAAATAAAAGAAGAGAAAAAGAAAAAATAAAAAAATGTTGCTGTGAGAGTTTTGTTGAACAAAATAAATGAATTTTTATAATCTTATTTTTTTCTTTCTTTCTTTTTATTTATTTTATTTTATTTACTTTCTTTCTTTCTTTCTTTTATAGTAATACGGATGTAATACGGACGTAATACGTTCGTATAAGCTAAAAATCCACACAGGACAAGACTTTTCAAAAATTACACTCAAAAAAATGAATAAATAAAATTTTATCTTTTTTTATTTTTTTTCTTTCATTTTTTTTATTTCTTTTATTTTTTTTACTTTACTTTCTTTTTCTTTCTGTCTTTCTTTCTTTCTTTTATGGCAATGCGGATGCAATGCGAATGTAATGCAGACGCAATGCGGACGCATAATCCGGAAAACTGCTCAGAGTAAAGGTTTTAGGTTTGTGTTCATTTTTTTTATACAATTTTTGCAAGAAAAAAATTTTTAACTTTGAATTAAAATTTTCAAAA
>CASFCQ010000072.1 GCA_949293185.1 uncultured bacterium
ACTCCTTACATACTTACTTTGTTTTACTTACATATATATAAAAACAAAATAAAACTTCTATATTCAGTATATACTTATTTCGTTACATTTCGTTACAAAAAGCACCAGTACTATATATACCGGTGCTTTTTGGTGTGTTATAAAATGATTTATTCTGATTTTTTTTCTTTAATCAAATTAGTTATTACAAGCGCAGCAAATAAAACAATTGCTCCTACGTAAAAAGAATATTCCCAATGGTAATTTATGTGACCGCCGGCTAACTGTATTTCACATTTTGAAATAAACCAGGCAACCAGTGTGCATACCAGTACCTGAGGACCGGCTATAAATATATTAAATATTCCCATTACTGCTCCTTCTGAGCCTTTTTTTATGTATTCAGAAAGCATTGCAAAAGGTAAAGCAAGTATACTGGACCAGCCAATTCCGGCAATACCCATTAACAACATAATTGCTTTAGGGTTTTTTGTGACAGCCATTAAAATATATGCCGCGGTCATTGTGAAAAGCGCTATAGCATGCACTTTTTTATTACCGAACTTTGTTGATAAAATTCCAATTGGAATAGAAACTAAAAAACAAACAAGATTTAATACAGCAAAACATATTGAAGAAAAATTTGTTGCATCTGCTGTTGCGTTTTCATACTGCAGAATTAAATCATCGGAAACACTTGCTAAATCCGGTACGTTAAATATTGTATGGATAGAAAACTGTGTAAAGAAAATAAACATACACATAACACCTATCCAGGTGAAAAACTGCATCATACAGATTTTATAAACCTCAGGAGATGATTGTAGGAAGGTTTTAAAATTATCAATAAAAGTCGGCTTTGGGACTTCCTGTTTGTTGTCGTCTTCTTTTTTGTCAAAATGACGTTCTTTAAATGTGATACAAGTCCAGGTCATACCGAGTGAAAAAGCCAGAGCTGCCATGATAAATTGTGCTTCGATAGACATTTGATACCCGAAAGCCCAATTTAAAAAAGGTGCTGTTCCTGCTGCAATAACAGACCCGAGCCCGATAGCAAAACTTAAATATGAATTAGCTATAGAATGTTGTTCAGGTACTATGTTGTCAGGGATTAAAGCTCTGTATGGTCCTTGGGCGGCATTCACACAAGCATCGATAATCCATATCATAATAGCCGCAATAATCAATGCCCCAAACTCCGGCACAGCAATGTGGAGTTTTCCTGCTGTTATATTGGCTATACCTTCGGAATTAGGAAATGCCCATAGAGCAATAGCAGCTAGAATTGCGCCTAACATGAGATAGGGTCTTCTTCTGCCGAATATTGTGTGAGTGTTGTCGCTCATAGCGCCAATAATCGGTTGTACGACCATACCTGTAACAGGACCTGCCAACCATATTAAACCAAACAGAAACGGCGAAGCACCAAGCCCCTCTGTAACCGGTCCGGATAAAATTATTCTCATCTGCCAGGCAAACTGCAAGCCGAAAAATCCAAGACAAAAATTCAATAGCTGCAGTGTTGTTAATTTTCTTAATCCCGATTGTTCCTCTGTCATAAAAATCCCCTCTACTATTATAGATGCATTCTTATTATATTAAGAAATTTAAATAAAATCAAAACAAATTTTATTATTTTTTTTGTGGTGATTGACTGAATGGTTTACAGGTGTATAAAATATAAAAGAAATTAAGGTAATTTTATGGAAAAAGCCAAAACATTATTTGATGTAATAGGACCTGTAATGGTTGGTCCATCCAGTTCTCATACAGCCGGAGCTGTGCGCATAGGGTATCTCGCCGGAAAAATTTTCGGTGAAAAACCGGATAATGTCACATTTGTACTTTATAATTCTTTCGCTAAAACAGGAAGAGGTCATGGTACAGACAAAGGACTTTTGGGTGGTGTTTTGGGCTATGATGTTGATAATGAAAATATAAAAATCTCGTATCAAGAAGCTGAAAAACTTGGCATCGGGGTAAACTTTGAATACCGCGAGGATTATACCAGACATCCTAACTCAGTTGATATAATTCTTGAAAATAAAAATATTGGAAAAATGGAAATAAGCGGCATTTCTGTCGGTGCAGGCGAAGTGGCAATCACAAAGATTAACGGTTATAAATTTAATATAAACGGTGATTATGACACATTAGTTTTAATATATAAAGACAAGCCAGGTATGATTTATCGGGTAACAGCTTTGCTTCAGGGGCAAAATATTAACATTGCATCAATGCATTGCGATAGAAAAGCAAAGGGAAAACAGGCATCTATGGGGATTTGTGTTGACGGAAGCATTTCAGAGTATATTATAAACGAATTAAGCAAAATAGAAGAAGTTTATCTTATTAGAAATATAGAAGTGTTAAAAAAATGACTGATTTAAAAAATTTTGGCGATATACTTGAGACCGCTGATAATATGAATAAAAAAATATACGAAATTTGTCAGCTTTTAGAGTCTGAAAATACAGAAAAACCTGTCTCTGAAATCAGAGAAAGAGTTAAGGATATTATTGCGGCTATGAAATCTGCGATAAACGCGGGACTTAAATCAGATGAAAAATCAACAAGCGGCATGTGCGGCGATGATTGTGCAAAGCTGCTGAAAATGTACAAAGATGGTAAATCTCTGTTCGGAGTATTGCACCAAAAAATTTTAAAGTATTCATTTGCAACAATAGAACAAAATGCGAGAATGGGTAAGATTGCAGCTTGTCCGACTGCCGGCTCTTGCGGTATAGTTCCGTCTGTAATTATTGCTGTAGCAGAAGAATTAAATGTAAATGAAGAGCGAGAGGTTGATGCACTGATAACAGCAGGACTTGTTGGTAAAATAGTATCAAATAAACTCGCGCTTGCAGGTGCTGTCGCCGGCTGCCAGAGTGAATGCGGAGTTGCCTCTGCAATGGCTGCAGCTGCCATAGTCGAATTGTATAATGGCACGAATGAACAGATTATTAACGCAGCCGCTTTAACTTTGAAAAATATTATGGGGCTGGTTTGCGATCCTGTTGCCGGACTTGTTGAAATTCCGTGTGTAAAACGTAATGCTTTTCTTTCAATATATGCAGTTGTAGGTGCAGAATTGGCTCTTGCCGGTATAAAATCAATTATCCCTGTTGATGAAATTGTTGATGCAATGAAACAGGTAGGAGAAATGATGTCACCCAAACTCAAAGAAAGCTCTGAAGCAGGACTTGCAACAACTCCTACGGGTTTGCAAATTACTGAAGAATTAAGCAAAAAATGGAATAATCAATAATATTTGTTCTTACCATACCGGTATTAAAAAAGAGGGGGAAACCCTCTTTTAAATATTATCTTTGTACAAAATGCAAGTTAGACTAATCCTAACATTTTTTTGTACCAACTGAAAGTTTCAAGCTCAAGTCCGTTAAATGTGGTTTTCAAGCATTGTCTTTTCAGATAACATTCAAATTCATCATTAAATTTGGATTTAACCTTTTTTTCTTCCTTTGATGCAGTTTTTGTGGACATAGTTGGCCTCCTTTTTGGATTTTGGGATTAAATAAACACAATATATATAAATCAAACCTAGACCTATGAAATTTATTATAGCATACTTTGACCATGTTTGTCATTAAATTTACTATAAATGTAAAAGTTGTAAAGGTAAATTTTTGCTAAAAATCAAGCAGTTTTTAAGTTTTGTATCGTTACACATCTTAACATTTAGTGTAACAATGACAATTATTGTAAAACAGCTCTTGCTATTTTTCCTGGAGGATGAAGTCTGTCACCGGACGGCAAATCTCCGTATTTTTCTTTCATACGAGCAATAAGCCGTTTTTTATCAGGATCAGGATCAAAAAATAATTTTTCATATATGCTGACCCCGTCCGCAACAATAGGTGCAGTTGAATTGGAAAAAACTTTTCCGTACTTTTTTATAAAAGCACGATGTGCTACTGCGTTCATTCCCAAAAAGTTTAACTCCTCCTGGACAGAACTTTGTCCGTCTTTATCTTTTGCATGTCCTGCCTCGTGTAAAATCGCCTCTCCTATTGCCAGCATAATAGCAAAATCTTTTGTATTTTGATACTTTTTATTTATCATTATCGCATTGCGATCAAAACTGTACTGCGCATGTACTCCTCTTTCAAATGGTTTGGCAAAATACAATCTTATGTTTTCTTTTTCTATAAACTCAACGCATTCTTTTCCGGATTTAAAAGGAAGATGTATTCCTATAGCTTCCATATATCTGATATCTTCAGGTGCAAAAGTCAGCTCATTAATTTCAGAAAGAGCCGTAGTTAATACATTGTCGCGCACCCACGGCATATCCTTTTGAAAATCTATGTCCTTGGTTTTGGGGTTATTTTTATTAGGAATATTCCATTTATATTGAGCAACTGTTGAAGCTATATTTGCATATACCGGTGAAATAGGAGTCATAAAACCATCTCTCAACTTATAAGAGCTTAATTTTCTTTATTGTAAGAAATTGTATAGTCAGAACTTACAGCAAGCCATCTGAAAGATTCTTCAGTTTCATCTTCCGGCAAATCCATAACAAAAGTGCCGCCGTAGCGTCCTCTTGAAAAATTAACAATTCCCTGTTTTGAGAGATTTTGTAGTGCTTTTCTTATTGTATTGGAAGAAACATCAAACTGTTTTGATAAATCATCCATCGACGGAAGTTTATCTCCAATTTCATAATTTGCTGTAATAAACTTTTTGATTTCGTTTTCAATTTTTTGATAACTATAAAATGCAGCCTCAGCAGCAGATGCGAATATTGAAGTCTCATTAAGCGGCTGCATAATATTTTTGTCTGAATCATTGTTCGGGATTTTAATTATTGTTGTACCGTAACGTCCTCGTCTTGCAAGAAGATATCCTTCATCAATAAGGGTTTTCATTGCATCATGAACTGTCTTTATACTAACTTTAAGAATTTCAGACAATTCCTGATGTGCAGGCAGCCTGTCTCCAATTTTATAATTTTCCCTGATATATTCTTTGAGTTCTCTTTCAACTTTATACACAAGTGTATCTGCTGTGATTTCATCGTTTTCCTTGCTTTTATTGTTCAGTTGATTAGTTTCAGCTGCAGAAAATTCTGGAAGTTTTTTTAGTATCCAGTTAGAATCATTTGTACGAAAAGCCTTTGCCTCAATAATCCCCTGAGAAGCAAGAAAATCCAATGCAAGTCTTATTGTATTTGTAGAATTTCCGATTTCAGCCGCAAGAAAACGCGCAGAAGGCAGAGAATCTCCGGGTTTAATACCATTATCAACAAGATATTTCTTTATTTGGATAATGACTTTTTCTCTTTTAGAAGACGCTTTGCGTATAATAGGATTGGATGTACCTGCTTCTTTAATTATTGTTCCTATGCGCTGTTTCGACTCTAAAAAGCCGGCATCTTCAACACATCTGACTGCACTTTGAACTGTTCCTACACTGACTCCAAGATAATATGCTAAATCCTGTTTTTTAGGCAGCAAAGAATTGGGTTTGAGACCTCCTTTTTTTAGCCCTGATATAATCCAGTCTGTTAACCATTTTTTGATAATTGAATCTTTTGCTTCAAATGTATTTTTAAAATCAGGTATTTCTTTTGGAAGCTGTGAAATCTCTATGCGATTAAGCTCAGATTTTTCGATTTTGGCAAATTCATTTTTTTGTTGAGAAGCAGATTTGTCTGCCATATTGGAGACCTCCTGATTTACATACCTTAGTTTTGCAGTTTTACACAATAATGATTGTTTATTATACCATATAAGTAAAAAAACAACAGATATTTTTTTGTTACTTTTTAATGAAATGTAAACTAATTCTTAACAAAATCAAAAATTATGGCAATTTTAATAACAAAATCTCCTTTATATAAAAAGGATGTATATATTTTTGAGGAGAAATAACAAGAAAAACAATTTAATTCGCTGAAAATGCATATTTTCAGATAACTAAAACCGGACAAGGGCGAAGCAGAATTGGCTGCATAGGGATGTACTCTCCCTATCGCCCCTGCGGTTTTAAAACAAAAAGCAGAAAAATGCCGGAGCATAACTCCGACATTTTATCTGCTAGTCTAAATTTATATAAAAGAATATCTTTATTCACTGCTGGGAGGTTGATACCACTGCAGGACATCAGGATAAATACAATTGTCATTCAGCTTTCTGCCTGCAAAGAAAATAGCATTGAGCTCGGACTTTTGTTTGCCTTCAAGATTTTCAAAATACTGATCTTGCCGAATCAGCACGGCAATTTCTCTTTCGGCATCCAAATTGTCATCCGAAAGCTGAGACTCAAGGTACTCTATACGCTCTTTTATTTCACGCCGCGCGGACTTTATTGCGTCCATTATTTCATCTGCGTTGTTTAGTGTTTTCTTCACTTGGTTTTCTACTAATTTCAACATAAAATAGCCTAAATTGTCTGGATACGGTACACTCATATTATAACCATCCTACCCTTATATTATACTGCATGAATCACATATATATAAAGTGTTTTTAGAAGACATAATTTCAAAAAAACAATAATTTGTTACATAATTTAACATTTGTATCTGTAAATACAGATAATTTTACGTTTTTTATAACAGTTCTACTTGTTTAAAAGAGCCTTTATACAATAGTTTTAGAGAAATACAACTGTCTTTATAGATTTTCTTAAACTGATTTTAACAACAAAAACAGCATAAATTTTCTGTTGATTCTTAAATATGCTTGTGTTTTGATTAAATTAAGCAAACCCGAGGGAATAATCCTCTCGCAAAGGGTCTTATGGCTGAAAGACCGCCTTAGGGTTTAAATTTAGCAAATTAAAACAGGAGAATAAGCCAAAATGGTTAAAATCAGATTAAAAAGACTCGGATATAAAAAGAATCCTACTTTCAGAATTGTTGTTATAAACGATTTACAAAAAAGAGAAGGCAGACCAATCTGCGAATTGGGTCACTACAATCCTAAAACAAAAGAAATGAAATTGGATAAAGCTACTGCTTTGGACTGGATTTCTAAAGGTGCACAACCTTCTGAAACTGTTCAGTACCTTATCAACAACTGCAATGAAGATGGTACATTGAACTACAAACAAAAAACAGAAAAGAAACTTTCTAAAAAAGCATTAGCTAAGCTGGAAGCAGAAAAAGAAGCAAAAGCTCAGGCTGAAGCTGCAGCAGCAGAAGCTGCCGCTCAGGAAGAAGCTCCCGCTGAAGCTGAAGCATAAACCAAGTTTAACAGGGGAAAAGAACACTTATTAAGCCGCTTTGCAATCAAGGCGGTTTTTCTTTTGACAAAAATTGTCTGAACGAGACCTTGTATGTATAGTTTATCGGGAGCATCTGAATATGTTCGAAAAAAATTCGTGATAAGACTCTGCCGAACAAAAGCAGCCAGTGGCTGGTTTTGAGAGAGGGGAGTGACGTGAACGAATTTTTTGAGTGACACTTTGAAAAGGTGAGTCTTTGAGCTTCGAAAGCTCGAAGCAAGGACTCCGTTAAGGGTTGACTAAATGTCAAGCCTTAATGGACGGGAAGACGACACTAGA
>CASFCQ010000073.1 GCA_949293185.1 uncultured bacterium
CTTCAGAATGACAGTTGGGCTGAAAGCCCAACCTACTTCTTTTAAATTGCAACATAGATCCTTGCTTGAGTCGTAGGCAAGCCAGCGGCGAGCCGTACGGCTCGTACCTCGCCTACATCTCAAGCAAGAACCTCTTTATTTAAATCTCTGCACGCCACGGAGATACTTTATATCTTTCTTAGGTTTCAGACACAATTCATATTTATACATATACAAAAAATCTTCAATTTTTATATTGAATCCCTAATTTTTTTGAAAATTTTATTAAAATATAAAATGTCCTTTGGGGTATTAAATTCTTTTGTTATTTCTTTTCCGTTTTTGCTTATAAGATATCGTTTTACTTCCTGTCCGGTGGAATCCGGCACAATACAGACATAAGCACATCCGCTATGAAAACCTGTTGATTTTATAGTGCGTTGTTTATCTGTATCACGCACAACAAATATCCCCTTGTTGTCAATTGTGATTTTAGCCTTTCCCGTATTTAATCTCAGAGTATCCAGAGCATCTTGCAGGTATTCACTTTGTTTGTTCAGATGGAGGTTTGTGTTTGATAAAAATTTATCTAACAAATTCAAGTCTTGTACCAAACAGTTGTTTTTTGTATTCAACAAGGTTTTTAATTTTGACGGAACTTGATCATCAAGACCGCTTTGGGTAGAAATTTCCGGATAATATGTAAAGTTTAATTTTTGTTCTTCAATAAAATTTCGGACTCGTTTGTCATATTTGTCTTTAGTGACAATTACCACATCTCCGTCATCTTTAATATTGTAAAACAGCTGCCTGCCCTTTTTTATAATATTTGGAACAGCCTCTTTTACCTGTGTATTTGTTGGTTTAATAATAAAAGAACCTTTAAAGTTTAATTTATTATTTGACGGATTTGTTGTTTGAATTTTCATATTTGTTTATTCTCCTGTATGTAAGAAAAACAAACATAAAAATTTTTGCTATCAGATATTACATACCAATGCTGTAATCAATATTCTTTTCCATATCTAAAATTCCCCTGGTTCTGCCATTAATAAAAGTATTTGCAGGGTAGACTTTCTGTGAGATTTTTTTATTGTTTTTGTACGCCTCTACCCTGTATGCTTTACCATAATCATGGCGGTTGTGGTAATAATCGAATTCCGTAACAAAATAATCAGTATTCCGATGTCTGCCTTCTTCTATCAATTTGTCTGTTTGATAAATTACCGATTTATCGCCATTTTGTCTTATAGTGCTTTGTATATAGACTTTTCCAAAGTTAACTTTCATATTTTAGATTTCCGTTCTTTAATATCTTCTTTCGTTTTTGTATAAAAAATGTATTAATGTATCAGAGGTGTCATTTTCCTGCAGTTCTTTTCTGTTTGTAAGACTTTCCGCAAGGCTGCTTGCTCTTTCCGGATACATTATTTTGTCAATAAATTGACGGATTGTTTCTTCGTTTTTATCTTCTACTACATTGTAATAATTTTTACACAATCTGCTAAATCCGTATTCGCCGGTTGTTCTGTCAGGAAGTGAAATAACCACGCCATGTTCGTAGTCTTTATTACGTTTTTTAGCAATTGCATCAACTACGTTATCACAATTTTCGTATAATTCTTTTGTGCTTAAATCAATATATTTGTTGCGCGATTTTGCACCTTTAATCAAGTTTATTTCATTTTTTATTTTTTTCATTTCTTCATCTAAATTGTTATTTTGGGTTCTTATTACAGTGTCTGCTGCATATCGTTTATTAGATAAATAATTTTTTATATAATAAAAAGCATTTGTATTTTTAGAACTCCAAGCATTACTGTAGCGCTCTTCCGCCATTTCTATGTATGGCTTAAATTCTTTTTCGTTTGCTTTTTCTTTTTCCTTGTTTGCTTTTTTAATTCTTTCCAGTTTGGATAATTTATCTTCTAAGGATTCGAGTCTTGTTAACGGTTTGCCTATTTCCCCGATTGCCCCCTGCCAAATTTTTGTATGGAGATTTTTATATTCTTTTTTATACTCACTAGGCTGGTAAATAGCTTCGCCTGTTTTGTAAACAGGGCGTCCGTTTTCGTAGCGGATTGGTGGTGTCAGCCTGAACGGTGTTTCTTCCAAATAATCTGGAGTCTGTCTGCCAGGTTTTATTTCGGGCAGTTCACACAAAAATCCATGCGGTTCGACAAAGTCACCTGCATTTGTGTATGATTTATAAGTTTGATCGATCATTGTTTCTCCGGGGATTGCACTATAGGTAGTAAAATTAGGAGTACCTAAAGGTGAATACGGGGTAGTTTGTTCCCAGCTGTATGGTCTGTAAATATTGACCATTCTGTATAATTCATCTGTTTTTGTGCCGTTATGTTCATTTTCATATCTTATTGTGTATCCGCCATGGCTTTTATTACATATAATAGTGCGGTCGACGATTATGTTTCTCATCTCTGTATCAACACGACCTTTAAAAGCAGGGTTGTTGACGTTATTGTTTATTGTATTATTTGCCGGATTCTTTTTATAAGTTACTATACCGATTCCTGGAATTTTCATCTCTTCTCTCCTAAATTAAAAATAAAAAGTGACCTTTATCAGCAAAATACATCAACAAGATTTTTTTTGTTACTTATTTAGTAAAAGATTTACAAAAATTAAATTAATCCAAAATATAAACAGGTAAGTTTTGTTGTTTTGCAAAGTTAATCAAAAAATCAGGAATGTCAAAAGTCGTTGTGTCACAAACAAACAATGCGCTTATCTTGGGATTTGTGATTAAAATTTCATTGTGGTTGTGATCTTTTTCGTAGAATTTAACCGGTATTGAATCTAAATACTTTAAGATTTTGTCTTTTATACAGTTGTCTTCTATTTCTTCAATATGTCTGTTTTTATATTTTTCTATGAAATCAATATAACTATCATTGTCAAAACAAAAAACTTCTTTAAAAATGGAGGAAAAATAAGTTCTGTATATTTTATTTTCGTCATTAAACAAATATTTGAAAATCAGTGTATCAATATCGATATATTCAAAAGTCTGCATATCTTTATAATAGCCGGCATGTATGTTTTCATGTTTTACTTTTAGAATTACTCCCTGTTTGTAAAAGAGTTTTGTGTTGCCTTTTTTTAAATTTACATAAGAGGCTCTTATTACAGAATTTTGTTCTAACTTTAAAAAATTATTTAAACTCTGTTCATCAGCAAGTCCATGGGCAAAAAAGAAAATATTTTCACAATAGCCTGAGTTTTGTATTTTTTCAATACAAAATCCTTGTTGTTTTAGAATCGATTGCGGTAAAAAAAGCTGTGTTGATTTTAAATATAGAATATCTTTCTGAATTTTGGAATTATATTGTTTTACCTCGGACAAATTGCTGTTTGTTAATTCAAAAGCCGATTTATAACAAGATGCGGAGGGAAACAGTTTTTTGTCTGCCAATAATTTTTTATACTCATTTGGAGTATTGTATATGTTTCTTTTTACGGCTTCTTCTAACAATGGCTCAGGGTATTTAGCCAAAAGATACAAATCCTTGCAGGATAAATCTTCCATAAGCTTGTTGTCATAATCAAAAATACCTAAGCTGTCCGCTCTTTCAAATTCCCTATCCGTAAGTTTTGCCAACAGCATAAGGTCAGATGCTAAAAAAACTTTTAAACCTATCAAATGGTAAAGAGCTCTGTTAAAAATATTTTGCCAGTATACTTCTTCAAGTTTTGAGAGTACATATATAGTATCAACTCTTTGCTCTGGTGTAATCAAAAGCTTATAATAGTTTTCAAAAATATAAGGAGAGAACAGCTGTCTTTTTATAACATTGTTCCAATCATCTTTGTCCAAATCATACAACTGCTCTAGCACATTATCATTGAAAAGAGAGGAATCTTTAAGCAGATTGTGTTCTTTAACAAAATGTTTTATTTCTTCTTTTGAATAACCTGTATGCATTATAAATTTTTAGTCCAGTTCGTCAGGTGAAGCGATTCTTCCCAGCACTGCGCTGGCTGCGGCAACAGCCGGAGATGCAAGGTAGACTTCACTTTCTGTATGTCCCATTCTGCCGACGAAGTTTCTGTTTGTTGTCGAGATACATCTTTCTCCTTCAGCCAGAATGCCTGCATATCCGCCAAGGCAAGGACCGCAGGTCGGAGTGGAAACTGCGCCTTGAGCTTCGATAATTGTTTGAATATATCCTAGCTTTATCGCCTCAAGATAAATATCCTGTGTTCCTGGAAATACTATCAAACGCACGTCTGGGTGAACTTTTCTGCCTTTTAAAATTTCTGCAGTCACAGCAAGGTCTGAAAGCCTGCCGTTAGTACAGCTGCCTATTACAGATTGATTTATTTTTATTTCTCCTACTTGAGAAATAGGTTTTGTATTTTCTGGCAAATGCGGAAACGCTACAGTAGGCTCAATTTTTGACACATCATATACAATAACTTTTTCATACTGTGCATCGGCATCACTTGTGTAAAATACCGGTTCTCTGAGGCTTCTGTTTTTTAAGTATTCTCTTGTTACGTTGTCGGGAACTATTATGCCGGCTTTGGCGCCTGCTTCTATTGCCATATTACAGATGGTTAAACGACCGTCCATCTCCATTGATTCAATGGCACTGCCGCCTATTTCAAGAACTTTGTATAATGCTCCGTCGACACCTATATCCCCAATCAGATGTAATATTAAATCTTTTGCACTCACCCATTTGTTGAGTTTTCCGTTAAACTCAACTTTAATCGTTGAAGGTACTTTAAACCAGGTTTCGCCGCTTGCCATTGCACAGGCAAGGTCAGTAGAGCCTACACCGGTGGCAAAAGCTCCTAATGCCCCGTATGTGCACGTATGAGAGTCAGCGCCTATGATTAAATCACCTGCAGTGACAATACCTTTTTCCGGAAGCAGCGCGTGTTCTATGCCCATTCTGCCTACTTCAAAGTAGTTTTTTAAATTTTGTTCTTTTGAAAATTCTCTTACCATTTTTGCCTGCTGTGCTGATTTAATATCTTTGTTCGGCACAAAATGGTCGGGGACAAAGACGACTCTGTCTTTGTCAAAAACTTTATCCACACCGATTTTTTTGAATTCTTTTATTGCGACAGGACCTGTTATGTCATTTGCAAGTGTGATATCAAGCTTTGCACTGATAAGCTGTCCGGGTGTGACTTCATTTAAGCCGGCATGTTTTGCCAGTATTTTTTCTGCAATTGTCATCGGTCTTGTCATAAAAATATCCTCAAATTATTTTTTACTGTAAATATTTTATTACAAATATGTGTTTTTAACAAAATTTTACAAATGTCTTAATTCCCTGTATACAATGCTTTTCACGGCATCAGCATATTGTGTGTTTTAAATTTTTTTTGAAGTTTAAATAAATTATGCCGATAGCAAAACTATATTAATTTATTCAGGAATGAAAGGTGTGTGCGTATGACCAAAATTAACTTAAACGAAGGCAAAAAATATGATGCTACTCAGGTATCAACAGAGGGTATTACGCAAGAAGAGTTAGAGGCGGCGAATAAAAAAGCGCAAAAACTTATTGACATTTATAAAGGCGACGGCAAAGATATGAGCCAGATAGATTTGGCGCTTGCAATGGATGGCTTTACGAAAGCAGCCGGTGAAGACGGTAAATTATCAAGAAAAGAAATGGAAAAATACGCTGAAGAGCTAAATAAAAAACACGGTCTTGTTGGTGATGATGCAATAGAAGTTAAGGATTTAAAATCATTCCTTAAATTTGTAAGAAATGTAACTAAAAAAGATGTAAAGATGGATACAGAAACAGTTATTGAGCAAGACAAACTTAAAAAGGAGCAAGAAGCCCAAGAAGCTAAAGAAAAAAGAATTGCAGATTTGACTAAGGAGGCGAAAGATGCCGGCTGGGTTGAAAATTTTGGAAACGAAAATGAAAAAGCTTATCTTGATAATAACACAGGTAAAAACTACCGTATAAATGCAGATGCCAGCGGTTTTGAAGAAGTTCACTGGCTTGATAGCGAACAACGCTTTTTGTCGATGAATGAAATTAAAGAAGAAGGTCTTGTTGAAGAATTTAATAATCAAGTTGCCCAACAAAAGGCAGAAAAAGCTAAAGCCGAAGAAGAAGCAAGGGCAGAAGCTGAACGCCAAAAACTTGCAACCCCGACAGCTTACACTGTACAGCGCGGTGAAACAATTAAAGGCTTGCTGACCCGTTCGCTGGAAGCACAGGGCATCGAAGTTAACGATGAAACACTTGCGCAAGCAAAAGCAGAGTTAATAAAAAATAACCCTGATGCAATACACCGTGTAAACGGCAGCGAATGTCTTTATATGGGTGATGTTATAAAAATTGCCGGCGGTCTTGAAGACAAAGGCAATGCTGAACAAATAAAAGCAGGTTACAGAGCAGATCAGGCAAAGAAAAAAGCCGCAGTACAAGCCGAAGAGGATAAAAAAGCTGCTGCCGCACAAGCAGAAGAAGATAAGAAAGCAGAAGCAAAACGACAAGCACAACGCGAAGCTGCTTTAAAACATGGTTATAAAGCAACAGAAAATCCGGATATTTTCCGAGATAAGTTTGGCTCTTATTATCGTTTAGACCCGTTTGGTGGATTGTTTAAAGTTGACGGGATACCTGTTTCTCGCTCCGGTGATACGGAAACAACAAAGGCTGTTGATTCTTCGGGTCGTCAAAAATTTGTAACCAAAAATAAAAATGGCAGTGTCGAAAGTATGCAATTGAGAAATGTAAAAAATGAAATATATACAAATCCTGAATATGTTGCACAAGGACTGGGACTGATAGAAACTCAGCATCAGGGTACTTATTATGATTCCGCTAGTAAAACACATATGGTATGGGATGCCAAAACAAACAGCTTTAAGGCATTAAAAGGTATAAAAAGTGTTGCTGCTAACGGTATGAGGTTTGACCAAAACGGCAATAGCATTTCTCCTAAAGGATATAGAATGATGAAAAACGGTTCAATTAAGAAAGTATTAAATAATAATGAAAGCATTGAGTATTCTTTCTATCCTAACGGTAAATATAAACAGATTCGTTATATCAATGGTGACAAAGTAACCAAATTTGATTATCGAAACAATCAAACAAACAGTTTGTATATGACAAGAAATCTGTCTTCGGCATTTACACAAACATATAAATTTTATGGCGATAAACCGAGATTGTTATAATATTTGTTATTCATAACATAAGCTTGTGTAAATAAAAATTTAAATAGCCCTAAATCTGATATTTATTTATCAGGTTTGGGGTATATTTTTATTATTTATTTTTATAAGTTCTGTGGTATTATTATAATCAAGAGTACTTGGATAGGAATATAATTTATGCCGGTTGATGATACATTGGTTATGATACTTGCGGGCGGAGAGGGTAAAAGACTTTATCCGCTTACGAGAGATAGGGCAAAACCGGCTGTGCCTT
>CASFCQ010000074.1 GCA_949293185.1 uncultured bacterium
TTTATAAAGTTGAGGAATTAAAGGAACAATAATGATTATTGTAATAATGCATAATATAACCTTAGCTAAATTCTTTTTTCTTTCTTTTTCAAAAGGTTCAACAATATTCAACAATTTGTTGTAATAAACGCTATCAAAATTTTTTCTGAATTCTTCCACGCTCTGCATAAACTACATCCCTATGTTTTGCTCAAGTTTTAATGTGTCAATGAGTTCTAAGATAGAGGCGAATTCTTCCATCATTGTTTTAAACTGTTCGTAATCAGCAACCGGACGCCACAGTTTGCCTACTTTAAACAAATCTCTGTTAGTGGAAATAGCAAGCAGTATGCCCTGTTCTGATATTGATGCTTCTATTTTGGAAGCTCTAAACGCCAGTTGTATATTTTTGAATCGTTCCATAAAAGCAGTGGTTAAAACATATCTGGCTTCTATCTGGTCGTTTGAATAGACATTGTATTCTTTTTCAAATTCAATGTCCTCAAGGTTAACCTGCTGCAGCCCGTCAGGAATGACGTCAATCAATCGGTCTTTTTTGATAAGAGTTAATGCACTGTATTTTCTTGGAGGCAGCAATGCAACAAGTACACCTTTGAAACATACCGTATAAGTACGATTTTTTCCTGAACCGCTTTCTCTGCCGAGTTCTGTTTCCCATACTTTAATATTTACATTTTTATACTTGCCGATAAAACTGTCATCGCCTTCTTGTCTGTTGTAAGTATTAATTAATTTTGATTTTTTTATAAAATTATCAGTAATTGAGCGTTTGGTTGTCCACATGAAAGACGGCAGGCTCTTTAAAAGCAATGGCATAATTTCTTTTTTAATGGAGTTTTCAAAATCTTTGGCAATAATAGACGGTGCAATAACCAGTACTAAAAATATAAGCCCCGGCACTGCCATAATATAGCCCATTAAATCGCTTCTTGAATCAGAACTTAAGGTCGGAAAACTATTTATTAAAATAAAATCACAAAACTTGAAAATCGGTGCAAACAGAAAAATCATTACTATTGCGCCGATTATGCACAATATACATTTGAACAGTGCATCTTGTCGTGCTTCATCAAAGGTCGCAACAATTTTTAGTATTTTGTTGTAATAAACACTGTCGAAATTTTTTCTGAATTCTTCTACACTTTGCATAATAAAAGATATTACTTTGATTTTATTCTTTCTTAAACCTCTAAAAATATTAGATGTTATAATAAATCTATGTTCATAAAATCAATAGAACTCAAAAATTACAGAAACTACAAAGACCTAAAGCTGGAGTTTTCAAAAGAAAAAATCCTATTGATAGGCAAAAATGCACAGGGCAAAACAAATTTGCTGGAGGCAATGTATTATTTGTCATGCTTAAATTCTGCACGCGCAAAAAATGACAGCGAGCTTATTATGTGGGATGAACCGGCAGCAAAGTTAAAGGCGCTTGTGCTAAAAGATGATTTTGAAAAAGAACTGGAGGTTTTGATTAACCCGCCAAAACGTAAAGAGCTAAAGGTAAACGGTATTAAAAAATCAAAATCAGCAGAATTTTGTACAAATTTGTCCGTGGTTTCTTTTTCAGTAAACGATTTACTGCTTTTACGGGGCGTACCCGATGACAGGCGCAGCTGGCTCGATATGGCAATAAGCCAGATATATCCTGCTTATCCTGACAGATTATCCAAGTATAACAAAATCCGCACTCAAAAGAACAACCACTTAAAAGATATAAAAGGCAATATTAATGCCGATAACTCGCTTCTGGAAGTTTTTAATACCCAGATGGCAGTGTCTGGCAGTAACATTATATTTTTAAGGTTGAAATTTTTAAAAGAGCTGCAAAAAATTGCAATGGAAAAACATATGCAAATCGCTTCATCAGAAATTTTGACAACATTTTATAATTCAACAGTGCTCGGGGATGTCGATTTTTCTTTGCAATCGGATTTTATTGTAGAAGATATAGCGCAAAAATTTGCAGAAAAATTAAAAGAACGGCAGCTTGAAGAAATAATACGCGCTCAGGCTCTTGTCGGTCCGCACAGAGATGATGTGTCCTTTTTTATTAATGATATAGAAGCCAAAAAGTTTGCATCGCAAGGCCAGCAACGAACGATAGTGTTGAGTCTTAAGTTAGCGGAACTTGAACTTGTTAAAGAAAAAATTGGAGATACACCCGTATTACTTTTAGATGACGTACTGGCAGAACTGGATGATATCAGGCAGAACTATTTGTTAAATGCAATCGGTAACACTACACAAACAATTATAACCTCAGTCGATACTTTGCATTTTGACGAGGAATATTTAAAAGATGTAGAGATATTTAAGATTTCCGGAGGAGAGATTGTTGCTTAACTACATAGGATAGTTAGCTGCAGTGTAATCTTCCTGCTGTCCTTGCATCTGGGCGTTGCTGTTTGAGCCGGCGCTGGATTTAAGTTTTTCTAAGTACAATTGTCCGTTTTTAACAATAGTCTGCAGCTGGGTTAAGTCGCCTTCTATATTTGCAAGCACCTGTTCAGCATAGTTTTCCGCACCTTCTTTAATATGGTGGGCTTCGTCTTCTGCCTGAATTTTTATTTTTTTAGCTTCTTCTATTGTGTTATCTCTAAGCTGCTGGCATTCTGCCAAAACTTGTTCTTTAATTCTTTCCGCTTCACGTTGAACCTGTCCTAATAGTTCTGACTCGCTGAGAATTTTTTCTGCTTCGTTTCTTGCTTCCGCAATTACTCTTTCCGCTCTTTGCTGCGCTTCCAGCTGGATTTCTTCGCGTCTTCTGAGGATAGATTCAGCTTCTTTTATATCTTCAGGTATAGAAGCATCTATTCTGTCTAAGATTGCTTCCATCTCTGAACTTTTAACCATGACAAAACCCGGCAGGAAGTGGAACCCCTTGTCTAATATTAAATTGGCTCTGCCTAAGAGTTCTTTAATTCTAAGTTGTGTCATAATTGTTTTTACCTTTCGTTATATATTATTAAAATATTTTACCACACTTTCGGGAACAAATTTAGAAATATCCCCTCCGTATTTTGCAATTTCTTTAACTGTGCTTGATGAAATAAAGTTGTATTTTGGTTTTGTTATTAAAAATACTGTTGTAATATTAGGTGCAAGCGAGTTGTTTGTCTGGGATAACTGCATTTCGTATTCAAAGTCTGAAACAGCTCTCAACCCTCTGATTAAAATATCAGAACCGACATGCTTTGCATATTCGATAGTAAGACCATCAAAGCTGTCCACCTCGACATTATCCAGATTCATTTCTTTTAATGCATCTTTTATAAGAGCAACCCTGTCTTCTGTCGGTAAAAATCCTTTTTTGGCATCATTTTTAAGCACTGCAATAATAACCCTGTCAAACATTTTTGATGCTTTGGCAAGAACGTCTAAATGTCCTTTTGTTATCGGATCAAAGCTGCCCGGATATATTGCGGTTTTTTTCATGTAAGGTACTCATTTTTATATCTGATAAATATAATTATATTATCTCAATATTAAAATATTGCGATTTTATACAGAATTGTTTATTATTGTTACAAATCAATATAATATTTTTGTTATAATTATTTTGAGGACACATATACAGAGGACAGAGGTTTGATAGAGAGAATAGTTTTATCAATATTAATTGCTTCGTTATGGTTATTCCTTTTTATATTCCAAAACTTTATGTCTACATTCTGGGCAATAATATTTCTTTGTGCGTTTATGCTTTCTTACGTTGTATATATGCAAATTGCGTTAAAGCACCAGAAGATTAAACGTAAAAAAAAGCCTGATGAACTGAACTGGAATTACAAACCTTTTGTTACAGTCATGATTCCTTCGCATAATGAGCAGGATGTTATCGAAAAAACTGTCGAAAATATTCTGAATATGGATTATGAAAAGTTTGATGTGATTGTTATTGATGACAGAAGTACTGACAACACAGCAGAAAAGTTAAAAGAACTCGAACAAAAATATGAAAAAGTTACGGCTATGATTCGTGACAAAGATGCTTTCCCGGGTAAATCTGCTGTGCTTAACGATGCAATGAAACTTGCCAAAGGCGAGGCAATTCTTGTATTTGATGCTGATGCTCGTGTAAAACCCGATTTTTTAACAAAACTCGTTCCTCTGCTTGAAAAAGACAGTGTCGGTGCAGTTCAGGCAAGAAAAGTTATTATAAACCGTGAAGAAAACTTTCTTACCCGCTGTCAGGATAATGAATATGCCCTTGATACCCACTTTCAGGTGGGCAGAGACTCAATAAAAGGCGCTGTTGAACTCAGGGGTAACGGCGAGCTTATTAAAAGAGAAGCTCTTGATGATATACACGGCTGGAATAATTATACAATTACCGATGACCTTGATATGTCTACAAGATTGCACATAAAGGGCTGGGATGTCCGCTTTTGTGCTGATGTATGCGTATATGAAGAGGCTGTTGTTAAATTTGTTCCTCTTTTAAAACAGAGAAGACGCTGGGTAGAGGGCAGTATCAGACGATATCTCGAACATTTCTGGGGTGTATTGTTTTCTAAAGACATGTCTTTGAGAGTAAGTATAGATATGATTGCTTACATCACGGAATTTATTCTTCCATTCTGGATGATATCTGAAATTTGTTTTCAGGCTTTTAAATATGTAAAAGATTCGCCTAATTGTGTTTCTTCTTCATTGCTTGTGTCTGTTATGGTTTGTGGATTCTTTACTATGGGGCTTTTGTACAGTGTGAGAAAATACAACCATCTTTCACGTTGGCAGAGTATTGTTCAGGCTGTTCAGACAGGCATATTTCTGTGCTGTGTATGGTTTCCGGTTGTTGTATTCATTGTATTTAAGATTATTTTCTTCAAGAAAACAATGGATTGGGGTAAGACAACTCATGGCGTGACCAAAGTACAAGAAAATCCTGTTTATCCTGATGAACCTTCTTCTGAAATACAGGAAGAAGAATTTGCACAACCTATGGTATAGCTTTAATTATGGAAGATTCTAAAAAACCAAAAAACAGAATAAAAGGCGGCGATTTTTTAGAAGTTGTGCCGGAAAAACTCGTATACGAAGGCGCTGCACTCGCAAAAATTAACGGTTATCCTGTTTTTATTGAGGGCGGATGTCCGCAGGATAAGTTGAAAGTAAAAGTAGTAAAAGCAAATAAAAATTTTGCTAATGCAGTTATCGATGAGATTTTAGAACCTTCCCCACACAGAATAAAACCTTTTTGTCCGATGCACAACGTATGCGGAGGGTGCGGCTGGCAGCATATAGATTATGATTTTCAGCTGGAGGAAAAAAGAAATATCGTAGCGGAAACCGTTAAAAAGTTTACAGGTGAAGATATAGAGGTAAAACCTGTTATTGCATCGCCGGAAACAAAGTCGTTTCGCTCAAAAGTTCAGTATCCGGTTTCTCAAACTAAAGTGTCAAAAAGGTTATTAGCAGGATATTACAAAAAAGGTTCTCACGAACTTGTAAATATAAAATTTTGTCCGATTCAACCTAAAATTATTGATAAGATAACTGAATTTATCAGACAAAATGCACAGGAACTCGGTATTTCCGGCTACAATGAAAAATTACATAAAGGAGATTTAAAACATCTTGTATACAGGTACAGCACAAGCGAAAACGAGTTGATTGTGATTTTTGTTGTAAATGACACGCAGTTGAAGGACAAATTTAAAAAACTTTCTAAAAAGTTAATGGAAGAATTTGCCCACATAAAAGGCTGTCTGGTGAACTACAATCCTCAAAAGACAAACCTCATTATGAGTAATGACACGAGAAAAATACTCGGTGAAAATTTTATTACGCAAAAAATTGACGATAAAATTTTTAAAATTTCTGCTAACAGTTTCTTTCAGGTAAATATAGGTTCGGCAAGAAACATTTTTAATATAGTGAAAGATATTATCAAAAATAATTATAAAAATCCCCGTATTTTAGATGCATACTCGGGTGTTTCCAGTTTCGGTATCTGGCTGAGTGATGCGGCACAAGAGGTTGTGTCTGTAGAAGAAGCTTTGAGTGCAACAAAAGATGCTGCAGAAAATGTTAAATTAAATAACGTTGAAAATCTTACAGCACTTAACGGTGATGCTAAAAAGATTTTTGAAGGGTTGATTGAACAAGGACAAAAATTTGATGTTACTGTTTTAGACCCCCCAAGAAAAGGCTGCGAAAAAGAGTCTCTGGATTTTGCAATTAAGCTTAGCCAAAAGGCTATAATTTATGTGTCTTGCAATCCTTCGACACTAGCCAGAGATTTAAAATATTTGCACGAAAACGGTTTTAAAACAAAATATATACAGCCTGTTGATATGTTCTGTCATTCTTATCATATAGAATCAGTCGCATGGCTGGAAAAAAATTCTGTTGTATAGTTGTTGAGTTGTAGCTTGGGCTTTCAGCCCAACTGTCATTCTTTCCTCGTCATTCTGAGCGAAGCAAAGAATCTATTTGATTTCCGGCGATTCATTGTCATTCTGAAGCGTTAATCGCTGCGGTGGGCGAGGATTGGGTGTGTTCAGAATCTGACAGACGTTTTTTGTTATCTTTTTTCACCGGTAAGATCCTGAAATAAATTCAGGATGACGTCCAGTTGTAGGGTGGGCAAAGCACTAAGGCGTGCCCACCAACATCCTGCATTATTTCTTTATTCTCTTCCTACTTTCCAGCGTAAACCTGCGGAGAGTGACACACCGTTTCGTCCTCCGTTGTGTATCATCGCCTGACAGAAGGCAAGGAATTTATTATTCACCCGTTTTTGTAAACCCACACCGTATTGAACATACGGTTTTATGCTCATTTCAGGTAATCGAATATCGTTTGCTGTTACTTTCGATTCATCAAGCAAATTCCAAACCATGCTTACACCTATATATGGCTGCCAGCCGTTTTTGGTGTTACCTATGAGTTTTATTCCCGGAGCTAACTGTATTGCGTGCATCGGGTCACTCTCGATTCTTACGCCTGCTCCG
>CASFCQ010000075.1 GCA_949293185.1 uncultured bacterium
AAACACTGTTAGTTTTTAGAGTGAATTTTGACAGACCGTAACGTAGTGAAGTGGATGCAAAATTTATTCTAAAAATTTACAGTGTTTTTTGACTGGCGTCCTTTTTCTTTTCTTTGGTTCGTTTCTTTTCTTTTTCGTCGCAAAAAAAGAAAAGAAATGAACAAATAAAAAACTAAACCTATAATTTATGTTTTCTAAACAATTGCTTTCTATTAATAAATATTTTCTTTTTTTACGTTCATTTTCTTATTTATTTTTATACTGCACGCAGATACTGCGTATCTGGCTTAGCATACCTCCATTCAAAACTTGACATTTAGTCAACTTTTGAACGGAGTCCTTAGGCAAAGAAAGAAAACGAACCAAAAGAAAGAAACCGGCGCCTATCAAAAGAAACAGTAAAGTGTTTTATCAAAGATTTTGCCACGACAAGCTGTGGTCAAAATCTTCTCAAACCACAACTGTTTCTAGTAAAATTCCATCAGGGCTTCGCCCCGAACCCCATACGGCTTACACAGTAAGCCGTATATGTTAAGAGTTAAAATGTAACAATTTTTGTCACCGAATTACGTAACATATACAATCCGCACCAATATATCTGACTCAATAGTTTTTGTCGGATTAGTAAATCCGCCCTGCAGTGCTGTCAGGTTGCAGCGTTATAAATTAAACAGCTTGAAATATTGTACTGTATATAGTACAATATAGTGATGAATGAATATGTTTTAAAAATTTATATTGATGATAATGGCAATGAACCAATCAAAGAATGGTTAAAAAGTCTTGATGGTTCTTTAAGAAAAAGAATCTTATTAAGGCTTGACAGACTTAAAGACGGCAATTTTGGCGATTATAAACAGCTAAGTGATTATCTTTATGAATTACGATTTAATTTTGGTTCTGGATATCGAATATATTACACGATAGAAAATCAAACAATTATATTGCTAATAAACGGCGGAGATAAAAAATCCCAAAATAAAGATATAAACAGAGCTAATGAAATTATTAATAAATTGAAAGGAATATAACATGAAAAATATAAAAGATTTTAATTTACCTGAAATAATAGAACAAGAATTAAAAACAGAAGATGACATAAAAGAATGGTTATCTTTAAATCTAGAAGCATATTTAGAAGACGGAAATATAAACGCTTTTGTTCGTGCTCTTGAATATGTTGTCAGAGCAAAAGATAACATCTCTAATTTGTCTAAAAAGACAGGTATTTCAAGAAGCAATTTATATGCAATATTTAAAGGGGAGGTTACTCCTCAATTTGATACTATTTTAAAAGTATTAAAAGAATTGGGATATACATTAAAAGTTGCTTAAATCTTTTGATAATTTACACAATAGTTTTCTGTCTGATTAGTAAATACGACATACAGTGCTGTCAGCAGCAGTTTATTGTATTAACAACAAACCTGACATAAAAATATGGTTTTATTGCAGAAGTCCTGCAAGATAAGCAATTGTTCTGGGGAAATATTGCTGCCAGTAATGCGAACGAATCGATTGTATGTCATTTTTTGGACATGTGCTTAGGACTGTATTTGTTTCTGCAATACCTTCACGGATTGAATTTGAACCGAGATAGTGATAATCTGCAGTAAAATATCCTATTTTAGAAAGTTCAGAGTCGCCGAAATGTTCGCGGTATGCTTTTTTTTCTTCGGTAAATATTTCTTTAAGCTTGGGGTCATTACTTATTTGTTCTGAAATTTCCTTAAACATAAGCACATCTTTTGCATGTCCGAATTCGTGTAAAAGTATGGCTCTGTCTAGGTATTTTTCTTTTAGCATAATAGTTTCTTCTCTCGGAGAGAATGCAGCGTTATCTATTTTTTCCGTTACATAAAGAGCTTTTAAATCCAAATCTTTCATTTTGAACAGTTCTTCACCCGGAAGCGTTTTTAGTACAGGTAAGACGAGTTCTTTTGTGTCTCGTGTAAAGTTTGTCAGCTCCAGCGTTTTTGTGCTGCCTGTGTTTAAATCTTTGATAACAAGGTTGTCGTCCTGTATTTTTATATCGAATTTTTTATTGTTGCGTGAAGAAACGAAGTGATTTTCGTCAATTACTTCAAAAGAGACTGAATGATTCAAAAGTTTTTTACCGGTATTGTCTGTTATTACGTAATCTAAAATCCGGTTGCCGTCAGGGTCATCTTCATAGCGGTAGTATGTTTTTGTTCCGTCAGTAGAAGACATGTGTTTTTCTATAATTTCATTGCCGTCTTTTGTCTTTTGAGCTGTGCTGATTTTTTCCGTTCTTCCGTCGGGATAGGATCTTGTTATGTCAAAAACATTAGGGATGGAGGATGGCTTTATTTCTTCTTCGTAAAGCAAGTTATTATCTTTATCAAATTTTTTCAGGTTTTGGGATTCGAGTCTTTCATATTCAAATAAATTATCCCTGACAATGCGGTTTCTAAACTCGACAAGAGTGTTGTTTGTAAAATCTTTTTCTTTAATCGTTATCCTGTTGTCCCATTTGCGTTCGTGAATTTCTGCGGTAGGTTCACCTTTTTTTATGTCATAAAGTAGTTTTTTCTTATCATAAGCAGGTCCTGTTGTAAGCTCAACAATGCTGGATATGTTTGGATTAAGCTGAATATCTACGGACTGAACGTTTTTGTCTTTTAGATATTCTTTTAAATATTCTTTAAATTGCAGCAGTTCTTCTTCGTTTGCATATTTAAAAATACCTTGAGAAATTTGACCTGTTTTCAGCCCGAGTTCCATAATGTTAATTTTTTCCAACTTTTCAACAATGTCTATATCCTGACACACGATAAAATTTTCAAAAGCATCACGTGATGACATAGGCAGCTTCATTGTCATTAATTTGTTTAATCTATCCAGAACATTTTTATAGCAAGGACGTTTTGGAATACCGTTATTCTCCATACAACACATCATAAGTATAAAATGAAGTGCTTTTCTGTCCAATCTTTCTTCTGAGGAATACTTGTTGCCTGTATCCCATTTTAAATTATACAATTTAGCGAATGTATCAAGCGCATAATCATTTTCTTCCAGAGCAAAACATTTTGCCATATATTCAATATCAGCCATTGGCGCTAAATAGCGGTTTTTACGATAAATATCAAGATATGTTTCAAGTGTTGAGGAATCAAATTTTCCTTTGTCTTTGCCTGCTTTTTTTATTGATGCGTCTATAAATGTTGCAATATTTTCTGTATCCACAATGGAGCAAAGCTCTTTCAACACCTCGATATCTTTTGAAGAAAATTTATTGTAAGGCTGCCCTGTTGTTTTAAGTATAACAGTTGTTTTTTCCAAACCTTGATATGTTGATTCTTTCATTTTCCTTACAAAATCTACAGATGGTGTGTCAAACTCAAGTGCTGATTTTGAGTTCTCATCAGCTTTTGTATTTTTTATAAAATTAAATATCTCATAGAAATCAGGTTTATTTTTTATTGATTTTGCCAGTTCAATGAACTCATCACGCTCTTTTTTCTTATCTTTAGGAAAAGACAGAGCAATATCTCTTACATATTTAATCTGTGATTTTTCAAAAATTCGAGACAAATTGTCAGTTAGTTCTTTTATTGCGTATGAAAAATTTCCGTCCTTATCTTTGCCGTCGAAAACCTGAGATATAACATTTTGAAACTCTTCGCCGGCGCTTAATTTTTTATCGGCGTAACCCATTGCTTTTGTGTCAAATTCATCATTATTATTTTTTAAAGGTGTAAAAGCAAGTTTTGGGTTGAAGTTAAAAAGTTTTTTGTAGGTCTGTGCATGTTTGATAAAAAATTTCAACGCTTCTTTGTTAAAAGACCCGTCTTTGTTTTTTAAACCATTCAAAGTCTCACAGCTTTTGTCGTTGCTGTAATAATTGTTTGGGTCTCTTGATTCCATTATAGAGTCAGCGAGTTTTAATGCGGCATAATTAATTTTTCCGTCCTCTTTTGCTGTGTTAAAAATCTTTGCCGAAACTATCAAAGGATTATTTTTTTTCTGAAAACTTTTCAGAAAATCAAAACTCAGCTGAGATATCTCCCCGTCACGGTCTTCAAGAGATTTCAGCATTTCTGCATACAAGTTTTCATTTTTAAAACCTGATTCTCTAAAAAAATTAACGACGTCTTCTTTAGAAACTTTTTTGTTATTTCCCTCTATACCTGCATAAGCTTTTAATATATCAGCAGAAACTTCAGCGCTGCAGCCGTGCTCTTCGTGAAGATTTTTGTCAGTAACGCTTAGTTGCTGCTTTTTAGGTGCAGCAGGCGGTGTATCATTGTTAGTTAATATTTTGTTTGAATTGTTAACAATCATACATTTATAACGTTTGTTAACTTTCAAAATTTACAAATTTTTCGAAAAGTTTTACGTATTGTTAATATTGGATTTTTTTATCTCAGTGAAGAATCTAAAACAATTGTCATTCTTGTATATGTTACGTAATTCGATGACAAAGGTGGCTGTATGAAAAAAAATTACACAGCCGGGCGCAGTACTCTTCGTATATCTATATTTTTAACTTTTCCGAACGGAAGCTTGTCGTAGCTGAAGTCAATTTCTGTATAATAATAAGGCTCTTTTGACATAGACGGCACAGAAATGTGTACTACTCCGTAATCGTCTTTTGTCTCAAAATCTTTACCGTAATGACCGGATACTATTAAAGCTATATTTTTATATCTTCTTATAACTGCAGCATACTCGGCTTTTTCAAGTATTTCATATTCAGGGATATCAACAGGTTCGTAATAAGGAACGTGCTGGAAGATAATCGCCTGCTTGTTTTGATTTTTATCGAGAACCTGTTCCAGCCACTTGAGCGTTTTTTTATTGAAAACTCCGTGATTAGTCGGCATACCTGTTGAAACTCCGTCAAGAACAATCGCTATAATTCCCGGTGCGGGATAAAAATAATAAGAGTTTTGGGCATCTTTTTGATTTCTGTTATATTTACTTACAAGCTGTAAGTACTCCGGTTTTGAAATACCGGAAATTTTATGTACATCATTGTTACCCATTACAAGATAATATGGAGTGTGTATTGCGCGTATACGCTTTAGAAATGCTATAAGATGCTGGGGTTTTGATTTTTTGATGTTGTCGCCGTTAAAAATGATAAAGTCGTATTTTGTTTCCTGTGTTCTTGAAATAAAACCGTCCAGTACTTTTGCGCCTGTATTGGTTTCATCTCCCGAAAGATAATCTATGTCAGAAGTAACAGCAAAAGTGATTGTTTTTGCTTGTGCTGCAGTCGATACAACAAACAAAACAAATATGACAAGAACAAAATTAACTAACGATTTCAAAAAATTCATATAAAATCCCCCTGATTAAATAATTATAGCAAAAATATTCAAAAGGGATTAATTTTTTCAGCCTGATTGGGTTCTGCTTTTTTTGTACCTGCTTCATATCCGCAGATTAAGAAGATTGCCGGCAGGGCTTTTGATACAAAACTTTTTACCTTGTCACCCAAATCTGTCATTGCCATAACTGTCAAAATGTCATCAATGTGTATGCCAAAATCTTTCGGACCGACTTTTCTGTCATCGTTTTCTTTGTAAATAAGTTCATTCACTTTTGAAGCAACATAGTTTCCGCCGGTTACGCCGCAGCCAACACCGATAATGGCAGCAAGCCCGCCATAAATACAGTTTTTAACCATAGAGAGTTTTCGTTTTTCAATAAGCGAAGTACCTATCCCGACTATGCTGATAGGGGTAACAATGTTGCCCAAAAACTGGTGCATTGCTTCTTTTAGTTTTGGTTTACGGTTCTCTTTTTTGTCGGTAATTAAACCGCCTGTGAGTCCCCCTATTAAAGCAGATGTTGCAAGCCCTATTGCTCTCGGAACACTGTTAAAATTAACTCTGAACATATCGCCGGGTTTAAAATTACCTTTTTTGGCAGCTTTAGCTACTGCAAACAAATATAACAGTGTTGTTACCGCACTGCCTGCAAGCGATGCTCTTTTTACTTTACCTTCATGTGTGTTTTTTACCAGCTCTTTGAACGGGTTGTCTTCTATTTCCAGAGCACCTGATGTTTTGACCTTGTGTGAGGGATTGTTATAATTTGCTGTTAATGCTGATGACGATATTACTGTTAATGGCGGCATAGTTGTAACTCTTTTCCATGAGGTTTAAATAGCCTGAAAATTTATTTTTGCCAGAAATTTGTTAAATGTTAATTTAGTTTAACTTATATATTTATAATAATACAAATATAATAAATGAGCAGATTATTTTATATGATAGATATACAAGTATAACGATTTCATCAACGCAGGGCTGATTTACAAATGCGCCGCAACTCTTACTGTTTAGATTCTGCCGTCATTACACTTCATCATCACTGTATATGTTACATAGTTCGATGACAAAAATTGTTACATTTTAGCTCATAATATAGACGGCTTACATAGTAAGCCGTAGGGGGTTCGGGGCGAAGCCCTGATGGAAGTTTATTAGAAACAGTTGTGTTTTGAGAAGATTTTGACCACAGCTTGTCGTGGCAAAATCT
>CASFCQ010000076.1 GCA_949293185.1 uncultured bacterium
TGCGCTGATTACTTTTATGCATGTTGTAATCGGAGAATTAATGCCGAAGTCAATCGCACTTCAATATCCGGAAAAGACTACTCTTGCAGTAACACGTCCTCTTGTTTTTGTGGCAAAAATATTTACACCCTTTATATTTATACTCAACGGTTTTGGCAATTGGTGTTTAAAACTTATGAACATTCCGCCGGCTCATCCGTCACATGCCGTGCATACGGAAGAAGAACTCGATATGATTATCGATGCAAGTTATAAAGGCGGAGTGTTAAACGAAACAGAAAATTTATTATTGAAGAATTCTCTAAAATTTACTGATTTGAATGCAAAACAAATCATGGTGCCAAGATGTGATGTTACTGCAATACCCGTAGATGTTGATATAACCGGGCTTGAAAAAGTTATTCTTGATAATCAGTACACAAGATATCCTGTCTACGACGGAAATATAGATAATATAGTAGGGATTCTGCATGTAAAAGACCTGTATTCCTGCAAAATGAAAAACGAAAATTTCGAAATCAAGCAGTGCTTGAGAAAACCGCTGCTCGTTCCTGAAACTATGACAACAGATGTACTTTTACAAAATTTCAAGAACAATCATACTGAAATCGCAATTGTTATAGACGAATTCGGCGGAATGTCCGGTGTTATTACACTGGAAGATGTACTGGAAGAAATTTTTGGTGACGTACAGGACGAATTTGATGAAGAAGAAAACGATATTAAAAAAGTCGGAGAAAACAAATTTATTGTAAACGGACTTTTGCGAGTGGATGAATTTTTTGAATACTTTAACATCAACCAGCATGAAGAAGAAGTTGAAACAATCGCAGGACTTTTGCAAAAGCGTCTGGGCAGGCTTGCTAAAATGAATGACGAACTCCAAATTGACGGGTTAAAAATAAAGGTTGTAGAGTTTAAAGGCAGAAGAATCAAAAAACTGCTTGTTGAAAAAAACGATACTGAGAATGATTAAATTACAACCCTATTTTCAGGTCAATTTTTAACTTGTGTATAATATCAAAGATAAGTGTCATCTGCACAAACACCTGTCTGTAATTTTCTTTGTTTAAGACAGTTTCAAAGGGCTTAAATACCTCAAAATAATTATCATAAATGTTTACAAAAATCATTATATAATCATTGTCAAAAACACAGTAAGAACGAGGAGCTCTACCTGCGGTAGTTGCAAAAACCTCGCCAAGTGTTCTCAATCTTTCCATAAAAGTTGTTGTTAAAAGGTATCTGGCTTCTATCTGGTCTGTTGAAAATACATCATATATATTTTCAAACTCAGGGTCTTCAAGGTTAACCTTTTGTAAATTGTCTGCAGTGCTCCCTGATTTATCAGCTCTTACGACAGTTGTTCCCGTAAAATTTTTGGGAAATTTTACTTTTATTATTAACCCTTTAAAATCGGTTACGGTACGGCGGGATTTTCCGCTCCCCTCAGTGTGTGTTAGAGTTGTTTCCTGAATAGAAACGGGGATTTCTTTATAAAATCCTGTTATTATATCATCTACATCACAACTTTGCGCTCTCGGAAAAATGTTATATTCTTTAATATCTTGAAAACCTATTATTGCGGTTGAAGTTATATAAAACTCACCGAACGATTTTAAAATTGCCGGTAAAAATTTTTTCTTAATTTCTTTTCCTAATTTATCAAAACAAATGCTATTTATTATACAAAGCGGCATAAAAATTGAAAATAATATTGCAAAAATATACCACCCGGCATCCTTAATATAATTGGATACCAGCCATAGTGAAACAATTAAGCAAAGAGTACAAACAGACCACGATAATGAGTTAAATTTTTGAACCTTTTCCAGCCGCTGTTCTTCAATTTCTTTCAAATTCGGCTCTATTCGATTTGCATATATTTCGTCAAATTTTTTGGAGTATTCTTCGTATGACATATAAAAATCCTGATATAGATGTTCAAATGAAATTATAACAATATTTGTATAATGATAAATCGGTTAAATACTTTAATTCCTGTTGTAGACGTGTGGCAAAAATTCCAACGACAATATTTATTGTGTAGTTTTTAAATAAAAAGAAAAGTCCGGAAGATAATAAAACTATACGGTTTTTAACTCGACGGCGATTCAGGCAAAAACGCTGCCGTCTGCAAGGCAATTTTTCTATTGCAATTGTTTTTATATAAATATACCGCGAGGAGGTATTATGACAATTAATGTTTTGGCACAAAATTTGTATAACAGAATAAACGATTACACAAGTATAAAAGTCAAGCAGGGCAATGTTACACAGCCTGATTTTAAGGCACAAAAACCTAAAAATGAAGAGTATATTGAAAATATTGAAACTGAACTGCAATATACAGAACAGATTTATGCAGGTCTTTCAGGTGTTTGGGAAGTTTGCAATACAATTTCGCAAAATGAAAAGTCACTCGGTGATATTGGTTGTGTTGCATTAAAAAGCATTGCTTCTAAAGCCAAAAATAAGGTTACAAATGTCAGCGAAAGCGCTTTAGGTGTATTAAAAGGTCTGGCAAGTGATTTGAAAAAAGTCTTAAATGATAAAAACCTGTCGGAAGAAGAAAAAGAATCAAAAATAAATATGATAATGGCTAAAAAAGATGCTATTATTGCAGAGGCAGAAGCCAAAGCAGATGCTTTACTTAAAATTTCCGATATGTTAACAACACTGCTTCCAGCCTTTTTGGATTTAAAATCAATGGGGATAAATACTGATGAATTTACGGAATCTTTGATAACAATGATAGACAGTATTAATGTTGCTCCGTCAAATTTAAATGATGCCAAAAATCCTGATGATGTAAAAAAACTTTTTAAAGAAAATTTAAAAAATATTTTTGGAGCAAACTCAAAAGACTTTGTACAAAAAAATATACAAAAATTTGATATAAAGATAGATAAATTAAAAGAGAAACTTACTAACAAAGATTTATCAAAGCAGGAAAAAACTCAGGCTCAAGCAGAATTGAAAGTTTGTAAAGAATTAAGGAACTTTTTTGCGGGTTTTTCAAAGCAAGTTAGTCCATAACGGGCTGCAGCAGACATTTTATTAAATTTAATATTTATTATTGATACCTGATGAAAACCAAAAAAGCCGGCGCATAATTAATACACGCCGGCTTGATATTTGTGAATTTATATATTTATAGTCCGTTTTGTTTAAGTATTTCTTTTAATGTATTAGCTGAGTTATGTAATTTTTCTATTTCTTCATTGCTTAAAGAAATAGGTACATGAGCTTCCAGACCATTCTTGCCAACAACGGAAGGCATACTCAACACAACATCGTTAAGTCCGTATTCTCCGCACATTAATGAAGAAATGGGAAGAACAGATTTTTCATCCCTGACAATTGCTTCGCAAATACGTTTAACAGACATTGCAATACCGTAATATGTTGCTTTTTTCTTTGAAATAATTTCATAAGCACTGTTTTTAACATCATTTGCAATTCTTTGATTTGCACTGTCGTGATCATAATGACCGCGCATTTCGCAAAAATCATTCAATGCAATCCCTGCTACATTAGCGCAGCTCCAGGCTGCTATTTCACTGTCGCCGTGTTCGCCTATAATAAATGCCTGAACACTTCTGCTGTCTACATCAAGGTGTTTGCCTATTTCATATTTTAGTCTTGCTGTATCAAGAACAGTACCTGAGCCGATTACTCTGTTTTTGGGCAGACCGCTCAACTTTAACGCAGCATATGTCAAAATATCAACTGGATTCGAGACAATCAGTAAAATACCATTAAATTTACGTTTTGAAATTTCAGGAATAATTGTTTTAAAAATTTCAATATTCTTTTTTACTAAATCCAGTCTTGTTTCGCCTGGCTGCTGGTTTGCTCCGGCTGTAATGATTATTAATGAAGCTCCATCAATATCATCATAATCACCGGCATAAATCTTCATAGGTCTGGAAAAAGGAACACCATGATTTATATCCAGTGCTTCACCTTCTGCTCTTTCTCGGTTTGCATCTATCATTACCATTTCGGTAAATAAACCTGATTCCATAAGGCTGAAAGCGCTCGCTGATCCGACAAATCCGCACCCTATCATTACTACTTTTCTAAAATTTATACAATTTTCACATCTTTGTTTGTTATTTTCCATAAAATCACAGCCTCGTTTATGTTACACAAACAGTCTAACATAACAAAAAAGCAATTACATAAGCTATAGAGGTAATTGTGCTTATATAAAGACTCTTCTGTTTAAAGATTAATGTACTTAGAGATGAGATTAATTAAATAATTTAGAACATTTTTCTTGAATATTTAATGCAATATCTTTTGCAAATTTTTCCTTGAGTCCTATATTTTTTGCCACAGCTAAAATATCATCTAAGGTTGGATTTTTTCCTTCACCATTAATTGTTGTTGCGTGTTCCCCATTAAATGAAAAACTGTAAGTTAAATCATACGCAGGAGATAAGTGCCATTCTTTTTTAGTATCATCAAAAAGAAATGAAAAATTCTTTGAATGGTCATCTCTATTGTGAGCAAACACATTAAAGCACATTAACCTGAATAACTGTTCAATATCCTGATAATTTCTTGTTAATTCAAGTGTTAGTTTCATCAATATATTGTAATCAAGGTTAGGAAGTCTGTGACTTGTCTCTAACAGTCCACTGGCTGATACCATATGAACTTTTTTACCATTTTTACGGTCAAACCTTTTTATACCAAAATATCCTGAACAAATTTTGGATGGAAAAAGTCGCGTTTCTGTCATATTTATTCCGCAATCTTTTGCACATAAGGAATATTGATATTCTTTTTTCCCAATATTTTTAGGATCAGATGAAGATGGGAACTTAATAATCCAATCCTCGTTGTCAATTGATGTTAAAATCTTTGGTCTTGCACCACCGGATGAGCCACCTAAGAAAAAAAGTTCATCCAAATTATCCGAATTTTGCGATTCTAATATTTTTGAACACTCTTGAGCAAGAATATCATAATCTTGAATACTATTTCCAGATTCAAATCGATGTTCCGGCTTATATGTCAAAGCCCCCATCCCGCTTTCCTGAACAACAGCAAGCCTATTGAGGTTATCAATTTCTGCAGGGTTAATTTTATTTTTCAAAAATAATCTATCAACGAGTAATCGTCCCCAACCATCGGGCAAACTATCGTTGAAAACTCCAAATAAACCGCCAAAAGGATCGTATTTTGGGATAAAAACTTTCTTGATGAGCGGTAAACTAAAAGGTGAAATACTAAATCCATTATTTAACCAATCTGAGTCATATTCAAAAGCAACAACTCTATCCGGAGTTTTAGCCAGAGTGCCAACTAAAATATCATTATAAAAAACTTTTAAATATTTATAGTTATCCATTTATAACCTCATCAATTGAGTTGTAATTTTTTTGCATGAATAAATTTTCCAAATCCTGCTCTAAATTAAGAGCTATTAGAATTTTTATAAAAGAATTCAAAGAAATTTCATACTTGGACTCAAACCTTTTAATAGAACCCAGACTAACACCTGATTTTATAGCAAGCTGAGCTTGAGAAATTTTAAGCTTTTTTCGATGCTGCTTAATTCTCTCAACCAATTCTTTTGCAATATCATTAGGAGTTTTAGGATTAAATAAGGAATTATTCATAGATAATATATTATACCAAATTTAATAAAAAGTCAATATTTAGATAATATATTATCTAAATATTTTAAAAGACAAATAA
>CASFCQ010000077.1 GCA_949293185.1 uncultured bacterium
TATGTACAATACGGAGTCGGATTACAAAAACGGGTGAATAATAAATTTCTGGCATTTTGTCAGGCGATGATACACAACGGAGGACGAAACGGTGTGTCATTATCCGCAGGATTAAGATGGAAAGTAGGCAGAGAATAAGAAATTATATAAAAAGAGTCTGACAACAGTCAGGCTCTTTTAATCTTATCAACCCTCACCCCATCCCTCTTCCGTCGGAGAGGGTGAATAAATTTGCTGTCATGCTGAACTCGTTTCAGCATCTTACCAACCTTTGAATTACACACCAAGCCGGTAAGATTCTGAACACACACAACCCTCGCAAACACGCAAAGATTGGCGCTTCAAAACGACAATAAAGTCCCAAAAGAAGCTTTTGAGTACCATATAAAAAATTACAGCAATCCTAACATAATCAGTATGCCAGCGAGGTCCTTCTCTGAAATCTTTAAGGCAAATTCCCGATAATTACTCGTTCTATACCGGAAACATCTTTTAATATATTTATATTGGTAAATCCTGCGCCTTCCATCAACTGTTTTATCAAACAGGCCTGTTTTATACCCGCCTCAAAAATCAGATAACCTTTATCATTCAAATATTCAGATGCCGTCGCGGTGATTTTTTCATAAAATTCAAGCCCCTGCTCATCATCAGTAAACAGTGCGGTATCCGGCTCAAAATCTCTGACTTCTGTTTGAAGATGAGGTTTTTCGCTGCGCGGAATATACGGAGGATTTGAAACAATCATATCGAATTTTTCTTCCGGACGTATTTTAGAAAACAAATCAGACTTTCTAAAAAGAGCCCTGTTCATTAAATCAAGATGCATAGCGTTATTAAGCGAAATTTTTAAAGCATCGTTGGACACATCAACACCGAGGACCTGTGCTTTTGTATGTTTTGCTACCATACAGGCAATGCAGCCGCAGCCTGTGCCTATGTCGAGTGCCTGTTTAAAATTGTTTTCATTTATAATTTCTATAGCTGTTTTAACAAGCAGTTCAGTTTCCGGACGTGGGATAAGAGTGTTAACCGAAACCTCAAATTTGTTCCCCATAAAATATGAATATCCCAATATTTGTGCCATCGGCTGGCGGGTAGAAAGTCTTATTTGCACAGTATCATACAATTTTTGAATATCTTTAAGAGAAGGCATAATACCGATAATCAAATCTTTAGGGGTAAGTCCGCTAATAATTTCAATTGCAAAATCAATTTCCGCACAGGCTGTTTCAACAGAAAATCCTGCGTCTGTATAGGCTTTTATCAAATCAGATTTTTTCAATTCCCTTATCGTGTTCATCAATAATTTTTCCTATCATATTTTTTAAATCAAGGCGTGATAAATTTTCAACCGGCTCTTGATTAATATTGTACTTTTTACAAAGCATATCATAATAGTAAAGTTGTTTTTTAGTCGGCGGCTGTTTTGACAATTTAAACTCTGCTGCTTTTTTTCTCTGCTCTTTTGCCAGAGCCTTTTGTTTTTCTATAAAAGGTTTTTGCGCCTCTTTAAGTGCCAGCTGTTTTTTGTTTTCTTCAATAAGCAATATCAGTTCTTTTAAAAATTTTTCATTTTCAAATTCCGGTATTATCCATTCAAAATGAGGATTTTTTTGTTCAAAATAATACTGTTCGTCCTCAATAAACAGAGATAGTATCTCATCAGCACTTTTGGCGTAGTGCTTTTTAACAAAGCTTTTAACAAAACCAAACAACGAGGATTTTTGGTTTTTAGTCAAATCTGAAAAAAGAGTATTTTTTAAGTAATACATTATTTTAATAAGTCATTAATATCGAACTTTTTGGACAAGCTATCATTTTTAAACTGCATAAGTTTTTTTAAAATCGGGTTTGTTGCATTAGATACTGTTTTAGAAGGCTTGTTGTTTTCTTCAACAGTCTTCTGTTTCTTTTGTGCCAGTATCTCTTTAATATCTTTTATGTTGTCCATTTATTTATTTTAACTCATTTTTTTGACTAATGCTATATATATAAAAACAAAAAAATTGCTTTAATTGCCAGAAAAATTTTTCATACAACTAAAAAGGTGCAGAAGCCCCGCACCTTTTTATATATTCTTTATAATACAAGCGACTGCTGGTTACTCTGTGCGCCCTGTTCTGATAAGGTTAATATACTTATCTATAGCACCGCCTTCTTTATCCCAGCTAAAGTCGTTTTCCATAGCTGTTTTTTGCATTTGTTTAAACTTGGCAGGATTGTTATAGTAAGTATCAAGCCCTCTTTCAATAACCTCGCAGAAAGCATCGTAGTTGTTGGCGTATCCGCCGCCGTAGAGAAGTTTTTTGTCGCCGGATTCATCGTAGAATGCTTTTGTTCTAAAGCCGTCAACATTATCTTTGATTGTGTCGACAAGTCCGCCTGTTGAAGTAGCAAGAGGAAGTGCACCTTTTGCCATTGCCTCAAGCTGTGTCAAACCGCAAGGCTCAAACACTGACGGAACAAGAAACATATCCGCAGCTGTTGCAACAAGGTTTGTGTTGAGGAAGTCATGGATAAGTATAATCCTGTGACCGATATTCGGATAATATTCGGTCATATAGTATTTGAACTCTTTGAGCTTGTCATAAGAGCCTTTTTGTGTGATTGCACCGCCGAGTATGAACACAGGCAGTTTTTCCTCCGGTGTATTTTTATTATGTTCGGCGAATTTCCACATAGCTTCTTTAAATATTGAATCCAGACCTTTCTGAGGGTCTACGCGTCCGGAGTATGCGATTACCGGAGTATTTGAAAAATCGTCTTCTTTGATGAACGTTTTATCCGCTTCAAAAATCATGTATCTTCTTGTCGGTTTTGTGTCTTCATCGTAGCCGAGCTTTCTTTCTCTTTCGAGCAGTTGTTTGAACACATTCATAATCGCATTTTTGTTTTTGACTTTTACATCAAGCGAGTCACTGTCGTAAGCTTTGAGCTTGAATTTTGAAAAATCAATTTTAGGTGCGTTTGGATCGTCAAGAGTCATATCCTTTATCGTTGAAGCTGTAATTGCATCCATATTCTTTTGTTTTGGAACAATCAGCGATTTTGAATACCCGTTTGTGATAGGTGTAAGAGTATGTCCGGGTCCGTAGTGGCGTGCTTTTAACAAATCCATTACCCCGTTAGCTTTAACATTTGAGTGAACGAGTTCTTCGCCGTAATTTACGGAAACAGGAACAACCCTGTCCACAAGCGACATACCTGTTTTTAGCGAGTTAAAGTTTGTGTAGCGCATAAGAGCGTTTTGTTCTTCGGTAAACGCTTCGTTCCAGCTTTTTGCATTAGGGAGAATATCCACACCATATGCGCCGAAGAGTGTTCCGAAAATATTTGTTCTCAGATTATCGTTTCCGTCAGAAGCGCCTTGATGTTCGCAGTTGTGAGCAATATAGATTGTCGGGGTTTCATCAAAGTAACGTCCGGTTTCTTTAGAAATTGCACCGGTATCAGCCTCCGCATTGGCAGTGTAATGCATCATTGCTGCAAGAGAACCGGCATGCCAGTCATTGAGCAGCACTGCATTAGGGGCTTCGATACCTTTAAAGTCATCCTCTTTAATGCTTTTCATAAGTTCGTAAACGCCTTTTGAGAAGAACGCCATTCTGAAAACAGGGTCGCTGAATTCGGAATTTGCGTAAGGTGTGTTGTTGTTTGTTGCTTTCGGATTGCGGTCTATAATGTTAAAAAACTGGTTGAATGTTGTGTAATGACCGTTTGCATCATCGCCGTATTCCGGAATTTCCAAAAAGATATACGGAGTCGGTTTTGGCTTATCGGTGTGGAGTTGTGTCTCAAAAATTCTCACATCAATATCTTTCAGCCTTGTGTTGTGCGGTGCGCCCACATAAATAGGTACATTGATTTTGCCTTTGTATTCAACGGGTATTTGTTTATCGCCGCGTTTTCCGTAGTGATATGTGTATTTATTTTTATCGGCATCATATTCAAGTCTGTACTCCTTGCCGTTTACATACATAGGAGTAATTACAGACATAAGGTTTTCTTTATCTTTGTTAAATTTTTTGTTAAAGCTGTTGGGCAGGTCGGCAGCTACTTTGCCCAGACCGCCGTCTGATTTAAACTCATCAGTTTCTGCAGTGACCATCCAGGCATTAATTTTATCCATTTTGGGCCACGGGCGTGTTCCGTTAATTCTTGTCGAAGCCTCATTTCTGATTTTGTCTTTTGCATAATCAGACAATGTCGGAGCAAACGTATTTACGTCAAAATCCTGTCCGTAGGGTTTTACAAGAGTTTCGCTCATAGGAATGTATGGCACAAACTGTTTGTCTTTAGTTCCGTGTTTTGTCGGCGCGTAACCAAAAGATACAACAGATTTATTATTATGAGCCATCAAATCAAGAAAGCTTTCCAGAAGATGCGGATTGGAAGCGTCTAATTGAACAAAATTGCTTTTTACCTGTTGCGAATTAGTTTTTTTTACATGTTTGGAGTCAAAATTGACTGGCGATACTTGATTGATTGCTGCCATAAAATTTTCCTTTTTAATACTCTGTCTTTTTATTAAATACTATGCAGTTCTGTATGTTGTAAAATCCCTAAAAATAAATTTTGTTATCTCTCCCGAAGATGAAAGAATGAAATTTTACAAAAATTAATACTGATTGCAGTAAATACAAAATTAATTAGCAAAGAAGATATTATCATAAACAAAAAAAATTTTACAATTTTTGTTCAGGGCAAAATTGATTGCTTCTTGCAAAGTTGAATAGCGTATTACATAGTGATACAATGTAATACAAAGCAACACAAAAGGAGAAAATATGTCATCAGAACAATTTTCATTAAGAATCCCTAAAGACACAAAAGAAAAATTAGAAGAACTTGCAAAAGCCACAGGCAGAACAAAAGCATTTTTAGCAATTGAAGCTATTGAAAAATACCTTGAGCTTGAATCCTGGCAGATTAGTGCTATTCAAAAGGGCATAAAAGATATTGATAATGGTAAACATGTATCAATTGATGATGTCAAAAAAGAATGGGGCATTGAGTAGTGGAAGTAAGATTTTCAGAGAGTTCTTTAGAGGACTTACGCTCAATCAGAGAGTACATTTGTGCAAACAATGAAGAATCTGCAAAAAAAGTTGTGTCACATATACTTGAACAAGTAGAAAATATTTTAGTTAATAATCCTGCAATCGGTAGAGCAGGAAGAATTTTGACAACAAGAGAGTTTGTTATTTCAAAGTACCCGTATATTTTGCCATATCAAGTAAGGGGAAACACAATTTATATATTGAGGGTGCTGCATACCTCGCGGAAGTGGAAGATTTAGGATTATTTACAAAAAAAGAAGGCTTAAAGCCTTCTTTTTTGAAAATGCTCCTCGGGTGGGACTGTCTTGCTCGGCGGCGTTAAACGGCAATTCCGTGTTTTGATTTGTGTTTTCAACACAAACAAAACACTCCAGCCTCTGCCGCCTCGCGCTCGAACCTAAGGCAGGTTCTCGTCCTCACCCTCCCAGCCTCTGCCGCCTCGCGCTCGAACCTAAGGCAGGTTCTCGTCCTCACCCTCCTAGATGCATAAAAAAAGATGACCTAAGTCATCTTTTTTTTAAATGGCTCCTCGGGTGGGACTCGAACCTACAACCCTTCGGTTAACAGCCGAATGCTCTGCCATTGAGCTACCGAGGAATAACTCTGTGGTCTTAACTGACCTTGTAGAATTATTATAACAAGACAATATTTTTTGTAAACACTTTTTTCTTATTTTAATCAAAATCCTTAAAAAGCTTGTAAATATTGAAATTCACACAATTGTTAACTAATATTAACTCCATGCCCGACTAAAAAGGCAATTTTCATGCCAATATATACTTTATATATATGTAAGAGAAATTAAGAGAGTAGATTTATGAGAGCATTATTAGTAAGATTTTTAAACAGAAACAAAAGATTCAGCCCCGCTGATTTAATTTAACAATATAAACTAATGATTTTAATATAAAAGAATGCCGCTATAATTTTGTATTATGAGCGGCTTGAATTATTTAAATAAATCTAAAAAAGAATTAATAAAGGAATTTCAACAGTTTTTTTATAAAAAAGCTGCGCCAATGCTTCCTGATTATGAAGCTCAAAGGGGATGCATTTTGAAGATGTAAAATTTGATACCTTGTATAACATATACAGCACCGACCAGATAGAAGCAAGATATCTTTTTGCAATGGGGAACATATCAAAAAAACTACGGGCAAAACTTTTGTTGAGCTTTTTGAAGAGCTTTATTCCGTTCTTGCTTTGGTTGATGAACTAAAATTAAACAATAAAACAGGGCTTTAAATTTTAATTTAAGTCCACAATCGTTACGCCGTTGCCGCCTTCTGTATCATCTCCCTGCCTGAACTTTGCAACATATGGCGAGTCGTTTAAGTAATCTCGAATGGCTGTTCTCAATTGTCCTGTACCATGACCGTGCACGATTTCCACATACGGAAGATTAACCATACTGGCTTTATCTAAGAATAAATCAAGCTCCGTCAGTGCATCATCAACCCTGTAGCCTCTAAGGTCAATCTTAGGCGACATGTTGGTACGTTGTATTGACACTTTGGATGAACTGATAATTATTTTCTTTTTTATAATATCTTTCTGGCGTTTGAGATTTTTAGCCAGTTTTTTGATATTTATAGTCGATTTAAGCTGCCCCACAAGCACCTGCAGATTTCCGTTTTTATCAGGTAGCGATTCTATGAGGACATCCTGATCTAAGCCTCGTATAATAGCTTTTGCACCTATTATTATATCTTCAGGTTTAAGCTCTTCATATTTTACATCAACCTCTTCAAACTCTTTAGCCAAAGCCTGTGCAGCCTTTGAACCTTTTTGAGAAAGTTTTTTGTAAGAGTTTATGGCATTTTCTCTGGTTTTATGATGATTCAGGTTTTCAAGAACCTTTTTTATCTGACCTTTTGCTTCCTGCAAATTGTCCTCGTAGCGGCGTTTGTAATCTTTTAGCGTCTTCCTTTTTTGAGAGTTTAAATTTTCCAAAAGCTCTGTGTATTCTTTGTACTTTGCTTCGGATTCTGTTTTTAAATTTTGAGCTTCTTGCGTAAGCTTGTTGAGTTCTGAGTATTTTTCCTGCAATTCGCCAAGAATTTTAGACTCTTCAGTTCTTTCCGACTCATAATTTTGTTTTGCTTTTTCAATGATAACTGTGTCTATGCCAAAATTTTGAGCAATGGCAAAAGCATTAGATGCACCGGGAACACCTATTCTCAGCTTATATGTGGGTTTTAATGTTTGCGCATCAAAATCTACGGAAGCGTTTTGAAACTGCGGATTGTCAAAAGGCAGTGACTTTAATTCGTTAAAATGTGTTGTAATCAAAGACAGCGCCCCTTTTTCAACAAACGATTCCATTAAGGCTTTTGCAAGACTTGCCCCCTCTTTCGGGTCAGTTCCCGCAGCGATTTCATCTATCAATATAAATGTTTCACTGTCAGCATTGTCTAAAATCTCTTTAATATTTTTGATATGCGATGAAAATGTCGACAGGCTCTGAACAATGCTCTGGTCATCGCCTATTTCGGCATACAGTTTTTTAAACGGGTAGACTTTTGCGCTAAAACACGGAATATGAAGCCCTGCTCTGGTCATCGCAACAGAGAGAGCTACTGTTTTTAAAACAACGGTCTTTCCGCCTGCGTTAGAACCGGTAATAATAATTGATTTATATGGATTACCAATGTAAAAATCGTTTTCCACAACTTTATCGAGTATGGAAAGCAGCACAGGGTTTTTCATTGAGTTAAGTTCAATAAGCTGTTCCGCCACAACCTGAGGCTCGCAGGCATCTATACTTGTTGAATATTTAGCCTTTGCAAAAATAAAATCAAGTTCAACTAAATTATGATAAGAAGACTCTATATCTGCACAGTGCTGTGCTAAAAGCGATGACAGCTCTTTTAAAATACGCTGTATTTCCGCTTCTATAGAAATTTCTATCTCTCTGAGTTTATTATTTATACCCACAACCTGCTTTGGCTCAATAAAATAAGTCTGCCCGGATTGAGAAATATCGTGAACTATCCCCTGTACTTTGTTTTTAGATTCGGCTTTAACCTGAAAAACTATTCTGCCGTCACGCTGTGTATAGACAGAATCCTGCAGACTCGCAGTAAACGCAGTATTTTTCATCAAATCAGCCACAGTCGTTTTCAGATTTTCAGAGGTGTCGCGTTTTGCTTGAAATAAGGCTTTTAACTCGGGCGAAGCTGATTCTTTTATATTAAAAGAAGAGTCAAAGATTTCTTCAACACGAGCTTCCACTTCCGGCAGAGGGAATAGCTTATGTACAAAATCGAATAACTCCGGCTGGTCCTGTGCGTATTTGTGCAGAAAAGATGAGAATTTTCTTGCTGAAACAATAACGGCAAAGACCATTTGTATATCTTCAACACCAAGAGTAATTTTGTTTTTCAAAATTCTTATTATATCTGTGATATCAGTTATATTACCTGCGGGCACTGAACTATCGCTCAGCCTGTATGCGTTTTGTGCCTGAGTTGTAAGTTTCTGGTTAAGAATAATTTCGTTTATATCCGAACTCAACACTGTTTCAAGACAGCGTTTTTTGCCCGGATTGCTCAGGGCAAAAGTGCTTAAAAGTTCAAGCACTTTGTCAAATTCTACTGTAGTTAACGCTTTATCCACAAAGTCGATTTTATCACAAAAGATAAAAAACAGTGCAGCTAAGACTATAGACTATTTGAGAAAGACCTTGCGTGTACAAAAATTGCATCCTGATAAGTACGGCTCGTATTAATTTTATACTGCAAGCAAAAGCTACGCTTTTGACATAACATCTCTCACAAACAATACCCCATCGAGTCCGACGAAGACTTGTACAGTAAACTTTAGTGTACCGGTATAAAATAATACACCATTCTGAGCGAAGCAAATAGGTCAACACGTAGCTCTAATTTACCAATCCGACAAAAATCTATTACATAAATGTAAATTAATGTAAAAATCACACTAAAATCCCTAAAGTTTTTTCAAAAACCTGACGACTGGTGATATGTGGTTTTA
>CASFCQ010000078.1 GCA_949293185.1 uncultured bacterium
TTTTAAAATCTCTTTTGATAGCGCCAGTTTTCTTTTCTTGCTTGAGATGTAGGCGAGGTACGAGCCGTACATATCAGGATGCCCTTTAGGGTATGGTTCGTTTCTTTTCTTTTGCACGCGCAATACAAAAGAAAAGAAATGAACATAAAAAAAAATAAAAACAAAGATTTTGGCTTTATGTTCCACCCATTCTTTGTATAGTCGCTGACACTGCTTACGCAGTTTAATTTATTTATTAAGAAAGAATTATTTCTGTTCCCGATTTACGTAACATATACAAGGATGACTCTATATTTAATACCGGTACTCTAAAGTCCGCCCTGTAACCTGCATTAGATTTTTAATACTTTATGAATATAGTTAACATCTTTTTTTATTTGTTTCAAAATTTCATATAATATTTTTGTAACTATTTGAGAATCGTAAGGTTTGCAACCTATATCATCCCTTAAGCAACAGAGAAGTATTCTTGTCAAACCTTCGGCATCAAATCTTTTAATTGCAATATTGCTCATTTTTTGTTTAATTGTGTTTAATTTTTTTGAGTTCATAATATCACCAGCAATTTAAAATAGTTATTAAATAGTTTACAAACTATATAATAACTATTTGCAATTTACTTTTCAAGATAACAAATATAAAATTTATAATAAGTTTACAAAATAATTACAAAGGGTTTATAAACTTTGACAATAAGAGAAGAAAATCAAAGATTTGTTGTTGTTATAGAAAAAGAAGTGATTGAAGCTTTTAAACTTCTTGCTAAAAAGGAAAATCGTTCTGCAAGTAATCTGGCTGCGACCCTGATTAAAAATTATGTAGAAAAACATTCTAAATAGCCGTATGGTTTGCAACCTATATAATCCGTTAAACAATAGAAAGTATCTTATCAATCCTTTTAATGCAATATTGCATATTCTTTGTTTTATCTTTTTTAGTTGTTTTGGATTCATTTTTTCTTAATAAAACATTTTGATAATCGTAATTAATTTTAATTATCATAATTATTTTAACAATATTCAAATTTATTGTCAATATATTTATTATAAATGTATGAATATAAATGATTGGTCAAATAAAGAGATAATTAAATTTTTAACTTCCAGAAAAAAAATTACTCAAAAAGAACTTGTTAAAATGTTGAAAAAAACACTTTTAGAGGGAACTTTTTCTGGCAAACTTGCCAGAGAAGCTTTAAAAGTGTCTGAATTACAAAATATTTGTGATGTTCTTGGTTTTGAAATAATTTTGCAGGAAAAAAAATAATATTGTAATTGATACCGTTAATTTTTAGTTGCTTGGTGCAAGAATTATTATAAGGTTTCTGCCTTCCATGGAAGGTTTTTTCTCAACGTTAATAGGCTCACCCTCGAGGTCAGCTATAAATCTGTTAGCAAGGTCAAAAGCAAGCTCTGTATGCTGCATTTCACGACCTCTTAACATAATAACGATTTTAACCTTATCGCCTGCTGCAATGAACTTTTTAATATTTTTAATTCTTACGTTGTAATCATGAACATCTATTTTGTATCTGATTTTAATTTCTTTAATTTCTACGGTATGTTGTTTTTTCTTGGCTTCTTTAGCCTTTTTTTCCATCTCGTATTTATATTTGCCGTAGTTCATGATTTTTGCTACGGGGGGATTTTGGTTAGGTGATACAATTACCAGATCGAGGTCTTTTTCATCGGCAAGTTTTTGGGCTTCTATTGTAGGTATAACGCCGAAATTTTCTCCTTCGCTGCCTATTAATCTTACTTCTTTACATCTAATGTTTCTGTTAATTAAGGCTGCATCCTTGCCGCCGTTTGAAAAATCTCTGCTAATAATTGTTCTCCTTTAATTTGCTATTTTAATTATTTTAATGTGCTAAATATTTAAATGTCAACAAGCATACGCAGTATAGATTGTTTCTATACACGGACGTTGTAGATTTCGTTGTAAGCGTTAACGAGTCTGTTTCTCATTTGCAGCGCCATTTGCATTGTCAGGTTTGCTTTTTGAGAAGCAAGCATAACTTCATGTACGCTGATATCCCCGCCTGATGCAAAGGTTTCTGCTGCTTCGTAAGCTGCGTTTTGCGAAGCGTTTACGTCATTTAAACTTTTGGAAAAAGCATTGCCTATGTCATTAGCCATATTTTCAACAGGAGAGTTCGAACGTTTTTTATTTGTATCCATTGAGCTTTCCTGAGTTTGTGCAACGTTATCCATTCTTTCAATCGGAGAAATACCCAGATTTTCAAGTCCCACATTCATTTGAATACCGGTATTTATGATAGGACCTTGAGGAATATTGCTCATCTCCTGCATTTTCCCGTTCAAAACATTATCAAAAGCAGTCATGCCGTTTTTGTCGGAAGTTATGTTGAAAGCTTCCATATTTTGGCTGAAAATTTTGTTGTAGTTTTGTATTGAATTGTTTGCTATCTGATTAAATTGCAATTTTTATACTCCTGTAATTTATCACCGGAAGCCCTGAAATAAATTCAAAGCTCCGGCTCAACGATGATTAGATTCTTAATGCCGCACTTATCATACCTTTAGTGGTTTCTGCGGTTGTAACGTTTGCTTCATAAGCTCTGGAAGCAGATACCATGTTCACCATTTCTTCCACAACATTGATGTTTGGTAAGGTGACAAATCCATCGGCGTCGGCTTCCGGATTGGACGGGTCGTATATTGTTTTATAAGGGTCATTTGCCGGTGTAATTTCTGCTACTTCAACCCCTTGAGATATTGTTCTGTCATCATAAGAAATTCCGCCTTTTAACATCATGGTGTTGTTTGTAGGGCTGAAAAACACCTCGTGCTGTCCGTCAGGGAATGCCGGAGCGTGCGAGCCTAATCTGTCCGCGTATATTGCTTTAAAGCTTACATTTTTTTTGATATAAACCCCCGGTGTACCGTCAGGGTTTCTTGTTGTATTAACGTTGGCAATGTTGCTGGCGATGTTGTCCATCATGGTTCTCTGGGCATACATGCCGCTGCCTGAAATATCAAATGCACTAAAACTCATCTATTATGAACCTCCGCCTTTTACTACATCGAGCAGGTTAGACATAAAACGTCCCTCCAAAGTTGCAAGAACATTATACTGAGCACCTGCTTTAGCCATGTCCATCATTTCTTCTTCCACGTTGACGTTGTTTCCGTTTCCGTAGTCAATCCAGCTTGTATCTCTTATTACTTCCGGAGCGTAGTTGTGCAAATCGGATTGTGTCTGCTGGATATACATAAACTGCTCCTGAGGAAGCCGTTGTGCAATATTTTGCACAGGGTTTGTTGAAGGCGCATAGCCGGGTTTGTAAGTTTCGTTTTTATAAGCCTGACTGTTTATTTGTCTTAAGTCACGTCTGACATCGTCTTTTGCAATGATTTCTCTTAACTGGTCTTCAAAAGCGACCTGTTTTCTCTGATACTCCGGAGTCATTGCGTTAGCCGTGTTAGAGGCAATAGCTGTTTGTCTTTTAACAAGTCCGTCCATTGCAAGTTTTGATACTTCAATGGCTCTTACATTAAACAAATCCAATTTTTACCTCCTCTCCGTTTCTTAAAGTTTTGGTATAGATATTTCGAAAGTAGTACCTTTTTTATTTGAGCTTACAAGTTTTAAATCCCCGTATTGCTCCTGCATTGCTTCTTTTGATATATACAACCCGAGTCCGCTGCCCGTAACTTTAGATGTATAGCCTTCTTCAAAAACTTTTTCACGGTTGTCTTTTTCTATGCCGCAGCCGTTGTCGGAAATAAGAATTTTCAGCATATTATCTTCGGTTACTTCTGTTTTAATTTTAATAACACCGTCTTTGTCCACAGCATCAATAGCGTTGTAGAAAAGATTTATCATTACGTTAAGCAGTTTGTTTTCATCAGCGAGAATATCGCCGTTGTAGCTGTTTGATACTTCAAATCTGACCTTTTGCTGCTGTGCTTTTGCGTTAACAAGCTCTATGGCATTTTGCAAAATTTTAGAAAAATTGTGAGTTTCCAATTTTGCGCTCTGGATTGTTCTAAGTTCTGTCAACAATACTCCTATGGCATCTTTTGACTTTTTAATGCTTGAAACAGCGTTTGTAATGGAGTCATGCAACTCTGCATTTTTAACCATTTCAACTCTTTTTTCAATTATTTTTGAATACAAATCAATAATAGAAAGGTGATTTTTGATGTCATGCGAGATTACTTTTGTTTTTGCAGAAATATACTCATATTTTTTTACAATATCATCACTTTCACCCAGCAGTCCGGCTTCTGCCTGTGTGAGAGCCGCTTCTTCCACAAAGGAATCAGCAAAGTTAATAAATTTGTGCACAGCCTGATTTAAAAGCTCGTTGCTTCTTCTTTCAGGAGTGTATTCCTGAGTATATCTCATTAAATCGATTTTAGAATTTTGAGAGATAATGCGTATTACGTTGTTAACCTCTCTTGAGTTAAGCAGATAATACAAACAGGATGTATCCTTTACGGATTCCGTTGAATAATCCCACAAAATGCATGCTGAATATCTCGGAGAAAGCAGCACAAGGAACTCTGTCTGCCCCCAGATATCCTCTTTTGTAAGGTTTTCTCCGTTTGTTACATCGTCAAAAGAGTAAATCTCTGCGTTGGTAAATTCCAGCCTTTTTAAAACACCGTCAAGCTCTTTTGTATCAAACAATCTGATAAGAACAACGGCTTTTTGGGTTTGGGCTTCCAACAGCGGTTCAAGCGCAAATCGAAACAAACCTTTAACGGTTTGTTTCGTTACGGGTTTTGTTTGCCCCAGATAAATTAAATCTTTTAAAAGATTTTTTTGTCTAAAGTTTGCTCCGCTCATTTAATCATACCATTATTTAATTTTTAGCGTTGGAACTTGCTCACTTTATCCATCGCTCACAGAGTTTCGTCCGTAAATCCGCCTCTTGGAGTCCTTGCTAGATAGCTATTTTGACTTTTCTTCTGTTCAAAAATCCGTTGTTCAATGCATACAAAACAGCCTGAGTTCTGTCATTGACCTGTAATTTTTGAAAGATATTGTTTACGTGGGTTTTTACTGTTGTTTCTGATATAAACAGTTTTTGTGCCACGCCTTTATATGTTATGCCCTGTGTCAACAGGTCGAGAACTTCTTCCTCTCTTTGAGTCAGATAGTTCAGGAGGTTTTCTTCGTCCTCTGTATCTTCTGTTTCTTCTTTGAAGGACTGTTGAAAATATTCGAAAAATCTTGAGGACAAAGTTGCAGGAAGATAAATCTTGCCCGCTGCAACTTCGTCTATAGCATAGATGAGTTGAGCTGATGCCATTGTTTTTAAGATATAGCCTTTAGCACCAATTTTCATAGCTCTGAAAATTAAATCAGGATCATCGTAGCCTGT
>CASFCQ010000079.1 GCA_949293185.1 uncultured bacterium
ACGCTCACTTTTTCGGCGTTATTTCGAGTTTCGGACTCCGTCCTCACTCTACGCAAAATCCGCTTACACTGCTGACGCAGTTTTGTTTATTATTGCTTTGGCACAAAATTTTTGTATTATTTATGTTAAGAAAGAATTATTTTTGTCATTGAATTACGTAACATACACAATCACGACCGGAAGCATTTATTGCATTTAAAATTTTGAAAAAGTCAAACCTGCACTCCTGTGCTTTGTTTAACAGATCTTTAGAGTTAATAGTTTTTAACCGTTCAAAATATTCCCCGAGTTTTTCTTCGTCATTTAAAAATGAACATGGAATATCGAATCTCTTGGCTATTTTTTCAACCTTTTCATCATAACTCAATGCCAGAGTCGGAATGCCGTATTTTAGTGCAAGAAGACAGGCATGGTAGCGCATTGCAATAATGTAATCCAGATTAGAAAATGATTGAACGGTTTCATCAATGCTCATTGCCGTAAGCAGCTTTGTCTTAATCTTTGGATTTACAAGTTTTAACTGTGCTTCAAAATGCTTGCACAAATCTAAATCCAGAGCATCCTGAAAAGAGTATATATATATTTCTTTATCGGAAAAGTTTTTGTTAATCTCTCTTGCAAGCGTAAACAGGTATTTTTGAGATAAATTTTTCCAGCTTCTCAACTGGACTCCTATGCGGTTCATTGATACTCTGGGTTTTGTTTCTATGTTCCATACAGGGTCGGAGACTAAATCAGGCTTTAAATCCCAGCCTCGCAGCAAGAAAAGGCTTTTTTCATCACGTACCGTTATATATTTGCATTTTTTCAATAATTTTTTAGTGAACATTCTGCCTATCGGGTTTTTTAGCGGTCCGATTCCCTGAGCAAAAATGATTACATCTTTTTTATAGTGTTGTGCCAGAAAAATAACAAAAAGATAATAAAAAAGACTCTTTAGGCTGGTTGCATCCTGCAAAAGGCTGCCGCCGCCGCTTATTAAAACATCGCAGTTTTTAAGAGTATTTTTTATTGATTTCAATGAAAAAGTATAAACGGAATTTACACCGAGTTTTGCAGATGTAATCTGCGGATTTTTAGAAAAAACCGTGACATTATGGTCTTTGGATTTAAGCTCTTTGGTTAAAACGCTTAAAATCGCTTCGTCGCCGAAATTTTCAAAACCGTAATAACCGGAAATAGCAATATTTTTTTGAGAAGACATTTATACCTCAAAACATCTCTTTAACTAAATTTAACTGTTGTAATAAGCTGCATACACCTGTTCTTTGTAAGGTGTTGATTTTATAGCGCCCATGCCGTGGCACTGTATCGCTGCATCAATCGCTGCAAGTTTTGCCGCTTCAACAGGAGTCATGCCTGAATTTATTCCGTGTAAGAATGCCCCGTTAAATGCATCGCCCGAGCCTGTGGAATCAATGATTTCATCAGTTTTAAATTCGACAAAAACAATGTCGCCTTCAGTGCCGACAAAGTAGCCTCTGTCTTTTGCCGATTTAACAATTACTTTTGTTATTCCTTTATCCCACAGGTATTTTATGCATTTGTCCGGGGAATCAATATCAAAAACTCTTACGGAGTCATGTTCAAGGCTCAAAAACATTATTTCGATATAAGGTGCTAAGTCTTCAAACGCTTCTTTTGCTTCTTCGCTGCTCCAGAGCCTGCAGTCATAGTTGATGTCGTATGCTGTACACATGCCGTTTTGCGACGCTGTTTCAAACGCTTTTTTTACTGCTTCTTTGGCGCTTAATGACAGTGACTGGGTGCTGCCTGTTGTGTAAATAATGTCAGCGCTGAGAATGTAATCCATTGATATATCATCAATGGACAGTTTTGTAGCCGCGGTTTTTTTTCTGTAATAAACAAACTCTTTTTCTTCATTTTCAGGGTGACCTATAAAATATACACCGTTAAAACCGTCTATAAGCTTAACCTGCGAAATATCAAGCCCTTCCAGCTGCCAGCTTTCCATTAAAAATTCTTTAAACGGGTCATTGCCGACTCTTGTAATATATCCGGCTTTAGAACCGAGACGCTGCGCAGCAACAGCAGTGCAAAGAGTATCTCCTCCGTAATATTTGTTAAGAGTTTGTGTGTACGCCAGACTCGTGCTGCTTGAAAGCTCAATAAGGCTTTCGCCAATTGTAATTATATCTAAATGTTCACCCATAATATTTTCATTTTCCTAACCAAAATTTATCACAAATAAATATTTAAGTACAATTTTGCAAAAAACAACCGAATATATTAAGAAATATTAAAATAGTATATACTATTTTAATAGATTTTTCAGATTCATCTGTATTTTAACCAGTTGCCCAAAATGCCTCTATAGAGGCATTTTTTTTTATAATGTAAAGAAATGTTACAAAAACATCCCTAATATATACTTAAAAAGGCAATTATTTAATCAGTATATACTTTATATATGTACAGAGAGTTTAAGTTATTAGAATTAAAAGAGAGGCTACACAAAAATGGGTGATAAAGATACAAGCTTAAATAAATATAGAAACACCTTGCTGACTTCAGGGCAGCCTGCTAATAACTTTAACCGTACAGGCAGCGGCACAGTTCCGGGCGGCAGACAAGATTCAGTAAAATATACATCTATATCAAAAAATATGCCAAGTGTAAGCTGGAATAGCTATAGTTCAAAAGATCCGATTCTTAACTTTGGCAGCACAAGCTCAAGCTTAAAAGGCGGCGGATTTCTTAATTTCTTAAGCGATGCAGCCAATGTTGTTACATTAGTCGGCGGTGCTGCACTCACCGGTGTAAGCATTTACTCTGCTGTACAAGCAGCTAAAGGCAATAACAGCAGCTCAAATGCAGGCGGAATTAATTTTTCAAGAAAAGAAACTAAAGAAATTAATAGAAATACAACTGACGGGCAAAATGAAATGCAAGCTCTCGATAATGCTATAACAACAGCAGAAAGCTTGATAGATTCTAATGATACAAAAAATATTGAACGTGCTCACGAAAATATTATGGGTGCAATACAGAATGCCCAAAGTGCTGTTAATGAAGCTAATAGAAATATAACCACAGCTCAAGCTACTCAAACAAATTGGATAAATAAAAAAGCAGATAAGAAAACAGAATACGACAATTTATTGAACGATAAGACTACATTAAGCAATAGAATATCAGAATTGGAAAAAATGGATGCTTCTCAAATGACACCTGAGCAAAAAGCTGAGCTTGCGGAAGCAAAAAAACAGTTAAAAGAAATAGAAAATAAACTTAAAAAACTTGAAGAAGAAATTGCTGATATTGACAAAGAAATAGCTAAATATCAAACAATTATTGATAAAAATAAACAGGTTGTAAATGACCTTAATGCAAATATTTCAACAGCCAAAAGTTTAGAGAAAAAACTCGCAAACCAAACCGGTGTTGATAAATAATAAAAGACAAGCCTTGTTAACAGTGGCTTGTCTTTTTATTTTGTTGTGGACATTTTTTTAAGAAAAATCAGTAAGAGAAGTATTTGTCAAAATCAACATCATCAAAGCTGCACAGCAGTCGGTATACTTCGTCATCTTCGTCCATTCTTTGAAAGTTGTATTCGTTGAATTTCCAGATTTTGGGATTTATGCCTCTAACCTGAACAATTCCTTTGTCAAAAAGTATTTTAAGCTTCTTTTTGATGGTTTCCAAAGGCATTTTAAGATGGCGGCTCAGTTCCACTGCTGTTATGCCGTCATCGTGGCTGCACTTTTCCGGTGTCAGAAACATCAGTTCCAGCCCTACTTCCTTTAGTTCTTTATCTTCAAGTTCGATATCATACATATCCATCACTACTATACTACGTTATTAAAAGCTTAATATCTTCATTCATATATTGTATATCGGTACAATTATTACAAAACTTTAGATTTTATATAAATGTAAAGTTTACAATTGTTAATGATTTGTATAAATCAATTGCTGATATTATTTTACACTGCATGTTCCGCAATGTCTGTAATCCTGTTATTGCCGGTAATTTGTTAGTAATTTAGGCATTCATTTATATTTTCTTTGGGAAGATACATCATGCCGGTTGCAAATGGTGCATTTTCTCTTTTCCCTCCGCTTTTTATCCAGTTTTCACAAATTGTGTTCAAATCCTCCTGAACAAATCTGAATCCGAGTTTGTAATAAAATCCTGCCGGCGAAGTTTTTCCGTCAATACAAGATGCGTCTACTGTGACTCTTCCTCCGGTTGAATCATCATTAAGACTTTTTCTTACAATATTCTTTATCGCAGCTGCACCGCTGCCTTTACCCGTGCTCCATAGTTTGTCAATATGGTAATGCGGCAGCATAACATATGTATCTTCAAAGTGAGCTTCTCTTGCTTTTATCAAACGTTTTTTGCCGCCGAATTTACTTATCCGTTCAGGTTGATACGGTATGAATATGCGTTCATACAATTTTGTATAGTATGCGGGATATTTACCAAAAACAACAGTTCCTCCTGCATCTTTATGGCTTAATACTTTTGCAGGTTGTATAAAATCATGGTGATTTATATTTTGGGGTTTTCCCGCCTGCTCATCGTTTGTGTGTATTCCTTTAAATACAGGCGAATAGTATTTGCGTGTGTTTAGTAAGTTATTCGAGAAACCGGAAATTGTCATAATTTGTCCTTTATGTACAATTTGTATAAGTTATATGATAAAAAAAAATTGCCTAAAACAAGCTTTTTTTATTGACCAATTTTTCTTAGGTGGTAAAATAATACTTGTCCGAACCATTCCGGGATCGTCTAACGGCAGGACAGGTGACTCTGGATCATCTAATCGTGGTTCGAATCCATGTCCCGGAGCCATTAAAAAAACAGACCATAGTGGTCTGTTTTTTTATGCAGTTTTGGACGTATTTAAAAGACAGTTTGCAATGACGTAATTCTCTAAATAAAACAGGTGTTAATAAATAAGAATAATAACAATTTAGGGCATCAAATTACGTAATATATTTTTAATCTAGTGTCGTCTTCCCGTCCATTAAGGCTTGACATTTAGTCAACCCTTAACGGAGTCCTTGCTTCGAGCTTTCGAAGCTCAAAGACTCACCT
>CASFCQ010000080.1 GCA_949293185.1 uncultured bacterium
TCTGCTTGAAAACAAAGATTTGTTAAACAGTATTACCTTTGAAGGGATAAAATACAACAACAAAAATTTAAGAAATATGGTCAGATGGGCGTAAGTTTAAAGAAAGAGGAGATTATGAAATACCCCGTATTTAATTTTAATTATCAAGAGGCTTATTCTGCTACAATTGAATTTCAAACGCAAATTAATGAAAAAATGAAGGGACGTGAACAGCGATATCCTGTTTGGACGTATCCGAAAAGGACATTCAAACTTAAATTTGACAAGTCCTTTAAAGAACGTCAGCGTCTTGAACAATTTTTTATTGAAGTAATGGGACAGGCAGGAAAATTTTATTTTACCTGGGATTCGACCAAAGGAGGCAACGGCAAAACATATATTTGTAATTTTAACTCGGACTCGTTTCAACAAAATATAAAAGATTTTGGTTTTAGCGAATTTCAACTGGAGTTTGTTTGTATTGATAATTCTAATGTAGAGCAGGTGGATGAGCTTGACTTTTATCACAACACAGAATGTGACTTTATCACCGAGTTTTACACTATAGTAGACAAGATTTTTACATCAAGAAATGAGAGAAAATCTTACTGGGATACACCTAAAAGAAGCTGGACACTTACTTTCCAAAAAAATGCATCGACAAGAAAAAAACTTGAAGACTTTTTTATCGCCAAAAGAGGACGTTTTCGTGCTTTTAAGTGGACCTGGAAAAAAGAATACGGCGGAGACGGAAAAACTTATACCGTTAGATTTGATGAAGATTCATTAAATACTGATATCGATTCTTTCGGATATGGAGAGATGAAAATAAAGATAAAGGAAGTATTCCCGAACACTGCACCTATTTATGATGAAGAAAAAGACGAAATTATTCCGCGAAGACTGCTTAAAATAGAGCTGGAAGGCGGCTCTATTTATATTCTCGACAACGAAACTCTTGATACTTTGCGATACAATGGAGAAGACTACATCGGTGCACCGTTGAGTTTTGAAGAAATAAAAAAAGATGACAGCACAAGTGTTTCTAAACTGCAGATAGAACTTTCTAATGTCGGGCTTGCTATATCGGGGATTATTGGTCAACGAGGTGATGTAATAACCAATGCACCTGCTATTTTGACACTCGTTTTTCTTGATGTAAACACAAATACTTTGCAGCCGGACAAAAAACAAGTGCTGTATGCAGGAAGATGCAACAATCTAAAGCTTGATTACGAAACCGCAAAAATGGATATAGAGACTTCTCTCGGCGGTTATGAAATCCAAGCACCTGCTATGAAATACCGTACAACTTGTCAGGTACGCCGTTTTAAAGACTGCCGCTGCGGCTACAACGGTGAGGAAACAAAATGCGACAGGACTTTTGAACGCTGTAAAGAGCTTAATAATCAGGCAAATTTTAGAGGCTTCCCGCAAATGTATAACGAACTTGTTATTAAAATCTAAAAATTTTAACTTTCTTGTAAAACGGCAAATATGATAATTTTTTAGAAATCCTAAATGCGATAATATTCTTTATGGATGGAAAAGATTTATCTAGAACGTACAGAATTGCAATAGTTATCTTTAATTATTTTATTATCGCAATACAGATTAAATACTAAAATAATTAACGCACTTAGACTGTCCCTTTAATTTTTAAGGTTTTAGGGACATTTTTTTATATGCAGACTTAAATTAGAAAAGAGGTTTAAATGTTTACAAATTTTGATATTGTTAATTTAAAATATGATTCCGACACAATCGAAAGATTATCAAAGTACGATTATTACAGAAAATTATATGAAGGTGATTTTACAAGCGCCTTCAGCTCTACAATTTTAAAAATCAGAAAACGCTACCCCTTAGACAACACAACTGCGCAGTCGTTGATTAATGTCAATTTATTCTGGGCTTTGACTGACTTTTTTAAAGGATTTTTGACAAATCAGGGTATCAACATAAATGTTGATGATGCTAAACAGGCTGTTTGGGACGAAATAGCCAAACAAAACAACTTTATTTCCGTGCTTAAAGAAGTTTACATAGACAATTCACGTTTCGGCAGCGGGTTGTTTAAAGTTGCGCTTGATAACGGCAACGTTAAGATATTTTCTGTTTCACCCGATTGCTGGATACCTGTTTTTAATCAGGGCAATTTAAACGATATCTCAGGGCATATTCTTATTTATCCGCTGGAAATTCTAGAAAACGGAGTAAAAAAACAGTACAAAAAAGTTGAAAAACACAACAAAGGTTATATGGAAAACGAAATATACGAGGCTTCAAACGGAGTAATAGGACGCAAGCTTAATCCTGATGAAATGAAAGATTTCGGAGTAAGCGAGGTGGAAGACTTTTCACACCTGTGGAAAGATTTTATTGTTTTTCCGACCAAAAACACTACAGAGAGTGATTCTTATTTTGGCGAAAGCGATTACAAACGCTGCAAATCCATTGTCGAAGAAATTATGCTTACCGTAAGCCAGAATTCTAAAATAATTAACCGCCACGCAAACCCGAAGTTATCCGGCAGCGAACAAAACCTTGAGATGAATCCGCTTACAAATGAAAGATTTTTCCCTGAAACAGACTTTTTAAAAGTAGGTACAGACGGGATTAAACCTGAATATATAACAGCAGACCTGCAGGCTGATGCAATACAAAAACATCTCAACACGTTGATGAATTATTTTTATATTATGACAAAGACTCCCCCACAGGCTTACGGGCTGGATATTGCCGGAAACATGTCAGGTGAAAGTCTGCGCAAGATTTTTATTGCTGCGCTGTCTAAAGTTGATGACATAAAACAGGTGTCTTTTACTTCTACAATCCAAAGCGTTGTACAGTGTGCAATGGCGTTTAATTCAACACCGGTTGAACAGGTAAACGTTGCCTGGGGCGAGCCTATTCCCGCCGATTATTCCGAACTTGTTACGACAGAAACAAGCAGGGTTACATCAGGAACGCAAAGCAAGCTTACTACAATCATGACGCTTGATAATGTATCGGAAGACGATGCAAGAGAAGAGCTGAAAAGGATTGAAGAAGAAAAAGCTGAAGAGCAGAGTAAAACAGCAGTACCTGAAAATATTAAAGAGAATTATGATATTTTGCCTGTAGACGAAAATGGAGATATTTTACAGAAATAACTCAATAATTAAACAAGCGGTTTAATCTCCGCTTGTTTAATTATCTATACTAAAAATGTTATCAATATCTTTTAGGCTACAGGGAATGTCTTTAAAATCATTGTAAAGACAATATGTCTCAAGCATTTTTTTATAATATTTTATTTCATTAGCATTAAGCTCTATGTAAAATGAATTTGCATAAATCCCGTAATTACTTCCATATGCATTTCCTCTGTCGGAAAATGACGGCAAAACAGTATTACGCTTTATAGTGCGTAATTTTAAATATGCTTTTTGTTCTTGTTTAAATGCAGCAATAAAGTCTTTATCCTTTGAATATGTTTTAATTATTCTTTTACATATTGTTTCATACATTTTATCAGAAGCTTCTGCCATTTTAACTGATTCTTTTAGCATATCAGCCTGTGTTGGGAAAAACGGTTCTTGTGAACAATTTTCAATGCTTTTTGCAAACACACAATTTAGCGTGATAAAAATACTCAAAACAATAAAAAATATTTTATAAGTTAATTTCATAAATAAAGTATAACAAAAGGAGCAAATTATGTCTTATCAAAATTTTGAAAAGTCATTGAAAGTTTTATTTAATTATGAAGGTGGTTACACTAACGATAAAGATGACAAAGGTGGAGCTACTAATTTAGGGGTAACACAATATACATATAATGCATATAGAAAAAACACAATTTGCCGGTTAAAAATGTAAAAAATATTACAGCCGAAGAAGCAAAGAAAATATATTATGAAGAATATTGGATGCCATCCGGAGCTGATAAAATAGAAGATCCCGGTTTTGCTATGGCAATTTTTGATACATCTGTTTTACATGGAGGAGGTACTGCTCAAAAATTTTTGCAGCAGAGCGGTTATAATCTAGATAAATTTTTAGATATTCGAAGACAAAGTTATGATAGAATTGTAGAGAAAGACCCTACTCAAAAAAAATTTTATAATGGCTGGAACAATAGAGTTAATTCTCTAAAAATTAAAACAGAAAAATTAAGCAAAGAATATAGTACAAAAGCATCTAATAATGAAAGTCCTTTATTATTAAAAGGATATGTTTCATATAATCAAAATAATGACGATGAGTATTTACGAAAAGCAGAAATTATAAATAAACTTAAATCGCCACAAAATACAAAAATCTTGCAGGTTCATAATATGATTCAAAATACTAAAACAACGAAACAAGATATTGATTTTGACGAAAGCAAAGACTATAGCGGATATATAAATGAGGTAACAAATTCAAACAAAATTTATACCAGAGAAGATGTAGAAAGTATGACTGAAACTGAGTTACAACAAAATAAATCTGCTATTGATTATCAAAGACAGACTATAGGTATTCCCACAAACAAACAGGCAAAAGCCTCCGGCATGGTATTTGTAAACGGTTATACCCGTTCTGACGGGGTACAGGTAAAAAGTTATTACAGGATTAATATATGCTAAAATTACAATATGGACAAGAATCTAAAGAATGCGCTCAAAGAACAAGAAAAGAATGCTTTTAAATGTAAGTTTCAAGACCTTTTAAAAAATCGTAAAGGTTTTTTACTGCTTACTTTAGCGGCTCTTTTATCAGAAATTTTTGTTGCTTGGGTATTCAGCATTATTTTCAAAACTGGTTTTAGTTTGGATAATTTTTTTATAGATGAAGAACGAAAAAAATCTGATAAGAGAATAATCTTTTTTATTATTGATTTATTAATGATTGCTATATTAATAATTTATGTAATTATAAGTTTGCCTAAGTCGTAAATTTATTTGGATAAATGCAGCACAGGGCAGATAGCTTAAAAATGTTTAGCCCATCTTGCAATGTTTAAAATACGGTGTGTCAAAATGACACACCGTAAATACAGCTGTCGATAATTTATACAAGAAATGAGGAGAAAAAATGGAATTCAACTACAAAACACTATCACGCCTTCTGTTCCCCGAGCAGTCGGAGTCTAAAAGAACACCATCACAAAAATTTGATGACATGTTGCGCAATCAACTGTACTCAATGCGAATGGAAAGGCTCGGTATTTTCAATAACAATCAATCTATACAAACTCAGGAGGAACAAAACTATACAGAAATAGCAAATTTTATCAAAAAACATGTTCTCTCTGTCGGGAAAGAACAGGCTGTGAAAGACTTTCAATGCGGTTTGAATTTTTTACATAAGGATTTAAACGATGCGTTAAAAGAAGACGGCGATTTTGGAGAAAAAACATTTAAAGCATTTTATGAAATTTTCAAACATTATGATATTTCGACAATCAAAAATGCTATAAGAAAAGGAGCTTTAAGCAATACTTTGATAGACACAACAAGTGATAAAAATATAAACACCAAAGCAATAGTAAGACAATTGGAAAATAATCTCGGAGGAACAAAATAAATGGGCAACGTAATATTAAAAGGTCACATAAGCTATGCAGCAAAAAGAAAATACAGATGGATAGCAGAATTCGGCAAAAACACATGTGAAAAATGCGCGGCACTGGACGGTAAAGAGTTTGAAGAAGATGAAATTCCGCCAAGACCTCATCCGAATTGCAGGTGCAAGGTAGAAGAAATAAGTATAGTAGACGAAATAGAAAGCGAGTTAAACGAATACAGAGAAGAAATCGAACAACTAAAACTACAAGCCGACGAGTTATTAGGCGATACGAGTGTGTTAAGAGAACAGATAGAAAAGCTGATGAAAGAAAACAACACTCCTGAGGTACGCACACTGGACAACAGGCTTGCAGGTATTGAGTATGATGTTTACAAGCTGATTGACAAAATTGAAGCGTTAAATATTGATACGATTAGTGCTTCTGTTATACAGAGGATTGAACTACATATTGATAATATAAGAAAAGGTATTAGTACAACATATAAAAAGATAGAAACAATTGCTATCAAATATACGCCAAAATCTATATTTGATAAGGCTGTTTATGTCTATGGTAAATACAAAAATCAAAGAGACGGTGCTGCCTTCTATGAGATTGCTGCAAGCAAATTTTCTAGTTCATCCGCAAAAGAATATATTAATAAAAACGGTAGAATATATGAAAAAGTTTCTGATTTAAATAACCGCAATTTAGAATTATTTGTCAGAGATAAATTACTAAAACAAATAGGAACAAGTGAAACAAAAGGCGTTTTATACAATGAATACAGTTCTGTATCTAAAGCTATTACAAGAGAAAACAGTTTTAGAACTTTAATTTCTAATAGAAAAGAAGAACTTTTGAATAACAGAAGAATTGAAGATACAAGTTTGTCATTTGAACAAGGAAATTTAAGAAGCGCATATCATTATGTTGATATTATCAATATTAAACTTGACTCTAATGACAATTTGTATGCTTTAGTTATTGATACATATGACTTTAACAAATTTGAAGATGACCCTCTCGTAAAAAAGGGTGGAGAATACCAAGATAAAGGGAAACTTGAACCTTATTACAATATAGCTATTTTAAAAATACCTAGGAAAGAATGGATTAATTATTAAAATTATGAACAGTTTTATAGTATTTTATAACCCTGTTTGGTATTATTAATATATGAAATATTATTAATATATGAAAAAGGTTTTTTATTTAGTGTTCGGGATTCTAAATTTTTTGCTAACTCCCATCATACCAATATTGTTAGTTTCTTTTATTGTAATTTTTATTGCAATAAATAACCATTCTAATAATGGATTTATTTTAAGAGATTACCTTTTAATATTTTTTCTTAGCATTTTTCTGCTTTTGTACTATATTTTAAGATTATTTATTTTCCCTTTAATTTACACATTCTATAACAATCCATATATTAGCAAATTTTTTGAAAGAATAAGTAAAGAAAAAGCTTTTAAAAATAAAGTTTTATTGCTTTCATTTTTAGCTGATATGGCTATTATTTTGACTTTTTTATCAGAAGTATTTTTTACTGACATACGTAATTTTTTATCTGGTTTTATATTATATTCTTTAATTGGCGGCGGCGGTGTTACTTTGAGTTATTTATCTTTGATTGTTTGGTTCAAAATAACGGAACATATTAAATAAAATATACCGCATTATTCAATAACAAATATAGAGATACCGGAAAGCATTTGGACAAAATATTGATAAAGCAAAAAATTTGCATATAATTATTCTATGGAAAGCGGACAATTCTTTAAATTAAATATTATATTAAGTTCTAATATTATTTTTTTCATTGGTATTGTCTGCTTTTTGGTTATAGGCATAATTTGTGGTCTAAATTTTGATGGAGAGTCATATAATCCATTGTGGATTGCTTATTACATATTAATCTTGATTTTTTGGATATCATATATTCTAATAAAAATTTTAGTATTTCCATTTTTTCTTAATAGAAAATCAAAAAAAACTTTTTCTTATAAGTTCTTAAAAAAATTTTTATTGAATAATAATTTTCGAACAAAAATATTTGTAAATGCAATAATTTTTGATTTTATATGTAATTTTATTCCTTTAGCATTTTTTATTTGTATATTAAATAATTTTTATATGCTTGTAACAGAACAAGAATTAACAATTTTTTCATTTTCTAATATTGTTTTTATAGTTTTTATATATATTCTTTCAGGAACAGGAGTATTGTTAAGCTATTTATCTTTGATTGTTTGGTTTAAAATAACTAAACATATTAAATAAAATATACCGCATTATTTAATAACAAAGATAGAGATACCGGAAAACATTTGGACAAAATATTGATAGAGGACAGTATTATGTTTTTAAAATTTGTATTCTTTATATATTTAATTTTAGCAATTTTATTAACGATACTATGTTTATTCGGTATTGATACACCACATAACCTTATATTATTTTTATTAATCCCTATATTTTTATTTATTGCCTTATACTATGTTTCTATAAAGTACAAATGGAAAAATACAATAACAAATACCGTATCTATTTTTGTTTTTTTTGTTGCTTTTTTGTGTTAATGCTTGTTCATACTATTTACTTTTTGGAGCATAAAGTTCCGTTTTTTTTGTATAAAACAGAATTGAATTTTCTTAAAAATTATTATTCAAAAGAAAAGTTTTCTCATTTTCCAAACGAAATACCACTATCTGCCCAAAATTATTATTTTTATGTAGAGCATGGTTGGGATAATTCGGTTGATTTACTTTATTTTGATACAGATGAAAATTATATAAATTCAATTAGAGAAAAATACAAAGATAAATGCAAGGCATACGGAACAAAATCTGAAATATTTTCAAAATATTTATATCCACATGTACAAGAAGCCCAAAACGAAGATATTTTATGTATGTTCAATTTACCGTCAGGTGATGATAGATATTTGACAGGATATTTGATAGGTAAAAATCGAATATATTTCTTTTATGAATGTTGGTAAAATATCCCAGAGACCTGCAAGAAGTTGGCGCAATAGAAAATTATTATGTAGTAATCGATATAGCAGAACCTATCTCGAAATATTTAAATTCAGAAAAAAGCAAATAAGATTGTTCAAAATAATCTTATTTGCTATATTTATTTTTATGAATAAAATTTTATTTCTTTTGTTTAATTTTTTAATCTCCTCAAACTTATTATTTAAGCTTTTATTTTATGTTTTCATCTTTATATTTTACATAATTTATCATAATGATCATAATATAGAGCCTTTTGGCATTTTTTTATCTTGTTCCATTTCCTTTATTTTTTTTGTATGGATTTTTAAAGTATCAATATTTATTATACTTTCACAAATTGAACATAAAGATACATATATGGCTCAATTTTTTGAAAGAATAAAAAATGAACGAAAATATAAGTTCAAAGTTGTTTTATATGCTTTCTTAAGTGATTTTTTATGTATATTTTTAACCCCTATTATGTACACATTTATATTTTCAAATAATTCATCTGAATATATTAACTGCTTTTTATCAATTATAGCTGCTTTTGTACTATGGGGCGGCGGTGTTACTTTGAGTTATTTATCTTTGATTGTTTGGTTTAGTATTACAAAAAAATATAATAAGAAGTAAGCAAGGGTATGTAGTTTGCTGGATTTAACAATACTCACAAAAGATAAATCATTCTCCCAAAAGCTAATATTTTTACACAAGCAATTGCCAAACATTACCTTTTCAGCTCACTTGCTCCGGCGGCTGATGTAAGGTATTATAAATCTATGAGAAGATTTTTGTACATACTTGTGTTATCGCTTTTTGTCGTATTGCCGTCTTGGTCCGAGTCTACAAATATCCACCCGATTGATACGCAGGAAAGTGCGTGCAAAGCCGAGGCAAAAGACCTTAATGCGTGGACTTTATGCTCGCTAAAGGCTGCCCGTGCG
>CASFCQ010000081.1 GCA_949293185.1 uncultured bacterium
AAGTAAGCTTCAGAAGTTCTGATTGCCTGTCTCATCATTCTAGCCCATTCCATTTTGTTATCATAGTATGTAGGAATGATTTGATTTTCGATGATATCCATTATGCAATCATGATCTTTCCAGTGTCTTTCTTCCCAAGGAATGTCATCATCAAGACCAGGATATTCAACAGTATAACCGTTAATGCCTGGGAATGTACCTTCTACAGCCCATCCGTCATAGATAGAAAGGTGTAATGCACCGTTTGCGTTAGCTGACATGCCTGAAGTACCTGAAGCTTCAAGAGGTCTGATAGGAGTATTTAACCAAACATCAGTAGCTCTTTTTAATTTTGCACTCAGTTCGAGTTCGTAACCAGCAAGTACTGCAACGTTTTTGATGTTGTAAGATTTGTGAAGAATGTTATTGAACATTTCACGTCCGTTAGCATCATCCGGATGGAATTTACCGGCAAAGATTAATTGAACTTTGTCTGCGTTTAACAGTTTTAAGATTCTGTCCATATCCATGAAGATGAGCCATGCACGTTTGTAATCGGCAAATCTTCTTGCCCAGGTAATTGTCAAAACGTTAGGATCGAATCTTTTACCAGTAGCATTAGCAATAAAGCTGAATACTTCTTTTTTCATTTCAATCTTAGCATCTAACAATTCCTGCAGAGATTTAGCATTAGCCATTCTCGGATCTTGCCAGTAGTGGAGGTTAACAGCGTTAGTAATAGCTCTAATCGGGCATCTGCCTTCAACCCAGTTCCACATTTTGTTAGAAACAAGACCGTGAAGCTGTGATACAGCGTTGGCAATACGGCTCATTCTTAATGCAGCAACTGTTAATGAGAAGTGTTCGCCGCCGAGTTCAATAGCTCTTTCTCTTGAGCAGCCGGCAAAGAATCCGCCTTCCATAAGTGTATCAACCCAGTGAACTTCGTTACCTGCTGCAACAGGTGTGTGAGTAGTGAATACAACCTGTCTTTTTGTTTTTTCGAGGTCGCCGTTGTTCTGTCTTAACAATTCAAATGCTGCAGGAAGAGCATGACCTTCGTTCATGTGAACGCATTCAAAGTCATATTTGATAGCTTGAAGAAGTCTTACACCGCCTACACCGAGTACAACTTCCTGTGCGATTCTGATTTTTTCGTTTCCGTCATAAAGTTTATGAGAAATTGAACGTGCCCATTCTGAGTTGCCGTCAACATCTGTTGTTAACAGGTAAACAGGGCAAGAACCGAACAAATCAGGGTCAACACGGTAAGCTTTAACGATAACTTTTTCACCAAAGATATCGAGTGTAACCTGTGCATCAACTTCTTGTAAAAAGTCATAGTGTTTTCTGATGTAAGCAACTTCAACATTGCCTTCTTCGTTAATTCTCTGATTGTAATAACCAAAAGACCATAACATTGTTACACCGACCATAGGAAGCTGCAAGTAACCTGCAGAAAGCATGTGAGAACCTGCTAAAAATCCTAAACCGCCTGAGTATGTGCTCAAAGACTGGTCTAATGCAATTTCCATTGAAAAATATGCTACTTTAGGTAATCCCATTGATTCTCCTTTTTCATCACTAATCTACCATTCGCACTATGTGCAGTTAATTTTATACCAACAACATAGCACAAATGCAATAAAAAAGTTAATTTTGTTTACAACCATACTCAAACGCTTTTATTTCAACAGGAAACGTCGAACAGCTATCTACTCTGTAAACCAAAAATTTTATCGGTTTATCTAAATTTACACTTTCCATTGTTGCAAAAAATGCCTCAACATTATTTACTTTTATTCCGTTAACTTTTAATATCCGGTCTCCCGGTTCAAGACCTGCATTCATTGCAGGCGTATAGTTGAGCACATCAACAATTTTTACCTTTCCCTTGTAATCTCTTACATAAAGACCAAGCGGCGATGATGCTTCGATTCTTTGCCTTATCGCAATTCTTTCCTCGGCAAAGTTGTGCAAAGATTTAAAATCGATATTCAAAATAAGGCATATTACAAGTAATATGCCTATAAATAATCTTATATATTGCATAAATTTTTAACAATTAAATTACAAACTTTGAAAAATCCGCAATCCTGTCGAATTTTTTTCTTATTGAATAAAGCAGAGCCAGTCTGTTTTGTTTAACCTTTTCGTCTTTATCCATTACAAGAACCTTATCAAAGAATTCATCAATAGCTTTAACAGTTTTTGAGAGTTCTTCATAAATTTCTTTATAATTTAATTTATCAATATCTATGACAGAAGTACATTCCCACAGTTGAGATTCAGCGGGATTATTAAACAATGCCTTATCAGGCAATTGTTCAGATTTATAATCTTTTGCTATTCTTATGATTCTGTTTGCAGCTTCGTTAAGCTTTGCAAATTCAGAAGTTGAAATTTTTTCGGATAAGAATTCCAGTCTGCCTGCAAAATCGTTTAAATCCGACAGTGAGTTACCGCCTGCAATGCAAGCATCTACAACGTCATGTCTGTATTTTTCCGTATAATAAATACTCAATCTCTGTTCAAAAAATGTTTTTACATCTTCGTAGAGAGCATGTTTATCTTTTATTTCAACCGGCATTAAATCTATAGATTTATTAATCAACTCTAACAAATCTATATTCAAAGATTTTTGTATAACTGTTTTTATAATACCGAGGGTTGCTCTTCTTACCCCGAGCGGGTCTGCAGATCCTGTAGGTTTTTTACCTTCCGCAAACACTGCAACAATCGTATCAATTTTATCAGCAATACCGACAATCTGTCCTTCGATACCTGCTGCAAGTTCGGAATCTGCGCCAAGCGGGTAGTAGTGTTCTTTTATACCCTGCACAACTTCTTTTTTCTCGCCTGCGTTAAACGCATAGTCAGAGCCGATAAATCCCTGCAGTTCCGTAAACTCAAACACAAGGCTCGTCACAAGGTCAGCTTTACACAACAGAGCTGTTCTTTTTACGGATTCTAAAGGTGCATTTGTTTTTTGTGCAAGATACTCTGATAGCTTGATTATACGCTGTGTTTTGTCATAAACAGAGCCCATGCCCTTCTGGAAAGTAATACCTTTTAGTTTTTCCACATAACTTTCAAAAGGAACTTTTGTATCTTCGTTAAAGAAGAAGATAGCGTCATCCAATCTTGCAACAACGACTCTTTCGTTGCCGGCTTTTATGTTGTCAAAATTGCTGCCAATATAATTAGTAATAGTTATAAATCTGTTTAACAGTTTTCCGTCTTTATACAGAGGGAAATATCTCTGGTGCACTGCCATAACGGTTACGGTAACTTTTTCCGGAATGCTTAAGTATTTTTCATCGAATCCGCAAATAACAGGCACAGGCCATTCGCAAATATTGGTAACTTCTTCAAGCAAATCATCGTCAAAATAAACTTCTGCTCCGATTTTTTGAGCTTCTGCTTTAGCAGATTCAACAATACGTTCTTTTCTTTTTTTAGAATCAACAATTACATTGTTATCATACAGAGCCTGTTCATATGAGTCAGGATTTTTAATTTCAACTTTATCAGATTTGAATCTATGCCCTCTTGAGTATCTGGAAGACTCAACATCTGCAATTTTTAATTTTAATTCTTCATTATTAAGAAGAGAAACAACCCATCTTATCGGGCGCTGAAATTTTACATCAAGGTCAGCCCAACGCATAAAGTAAGGTCCTTGCATTTTTAAGACAATTTTTTCAACGTTTTCCTGAAGGATGTCTTTAATTTCTTTACCTTTTTGCTCAACCTTCGCCCATACGTAATTGTCTTCTTTGTACAGAGCTGATTCATCTACGCCGTTTTTCTTTGCGAATCCCTGACCTGCTTTTGAGAGGCTGCCGTTTTCGTCGTATGCGATATTTAAAATAGGACCTTTAACTGTTTTTACTGTATCAGGCTGTTTTTCTTCAAAGCCTTCTATAATTAATGTCAGACGTCTTGGAGTAGAAAAATATTTTATATCCGAAAATTTTATCTGATTTTCATTCAACAATTTTTCAAAAGCGTTTTTTAACTGAACAATACCGCTGTTTACAAATTTGTAGGGTAATTCTTCAGTTCCTATTTCCAACAAATACTTATTCATACGATTTATCAACCTCTGCTATATAATAATGTACGATAATTATAATACAAACACATTAAAATAATGATGTTTTATTAAAGATAGTGATTTTTAGGGAAGTGATAATATTTATTATGTATTTTTGTTTTTGTTTCAGCTGTGTTTTAAATTTTTGTAGGTGCTTAAAACAAAGAGTATATTATTTTTTTATACCTGATACTCCGTTTTAACATTAACTAATCCTCACCACAGGCTCGCGAACTCGCTGCGCTCAGACACACTCGCC
>CASFCQ010000082.1 GCA_949293185.1 uncultured bacterium
AGAAACCGGCGCTTATCAAAAGAAACAGTAAAGTGTTTTATCAAAGATTTTGCCACGACAAGCTGTGGTCAAAATCTTCTCAAAACACAACTGTTTCTAGTAAAATTCCATCAGGGCTTCGCCCCGAACCCCCTACGGCTTACATAGTAAGCCGTGTATATTAAAAGTTACAATGTCACAATTTTTGTCATCGAATTACGTAACATATACAATTCTGAGGAAATGAAATGACCGAAGAATCTTTGTTTGTCTTAAAAATAATACAATACAAAAATTGAAAGAAAGATATTTAAGTATGTAATTGCCAGTATACTCAGCGTAATAATGTCGCTTTTTGTGTTTTTGTTTTTTGAACTTACAAAAATAAAACCTGTCAAAATAAAAAGCGGGAGTATTATAGGGATAATGTAGCGTCCCTGAATAAATGAAATAAACTCTGTGAAATAAGGCTGTGTCCAAGACAAATACAGTTCTGTTGCAATAAAAATAAAATTTATTGCAAACAATATGCCAAGCAAAATCTTTTGCCATAATTCCACAGGCACTCTGTCAGATTCGTTTTTGAAAACAAGATTTATAATAAAAGCAATGATGTATAAAATATAAACAACAGGAAATAAAAATACGTTGTTCCAGCCAAGAACCCCTATTGTCATATACACCCACATAATAAAACACAATTTTATAGTCTTTAATAATGTCAATATATAAATAAACGGATGCTCAATTATAAATTGCGCCTGCACAATGGCATTTGAACCGTTTAAAGGTACAAACCACTCTCTGCAGTATAGATTCCATAAAACTGCAAGTATAAAACCCGGCAAGAATATGAATGCGAGTTTTGCAAAATAAGATTTCATACTTTTACCGAACTTTTTTTTAGGTATAAATAAAACAAACAAAGAAATTAAAAAACTCTGTTTGACGAGTGCAAGGCATATTGTCAGCAGTGAAAAAAGAATAACAGCCTTTTTATCTATTTTGAAATTATCATCAAATGAATATCTTAGAACATAAGCAAAAAATAATGCGGCAACAGGTATTATTACCCCATCTGCAGATATTGAAGCGCCTAAAGACAGAGCCGTAGGCATTAGCAGTACCAGCATAAATATATTTTTAAAAACAGGTGTAACTCGTATCGTCAGGTATCCTATTGCTATATAAAAAGAAAGTAAAAACAGCTTTGAACAAATTAAAAGCCAGTAAACAGAATTTGTAAAAAGTTTTGCCACAGACAATCCCAGAGTCTGCGGAAGATACGCAATAGGAGAGTACAATGTCTGATAACACTGATTTGTGAACGACAGTTTATTTTTATCTATAACAAATTGTGTGGATTTTTTTATCTGGGAAAAATTAGTTTTTATCTTTGTGTCTTTTATTACCGGAGTCCAAAAGTTTTCGAAATCACTAAGAGCAGCCGGCGTATAGTTTCCTGCTTGATTGTTAACTACAATTGAGGCTATTTGCCCTTGTGAGAGTGAATAGATTCTTGCCAGATGCGCGGGTTCGTCCGCCCCCATAAGAGGAGGCATAAAAAATGTAAGAATAAGACCGCAAACAAAAGCAAAAATAACAAAAAAATTTTCCGGTTTTTTTAATAACTCCATATCTGTCTCCGTTGTTACTGTAGATTATGTTAATAAAAACAATCCCCACCCGCAACAATGTTTTGTAAACTACCCGTGTTACTAATGAAAAATCCCCCTGTTTTCTAATTGTTACAAAGCTAAATTTTATATTAAATATAATCAATAAATCTTTTTCATACTTCCAACTATTCTTAATTCCAGACATCGGGTTTCTTTTTTCAGAAGCCCGTTTTTTTTTACTAAAATATCTGTATTGTTAAGCTAGGGGTATCTGTGGAGGAGTTTGCAAAATATAAATATTAAGTTATACGGAGGTATCTTTACACAAGCCAGACAATAAAAGCTGCGCTTCTATAAAAGATTCTGAGTATCCAATATATACACAAAAAGTAAAATACCGATTTATACCGTTTGTGATTTAAAAATGTTGTGCTGTTAAATAAAAAAGGACTGATTTTTTCAGTCCTTTTTTTATATTAATTTTTTGTATTGTTTTATTATGCCATAAGGCTTCCGAATTCTTTCGGTTTAACTTTGTTTTTATCATCTTCATTAGGTGCATTATTTTCAGGTTTCTTTTCTGTTTCCTGAGTCATTGTTTGCATAAGTCTTTCGAGTTTTTCCTGTTCTACATTCATTTTTTGTTCAAGTTCTTCAACACTCATTGAAGTTTGTGCAAAAGCGCCTGATGTAGCTTGAGAGCCTTGTTCTCCTGCTTTTTCCACCTGTTCATAGTCTGATTTTGCCTGTGTGAATATATCTGCTTGTGATTTTATTTCTTGTTGAATGCTTTTTGCTTGCGGATTGTTTTTAACATCCATTGTTTTTAATTTTTGTAACATACCAAATTGAACACCTGTTGTCATAGTTTACTCTCTTTCTTCTTTAATTAATTTAAATCTCTCTTGTATATATAAAGTATATACTTTTGGGAAAATTGCTTATTTTTGTTTAAAAGATTAAGAAATGTTACATTTTTGCCTCGAACCCGTATATACAGTGTTTAAAAAACGTTTATTATAATATAGCCCCTTTGAGTTAATTTAATAAAAGGCGGTTATCGGTAAATTCGGTTTAACGTAATAAGGTTGTGAGCTAATGATAAGACTGGATATTGATTTAAGCTATTTAACCAAAAACTTTGAGATTGGTACTCAACGTTTAAATCAATACGGCTCAAAAAGCATTGATGAGATTATGGAAGCCGAAGCCGAGCAGGGCAATCCGAAAGCCGAGAAGTTTGAACGGGAAGTTTTGAATGACCCCAAACAGCTTTTAAAACTATTCAAGCTTGCTAATCCTAGAAACAGATATGCAATATTGTCCAATATGAGTTCTCAGGATCTTGAATATATTATGCAGTATTTAGAACCCGGGGATTTGCTTTTGGGCTTAATGTTTTTTACAAAAGATAAGCTTTTAGATCTTATATACGATTTACCGAAAAATAAAATTTGTTCAATTGTTTTTCAGGCTTTTTCAATGGAACAGTTTTTAAAACTGATTCCTGAAAAAGAAATAGACAAATTTTTTGAATCAGACAAACTGGATAAAGAAAAAGTTCTGGAAATAGTACAAAGCCTTCCGCAGGAAAAACTTAATAAAATGATTGAAAAATATATGTTTCAGGAGGAAGGTAAAATTCAGGAAGACAACAACTGGAGCGCAGAGCATGTTGTAAACTGGATGAACCAGCTTGAACCGGATAAGTTCAAAAAAGCATTGCAGTGCTTTGAACGTGAAGAAAAATCCGAGCTTATTACAGAATTAACAAAACAGGATCAAAGTTTACGTACCGAATTTTCAAAAAATGCACTCACATTCCCGCTGCGTCAGCTCGACAAGCAGGACATTGTCAAGAATATGAACAAACTTGAGCCTGATGATCTTATAAAAATGGTTAACGAACTTCCGGACGAATTAATGTCTGTTGTTGCAACGCAGATTGACCCTGAAGTATTTGCCGAAGTATTATCTAAAAACTTTAAAGATATTTTAAGCGAGATTGGCATCGGTAACGTTGCATAGTTGTTTTTCTTGAGAATTAAGATATTCTTCAAATATTAGGCATGCATCTTGAATGCAGCCCTGGCAGCTGCGTAATGGTATACCTGTTTTTATCCCCTTTAATTCTGCACAGGTAATAGATTGATTTCTTTCTTTAAACTTTTGTGCGGCATCCCTTATTGTTCTCATTGTTAATGCTTTGGAATCAGGAGCAGAAAGATTTCCTGTGCTGTTTTTTAAACCTAAAAGCATAAAAAGCGCGCATACTGCACCGCAGGTCAGCTGCATTCCTCCGATTCCTCCGCCAAAACCTTCTGATATCATAAATGCCTGTTTTTCGTCCAGACCGAATAAATCACAGTAAGCACATATTACTGATTGTGAGCAAGTATATCCATTTTGTTTATTTTCCAGTGCTTTTTGAACCCTTGATTCCATAATTCGTTCCCGTAAAATTTATAGCACATATATAATATTATACTAAGCAAGGTTAATAATCCAGCTATAAGGTTTAATTAAATGGAGTGGGATAGATAATATTTATTATGTATTTTTTATTTTTGTTTAAGCGGTGTTTTAAATTTTGTTGAAGCTTAATACAAAGAGTATATTATTTTTTTACACCTGATACTCCGTTTTAACATTAACTAATCCTCACCACAGGCTCGCGAACTCGCTACGCTCAGACACACTCGCCTTGCCGATGTTCGGAT
>CASFCQ010000083.1 GCA_949293185.1 uncultured bacterium
AATTTTGCATCCACTTCACTACGTTACGGTCTGTCAAAATTCACTCTAAAAACTAACAGTGTTTAATCGTATTCCTGCGGCAAAGCCGCTTACACTGCTTACGCAGTTTTGTTTATTATTGCTTTGACACAAAATTTTTATATTATTTATGTTAAGAAACAATTATTTCTGTCACCGAATTACGTAACATATACAGGAACAACACTATGCTTATTTTTTAATAATATTTTGTAGAAACATATATAAGTCCCTATTAATTATGTTTTTAGAGATGCATACTATATGTGCTGAAAAATTGTCAGAATTGTTACAAATATATTAAATATATCAAAAATGTTTAGTATTTTACTTTCGCTTTAAGTACAATATTTCATATAGTCAACTAACCCCGACAATTAATTGAACGGGTGCAATAAACAAGTACAATATTGGCTATATAACGGGTGCACCCGCAACAAGTGCATGAGGTCACTTTAGTTGAATTATAGCTTAGGCGACCTCGCTACCTCTCTAAATATTCATATTTGGTGCTGCCGGCATATTTGTTCGGCGAGTTTTTACAGCTCCTGCAGGCGAGGTCTTGCTAAGACAAAGTACAACAGAATAAAAAGGAAAAGTTATGGATAGATTTGTTGGAATTATCGGGATTATAGTTATTTTAGGCATAGCTTACGGATTGTCTAATAACAGAAAGGCAATTTCACTAAAGACAATTATCCCCGGATTTATCCTGCAGGTGCTTCTGGCGGTTTTTGTTTTAAAAGTTCCTGTCGGACAGAAGATTTTTCATTATATCGGAATGTTTATCCAGAAAATCCTTGATTTTTCAAACGAGGGCGGAAACTTTGTGTTCGGCGTTTTAACAAACAGCCCGAACCGTATGGAAGAGCTTTTCGGCGCTGGAACAGGCTTTATCTTTGCTTTGAAACTTATTCCGACTATTATCTTTATACTTATCCTTGTAAATATTCTGTATTATTACGGCATAATGCAAAGAGTGGTCGAGTTTTGCGCAAAAATAATGTACAAACTGATGAATGTATCCGGTGCGGAGTCTTTGTCTAACATAGCATCTGCTTTTGTCGGACAGGTTGAGGCGCAAATTATGATTAAGCCATACCTTGCAACAATGACTATGTCAGAGCTTCTTGCTTCTATGACCGGTTCTATGGCGTGTATCGCAGGCGGGGTTATGGCAATGTATGTAGGGATGGGGATTCCTGCTGAATATTTGCTTGCCGCTTCTATCATGGCTGCTCCGGGGGCGCTTGTGATTTCAAAAATTGTATACCCCGAAACCGAAGAATCTCAGACCAAAAACGAGGTTAAAGTAGAAATCAAAAAAACACACGTAAACCTCATTGATTCCATTGCTCACGGTGCTTCTGACGGTATGAAGGTTTCTATCAATGTTATAGCAATGCTCATTGCATTGACTGCCTTAATCTCAATGGTTGACTGGTTTTTAGGACATCTCGGGCTGTTTATGGTTAAATATCTGCATATGAATCTTGCGTTTATTCATATTGATTTAGCACACCTTTCATTAAAAGAAATTTTAGGTGCAGTATTTTCTCTGTTTGCGATAGTTATGGGTGTTCCGTTGGATGAGGCTGTTAATGTAGGTTCTTTGATGGGGACAAAACTTGTGTTCAACGAGTTTATTGCATATCTTGACCTTACGGCGCTAAAACCTGTATTGAGTGCCAAAAGTATTATTGTTGCAACATTTGCACTGTGCGGTTTTGCAAACCTCGGTTCTATTGCAATCCAGATAGGCGGTATAGGAGAGCTTGCACCAAACAGAAGAAAAGACCTTGCAAAATTAGGGGTAAAGGCGCTTGTTTGCGGTACACTCGCATCTTATCTTTCTGCATGTATTGCTGGCATTCTGTTATAATTTATATTAGAAAATAATGGACGTAAAAGTACTTTTAACAAAATTTCATTACAAAAAAAAATACACTCCGGCGGAAGCTGTCGGCGGAGCTTTTTTATATGCAATTCTTGCATTTCCGTCTTTGATTTATTTAATCATCGTTAAGGTACGCAATTTTTTGTATAGAAAAAAAATAATAAAGACCTTTAAACCTCAGATATATACAATTTCTGTAGGTAACCTTACGACCGGCGGAACAGGTAAAACACCGATTACTGCGGAGATTGCAAATTACTTTGTAAAAAAAGGTGAATATCCGGCTATACTGTCTCGCGGATACGGCGGAGAACTTTCTAACAGGAATGTCAACGTAATTTCCGACGGCGAAAAAATCAACTACACCTCAAAACAATCCGGTGATGAACCTTTCTGGCTGGCACAGCATTGTAAAGGGGCTGCTGTTTTGACCTGTTCAAACAGGGCAAAAGCTGCACAGTACGCAAAAAATGAACTGCATTGTACAAAGTTGATTCTTGATGACGGATATCAGCATCAAAAACTTGAACGCAACTTGAACATACTGGTAGTGGATAGTGAAAAACAGTTTTCAAACGGTTGTGTTTTGCCGCTAGGGGCGCTTAGAGAACCTGTGACTGAGATAAAAAGAGCGGACAGAATTGTCGTTGTTAACAAAAACTTTAATGATAAAAAAGCAAAAACTTTTGCCAGATATTTGAGAAAAAAATACTCAAAACCCTCTTTTGTTTGTACAATGGAGTCTGATGAGATTTATAACATTGTTACGGGAGAGCCGCTTGATGACACAAAGGCTGTGATTGCTTTTAGTGCTATCGCGCAGCCGGAGCAGTTTTATAAGTATTTAAGGCGGTTTGATGTTATGGAGACAAAAGATTTTCCTGATCATCATATTTATTGCGCTGCTGATTTAAGAGAACTGGGAATTTTAAAGAACAAATACGGCGCGGAAGCAATGATAACAACAGAAAAAGATGCCGTAAAACTAAAAGATATTGCAGAAGCCAAAGACGAAATTTATGCACTCAAGCTAAAACCGTCACTGGATTTGAGAGGGCTTTTGGATGAACAATAAAAAATTAAAAATTCTTGTGATGAGATACAGGTTTATAGGCGATACGCTTCTTACAGTTCCGTTTTTAAGAAACTTAAGATATGCATACCCTGACGTACAAATCGATATGCTTGTTGCGCCAGTGTCAGGCGAGATTATTGAAAAATGCCCGTATGTTGATAATTTTATCTATTTTGATACAACAAAAAAACACCGCTACGAAAATAAAGAAGGTCTTGAAAAGAAGACATTTTGGACGTACGTAAAACAGCTTAAAAAACAAAAATATGACAAAGCTTATGTACTAAAACGTTCTTTTTCCAGTGCTTTTCTTGCTTTTGCTGCAGGGATAAAGGAACGAATCGGCTTTGATACAGAGGGAAGAGGCTTTTTGCTGACAAAAAAAGTTAAATATCTTGAGAACCGGCATGAGATAGATTGTTTTTTGGATGTATTAACTGCTGACGGTATTGACGTAAGGGACAATTACCTTGAAAACTGGATTGAACCTTGTGAAACACAGCAGGTTCAAAATGTCCTCAACGATTGTATTGCGCCTGAGAATAGAGAGTTGAAAAAAGTTATTGTGCATGCAACGAGCGGAAACCGTAAAAAAGAATGGGAAAAACAAAAATGGGCACAGGTGGTGACGTGGCTTTCCAACGAAAAAAATGTTCAGGTGCTTTTTAACGGTACAAAAAACGACTCGCAAACTTATGAAGAAATAATGTCTTATGTCAAAGACGATTTAAAAATTTCTCCGGTCAATTTATGCGGAAAGTTTAATTTACGACAGACTTTGGCTTTTACAAAGCTGTGTGACCTTATTGTCGGATGCGACAGCGGGAATCTGCATATTGCTGCTTCTGTAGGCGTGCCGGTTGTTGCAATTTTCGGTCCGATGAATCCTGTTAAATGGAAACCTGCAATAGAAAAATCTGTTGTTGTAAAAACTGATTTGCCCTGCCAGCCTTGCGGTTTAAAGAAAAAACAAGCCTGCAAAAGAGATTTCCAATGCATAAAAGATATCAATGTTGATATGGTTAAATCTGCTGTACAGAAGCTGTTAGATTCGTTGGTGTAGGGAAAACTGCATACATACAAGAATGACGCAGAAAGTAATAAAATTAGCTGTCATGCTTGTATATGTTACATAAACCTTTGACAAAAATAATTCTTTCTTAACATAAATCAAAACTGCGTCAGCAGTGTAAGCGGCTCTGCCGCAGGAATACGATTAAACACTGTTAGTTTTTAGAGTGA
>CASFCQ010000084.1 GCA_949293185.1 uncultured bacterium
TTTTGTTGATTTTGATATTATGTGAAGGTTTTCTGATATTAATTTCATTAAATTTTTCCTTATTATTTTTTATAGCGGGGTCACTTTATGACAAAATATTGTTTAAAATTTGTCCTACGGCATAAGACTTGTTCAGCGTATAAAAATGCAAACCTCGGACTTTGTTTTGCAACAGTTCGCTGCACTGATTTGAGGCGTATTCTATGCCGTATTTTTTTGTGTAATCTAGGTCAGCTTGATGTTTTTCCAATGCTTCTTTAAGTTTTGACGGGATTTCAACCTTGCACATATCAGCCATTTTAAACAGCTGTTTGTAGCTTGAAACAGGCAGGATGCCGGGAATTATCGGGGTATTTATGCCAAGTTTTTCGCATTTTTCAACAAATGAAAAATAATGGTCATTGTTAAAAAACATCTGGGTAAAAATAACGTCAGCGCCTTTGTCAGTCTTTTGTTTAAGGTAAGCCAAATCCTGTTCAAAGCTTTCACACTCCTTGTGCCCTTCAGGGTATCCGGCAACGGCAACGGAGAGGTTTGTGTTGTCTTTTATGTATGACACAAGTTCGTCCGCGTGTTTAAAATCGTGGCATACGCTGCCTTCTTTAGGAATGTCGCCTCTAAGTGCAAGTATGTTTTTTACATCAAAAGACTCTATTGTTTTTAAATAATCGCGTATATTTTTTGTGCTTGTGGACACGCAGGTAAAATGGGGCATAGGGGTTACTTTTAATTCTTCTTTAATGCGTCTTATTATTTCCACGGATTCGTTTCTGTTTGAGCCGCCGGCGCCGTATGTTACCGATATTAAAGACGGGTTGTAACACAAAAGTCGGTTTAGTTCATTAAAAAGTGATTCCAGTTTTTCGCCGTCAGTATCGTCTTTTGGCGGAAAGACCTCATAGGATATAACAGGTTCTTTTTGAGTATTATATATTTCTTTTAAGTTCAAAGTACTGTCTTTCTTTATTTGTTAATTGAAAAGTAAACCTCTTTTAATCGTTTTTTGCTGACGTGTGTATAAAGCTGTGTTGTCGAAACATCGCTGTGCCCGAGAAGCTCCTGTACCACCCTCAAATCAGCTCCGTTTTCAAGCATATGGGTTGCAAAGCTGTGTCTTAGAGTGTGCGGGGAGATATGTTTTTTCAACAATTCTCCCTGTTTCCTTATAAAAACATAAACATCCTGACGTGTCACTGTTTTTCCGTTTTCTTTGAGAAACAGTTTTTTGGTATCGGTTTTGAATTTTTTTATCAAAAGCTCTCTTTTTTTTAAATACGTTTTCAACGATTTAACAGCCTTTTCCCCGATAGGAATAATCCTCTCTTTTGAGCCTTTGCCGATACAGCGGACATATCTTGCCGAGAGCTCGACGTTGTTTAGTTCAAGATTAACAAGCTCCGAAACCCTTAATCCTGCACCGTACAAAAGCTCGAGTACTGCGGATTCTATATCTGTCAGGTGGTTTTTTAAAATTGTTTCGATTTCTGTGACGGACATGACTTTGGGTAGTTTTTTTGTCAGTTTGGGCAATTCAACACCGAGGCTCGGGTCGTTTTTTATAATCCCGTTTGCACTCAGCCATCTGAACCAGCCTCTTATTGCTGCAATTTTTCTTGTAACGCTTGTGGGGGTGTAGTTTTTGTCATGCAAATCTTTTATATAGTAATTTATATGGTTTCTGACAATATTTTCAAAATCATCTATGGAAGCAAGCTTATACAAAAAATCGCAAAAATTAGTTAAATCTCTCCTGTAGGCATCGATTGTGTTTTGCGCGAGCCCTCGTTCCGCCTGCAAATATTCAAGGTATTGTGCTATATACTGTATAAGCATACAATATTATACTATTTTTTCTGTATATTGGTGAAATTTTTCATAATAAATCAAAGTGGGGAATATTAGTGCTTTTATTCACTTCACTGAGCCTCGAATGCCGGTTTGGCATACCTGCCGAACTATGTTTTTATCATTGTAAAAGGTTGTTTAAATGGATGAGGTGGTGGGATTCGGTCTTGCTCGCTCGCGTTTAACGGCAATTCCGCGTTTTGTTTTCTGCGATTTCATCGCATTCAAACAAAAACGCTCCAGCCTCAGCTCGCTCGCGCAACCCACGTAAATGTGATTTCTCTGTAAAAGAACACATGATTTGATTATATGTTACACATAGTTTGATTTTTTTTGGGGCAACTTAAAATTTTGTAACAAATAGCAAAAAAAAATTTTACAGTTTTTATATATTTATGTAACACAGCAAAGGGAATATTAATAAATGAGAATAGACAATAACTACACACAAAGACAACCAAATTTTGGCAGATTGAAATCTATAACATACCAAAATCATTTTAATCCTTCTATTTACCCTGAAGAATTTGCAAGACTTTTGAATGCTATCAAAGAATCAAAAGCCTTAAATGAATTTTTTAAAAAATATGATGTAGATATGTATTTTCATGAGGGGGAAGGTCCTTTCCAGAAGGACTATATTTACATGATGTTAAAAACAACAGTCCCAAAAACTAAAGGTAACAACTTGCGTCCAACATTATATTTTGGTGCTCATCAGGGACTTAATGAATCAATATGTTCCACTTATACTCTGCTTAATAGATTAATCCAAAAAACTAAAAATATAGAATTTTCAGATTTAAAATATAAACTTGATGATGCAATAAAAGAATTGGAAGAGAATGAGAAAGAGAAAAATGCAAGAACGAAAGTTGATGAGATTACAGATAATCTCCTTTCACCGGAAAAGTCTGAAAAGAAAACTTTCTTTGAAAAACTATTCGGCTGGTTAAAATAAATAGCACCTCTAGTAGAATTTTGCAGTAGTATGTGGTTGAGCATACATGATTAATAATAAAATTAGGCATTAATTGGTCTATTGTAAAAGAACACATGGTTTGACTATTTTCGGACACTTCCGGCAGGTTGAAACCTAAACACAAATCCGCTTTACGGGGTAAAATCATTTTAACCGTACAGGATTGAAATGTCTGGTTTAATACATCCTCACCCGACAAAAATAAAAACGGGTCTGAGAATACTCAGCCCGTTTTTATTAGGAGGAGGTGGGATTGTCTTGGATTTCCACCGCGCTCGAATAGGCTCACTTTAGAGCATAAAGCTCAGAACGTTCGCTATTCTCGCTATCCGGACTAACTCACTTGCGTTCGTGTCGTCCGTACGGAAATCCGCTCGAACCAAACCAAGCTGCGCTTGGTGGTTCTCATCCCACAAAAAAGCCACCTATGAAAGGTGGCTTAAATGGAGGAGGAGGTGGGATTCGAACCCACGGTACGCTACAAACGTACGACAGTTTTCAAGACTGCTCCAATCAACCGCTCTGGCACTCCTCCAATGAGTTAAGATTATATTGATTAGAGTAAGAATATCTTAATAAAAAAAATGAAAAATGTAAAGCCTTTTTGTTATTAAAATTTTAAGTTGCATGAAAAAATTTATATGCTATAAATAAAGTATAGCTTGAATAAATTACACTATGCGTCCGTAGCTCAGCCGGATAGAGCATCTGCCTTCTAAGCAGAGGGTCGTGCGTTCGAATCGCACCGGGCGTATTTTTTGCGACAAGAGTCAAAATTTATGAAATAAGAGAAAGGTAAGTTATAGTCATAGCTTACCTTTCTGCCTTCTAACTTGCAGTTCGATAGTAGATAATTTAGCATTTTTCTTTGTTCGGTAGGAGTTTGCTGTTTATACAGGATATAAGCGTGTTTCAACGTTTCTATAATTCTAACTCCTTCTTCATAATATTTTTTCTCCGCATTATGCAGAGCTTCAAGTTTTATCATGATTTCATCTAAATCTTTATTCCATTGAGCTCTCTTGTCGTTATAGAACTTAGCGTCGACTAAATCATCGTAGTATTCGTTAGTGATTTTATCAATTCTGTGTCTTATCCTGCTTTCTTCTGCTTTAAGATTGCTGCGCATTTGTTCAGAAAATTCTTTTTTGTCTGCTAAACTTTCTTTTA
>CASFCQ010000085.1 GCA_949293185.1 uncultured bacterium
CGGAGTCTTCCTTAGTACGAGAGGACCGGGAAGAGGGAACCTCCAGTGTACGGGTTATCGCGCCAGCGGTAAACGCCCGGTAGCTGTGTTCCAAGCGGATAAGCGCTGAAAGCATATAAGTGCGAAGCCCACCGAAAGATGAGTTCTCTCACAGCATAAGCTGGTAAGTCCCCACGCAGATCACGTGGTTGATAGGATGCAGATGGAAGTACCGCAAGGTATGTAGTCGAGCATTACTAATAGGACGAGGGCTTTTCCTAGATTAGGAAATTGAGATTGCGTTAGTCTTATAATTACTATGTAGCTTTCATTGTACGGTCAGATGACCGGTTTGATTGGTGATGTATTTCATCGTAAGCCAATCAAAATCGATTTTCTGGTGACCAAGCGGCAGGATTCCACCCGTTCCCATCCCGAACACGGTCGTAAAGACTGCTCGCGGCGAAACTACTTGGCGGATGACCGCCTGGGAAGATAGCTAGTTGCCAGATTCTAATTTTAGCAAAGAAGGATTTTTGGAGTAATTTCAAGAATCCTTTTTTGTTTCTGTAAATATATGAGCACAACTGGAATTAATAATGATTAAACAAATTGTAAGACCAAATGGAAACCTAACTTTATATGAATATGACAATAACGGAAGAGTAATAAATAAGATTATTCAAAAGGGGGCAAAAGATATTGTATCTTGTTTTGATAATCATGGTAAATTCATTGTCGCAACTGTCTATGATAATAAAGACGCAGTAACTATTCATAATGCAAAAGGCGAGCTTGTTGCAGAGTTAGGGAAAAAGGTGACACGATTAGTCCCTGATCAGAAAGCTACTTTTTTGGACAAAATTTTAATGAAGACAAATAAAAAATTCCAAAGTGACTATAAACTTTTAACCAAAAGCGATGGGCTTCAATATCTTAGACCAGTAAAAAAACTTGACTTTTCTCCTGAAAAACATTTTAGTCAAAAGATTCTTGACTTTGTTTTAAATGTCAAAACAAATGAAATAAAAGCCCTTTATGCAAAGCTGCTTGAAGGACGTAAAGTATTTTAATTTAAGTATTTAATAATATCGAATAAAAATTATATATGCTACTTGTGTCAGTATGCATATTAAAAATAATACAGTAGCTGCGTTAATAATGTTTGAATATTTACTTTTAATGTGGGGAATCAATGTGTACACAACCATCATAAGCGGCAGCTGCAGTATTGAAAAATATCTGCCCTGAAGCACCATTGTCGGGTAGAATTCTCCGGGAGCTGCCCAGCTTAAATAGAGCATTGTGCTGATAATAATATAATTTGTAATGCAGAGTATGGCTAATATAATTTTTTTATTTATTGGTGTTTTTAAACAATTGTGCTCAGATGATGTTACTAACCCGTTCAATATAAACAGGACAACATATAAGAAATAATAATATTTTGGAACGGACATCTCCAGCCAGCCCATTATGCATATAGCCTCATAGAGTAAAATCAGTGAGTCATAAGTCGGCTTAAAGAGAATACCGAGGTATTGTGCCGGATGAGAGAGAATATATTTTAGCTGCATCGCTGCATCTGCACCATTGAGGGGGATGTAAATGTTTTTTATCGTCAGCGACCATATAATAGTTACAATCAGGGCCGGAGCGAGTATTGCTGCAATTTTTAGAAAATAATTGGTTAAAAATTTCTTTTTTGGGATAAGAAAAATAAAAAGCGTGAAGAAGAAACTTTGTTTTGTAAGAGCAATTAAAAGAGCTAATATTGCCATAATGGCAATTTCTTTATCCTTGATATTTTCTGCTCTGAAGGAAAATTGTAGAATCTTTGCAAAGTATAGGGCAGTAATGCAGAATAATACTGTATCTGCCGAGAACCCTGATGCGAGTATGAGGTTCATCGGGGTTAAAAATACTAATAAAGTCCCCCATTTGAGAACAGGGATTGTTTTTATGGTAATGTATCCCATTGCAATAAAGAAGAATAACGAAAATAACCTGCCGAATATCAAAAAGGCAACAATTGAATTTGTAAATATTTTTGCGCAAAGTATTCCGATTATTTGAGGGATGTAACAAACCGGTGAATATAAAGCCGTGTTGGGAAAACTGATAAACATTAAGTTTTTGTTATCATAATTTATTTTTAGATATTGTTTTAATTCTTTAAAAGATGTTTTTCTCTCCAGATGCTTGATTATGGGGACATATTTTTCATGAATTATATCCAGATTTGCGCTGAGGTAGTCGCCTGTAGTATTATCTTTTTTTATTGCAATAAGTCTGTTGTTGTTAACCAGACTGAGGGTTCTTAAAAAATGCTGAGGTTCGTCCGGGATTTGGTATGGAGGAGTCAATAGAGCAAGAATCAATCCAAAAAATAAAGTTATTATTACAAAAATTTTTTCAGGTGTAAAAATTTTTTTGAGCACAAAGATTTTTTCCATTAAAACTCCAATTTTTCTGGTCAAATTTATAATATCATTAAATAATTTTTGCAAAAACCGTAAAGTATTGTAACGAATTCCTTTCTCAACTATATAGATGTGTTATTTTTCCCAAAAAACGGGTATTAAATAAATATATACAAAATTTAGTAACAGAATTAGGTAAAAGAAAAAGAGGACTTTGCATGATTAAAAAAACTAATGAAACAAAGGCATTTTCTCTTGCTGAGGCTTTAATAGCTTTAACAATAATAGGTGTTATTGCAATGCTTGTGCTTCCTAGCTTGAGAAGGGTATCTTCCCAGCATGCATTTGCAACACAGTTGAAAAAGGACTATATGACTCTGAACAATTCTCTTGACTATGTGTTTGCAGATGATTTTGAAACAGATATTGAAGATATGGGCGGAAACAGATTCTTTCTGGAAAAAATGGTGCCAACCTTTAATACTGTAAAGCAATGTAATGCTACAAATATGTATGAAACAGAAGAAGGTACAAGAAACGGCTGTATGGCAAAAGACATTGCTGATTTACCGGCAAGCCCGGCAAATGCTGTTATCCTTGCAGACGGTTCAACAATAGCAAATAATGATATGATTTATATAATCGATGTAAACGGTCCTGACCTGCCTAATGTTGTAGGTGCTGATGTATTTGCTTATGAATTGAGAAAAGTCAAAGCCGACAATCAAGACCCTGACGCAGAAGATGAAGAAGGTGCTGGTACTGCCGGTACACTTGCTATGCTGACTCCGATGCTTAACAGCGCTTTGAATTCTGTTAATAATGCACTTATTCCTGCCGCATATGCAGATATGCAGGCAATTGATTCTAACGGTCATATTGCAGGTGAACAACCAAAGCCTGCAGGCGGCGGCGGTGCTGTTGGTAGTATCAATTACAATCGTCCTGTGCAAGATACCATGATTGGTGGCAGCAGTGGAAGTTCTGGTCCAAACCAAAATGTAAATAAACCGTTAACTCCTCAATGTATGCCGGGTTATGACTGCAGCGGTAATGGAAAACTTCCAACCGTAGATCCGGATGACAAACTGGAATTACCTGATAAAGGCGGTGATGATGACAAAGACTCCGGCAGTGGTTCAGGTTCTGGCAGCGGCTCAGGTTCTGGAACAGGTAGCAGTTCAGGATCTGGCTCAGGTTCTGGTTCTGGTTCTAGCTCTGGCTCAGGTTCTGGTTCCGGTTCCGGTTCCGGTGGCGGTTCAGGTTCAAGTTCTGGTTCTGTTTCTCCTGGCGCATCTGTAGAGGGTACATATACAGCCGGCTGGAGATTTGTCCCTCTTGGAAAAACAAAAGATGTAATGGACAACAACTGGAAAATTAAAGACTGGGAATAGTCCCGAAATTTTAGAAATAAAACACCCTTTGGATATACTGTTCAAAGGGTGTTTTTTATAGATTTTTCACATACGCTCAGAATTGTATATGTTCCATAATTCGGAGATAGAAATAATTAATAATAAATAAATTAAAACTGTGTAAGCAGTGTAAGCGGCTCTGCCGCAGGAATACGATTAAACACTGTTAGTTTTTAGAGT
>CASFCQ010000086.1 GCA_949293185.1 uncultured bacterium
TGAAAAAGTCAAAGCGGGGAGCTCAAAAACTGTCAATCTCAGTCGGACTTATTCGTCGTATAAATACGCTTATATCATCCACTCCCCTTATCAAGGAGTTTGTTTGCAAGATGTTTTTGAGACACCATCGCCAATCGGCGACAGTGTTTATATTAAAGAATTTTATCGCTTTGGCAAGATAATTCTTGATTATTATAAAAATAAAGCTTGCAATTTTAAGATAAGTATACTAAAGAGGTTAAGTACATTAAGGTCCCATCGTCTAGAGGTCTAGGACGCGGCCCTCTCAAGGCTGCAACACGGGTTCAAATCCCGTTGGGATCACCAATGCAAGCGGCAGGTATAAAAACTGCCGTTTTTCTTTTATAAATCAAGCACTTAACCGAGTTCGAATGTTTGTTTTTTGAAATCGAATGTTTGTTTTTTGAAAATTGCATTTTGGGAGAATTTTCCGAACTCGCTTGATGGTAATCCTTTATTTTTCAATGGCTTGTATGAGTTGGAATCTCGTTAGGTCTCGGGATTATCATTTATCCAAAGCCGGATTTGGAGCCTGCCTAAAATAAAAGTTTTTGACGTTACCGACGATTTATTTTGGCTCTTGAATTTTTTTCTGCTTAAACAACATCTCTTCAAAAAAAGCCATTTTTTAACTAGCCCTTATAACGCGTGAGATAGAAAATGACTCCAGCCTTTTTTAGTAGGTTATGTTTTTACAACCTATGATATAGCTAAGTCAAAGGTTATTCTTATATATTTTGGGCTTTACGTTTTCTTAAATCTCGATAATATAAGATAAAATTAGATTTTGTTCAAGAAAATTTTCATTTTAACAATAACTATTTGGGCTTTTTAGCTGAAAATTTAATGCCGTTGCTTATCAAATCCTATGAATTATCTAATAAAGAATATTATATAGATAGAGTAACAATATGGCATGCGTTGGATTATTTTTCGCGAATTTTCGAAGCTATAAATACATCAAGACACTTAAATAATAACCAGACTGTAAAATTATATTTTTATTGTTATGAAGGTGATTTTCAGATTGATTCGGTTAGTTTTGAAAATCTTCGTGATTATGTTCAACTGTTTAATTCGTTTTGTTATAAAAGAGATAGACAGTCAATACATCCTTTCTCTGAAGAAATCCAAAACTTTTTAAGTAAAATAGAAAAAATTATTGTTGAAAATCATATAAAGATTTCGTCCGTATATGACGCTGCATTACATATTATATACCCTTACCAAAGCGCTAAGTTAGAAAAAACGGCTTTAGTCCATTATTGCAACTTTTTGTATACTCAAACAAGATCAACACAATATGATTATCGAAGTAATACGTTTATAAATTTAGTAAGAACTCAAAATCCTGCAAAAGAACCTAAAAATTATGATATAGTTCATGAGGTTACAGGAAATCGTCCCATGGAAATTGCTGTTAAAACTGATTTAGCCCTTAGATATGATGATCCTGAATATACTTTAACCATACGTAACTTGGCTGAAATTTTCAATATTTCTGAAACATCTGGTATTAATTTATTAGAAAAATACAAAAAAAGTTATCCACATAAAACGGTACTTCAATCATATTATAGTATAAGTGCCACCAATGAGTGCCTAAAACAATATTATTATAAAATTTTAAAACCTCATTCTGACGTTAATTACGAAAAAAAAGGATACATTAATTGGTGTAATCGTAAAACAGCCTTAGCCATATTAAACATACGTCAAAAGGCGTTTTACTCACATATTGGCGAAACAAGCGAATTGATGAAAAACTGGAGAAGTTGTAGCCATATTGAATATTCCCCTCAGGCTCCTCAATATTATATACCTGATTTGGAATACTTAGCTGAACTTCCTGAGATTAAGAGAATAAGTCGCTATAAAAATCGCAAAAACAAATAGTTACAAACAAAAACCGTCATTTTGAGTGTTTTTACATAAATTTCTTTTTCCTTTTATTCTTTTCTTATCAGCAAAAAAGCTGAGATATCAAGCGAAGGCTAAAATAGCTGGGAAGGTATAACGCCATAAGGAAAGGATAAAAAGATATGGCAAAAGAAAAATTAAAAACCGTAGCCAACCAAAACGGTGAAATTTTACAAAACGCATCCGGTGCAGATTTTCAGGCTGGATATAGTGAAGTAACAGAGACACGGGGTCAAAGCAGTGTACTTGAAACAATGCTTGACCGGGCAGATGTATTCAGAAAACAACAAGCTCAAAACGATAATAACGGTGATGATAACGGCGGTGATTATCCGGGACCTGCAAATTTTGGGTGTCCTGCTGTCGTTGAAAATGCTATTGATGAAGAAAACAGTCTCCCTCAAGTTTATATTGATATTAACGAAGTTGCTAAAAAAACTCACATCTCCAAAAAAGAATTGGCGGAGCTGTGTTCTGGAAACAGCAAGTCAGTATCCATACCTACAGATTTAACGGATTTAACTAAGTTTATTACGGTTAGTCAGGGGCACGCTTCAACAGCCGGAGCTTTAGCAAAGAGAAAAATTCTACCGCCTGAGACCAGAACGTATTTCTTAAAACGTGCCCAAGAATACGGTTATCTTTGGCTCAAAGGAGAGGTACAGTTAGGCAATGAGATCCGTAAAATTGTAACCCGCATGGGTAAGCGCACCGACTTGGAAGCTGCGAATGACAACAAGAAAAAGCAAAGGAATACTGCGGATTTTGGTGAAGTATTGACTGAGTTACGTACCAAAAAGGAAATTTTGACTGAAGACTATGGGATTGGCAACACTCAGGCTCGACAGCTGACCCGTTTGACAGATGAGTTGGTTGAAAAAGAATTAAAATATGCGGTTGCAAACAACGACACATTGTCCCGCAATCATGCGCTTTCATTTCTTAGTCAGCCTCCGGAATTGACTGATGAAGAAAAAGAAGAAGCTGATACCACAGGGGCCAAAGCTAAATTCAAGTTCGAAACTATCAAGTCAGTAATTCCATTTGCTACTTTGAAAAAAAACAGACTGAAAAACCCTATTTCTTATTGTTCACTGTTTGCTTGCTTTGGTACTTGCGAATACTACCTTGAACAGCATGGGTTTGTCTGTAAAGTTGCCTCTGAATATGATCCTGATGTGGCAAAATACTATGTAGCCATGAACAAAATGCGTTCAAAATATCCTGTGGAGATGATTCAGGGAGACTTCAAAAAAACTTTCAAAAAGGTTGTTAAAGCTTTTCGTAATAACTCGTGTTGTATGGTCGTTGCGGGGATTCCGTGTGTTACATTTACGTCACTAAAGGCAAAAAAATGGATGGATCAGGAGGAATTAACATTAGTTTTTTGGTTCGTTCAGTTTGTTAAGGCCACCAGACCGAAATACATTGTAACAGAGAATGCCAAGCAGTTCTTTGGATTCTCATTTCCAATGGATATGGATTTAACAGGTCATCCATTAGCCAAAATGATGCAAGCTAAACTCAAAGGCCGAACGATTGGCCAATATTTGAGAGATGAACTAGAACCGTTAGGCTACACGCTGAATTTTGCGATTGAAGACGGCTGCTTCTACGGAACGAGTCAGTCACGCGTACGTAGCATTATGCTGGCATCAAAAGAAGGCGTGTGGAAATGGCCTTGTGCTGAAAAATTTGCTAAACCTCTTTTGGAAGCTATATATCATCTTCCTTCATCAGATGACGGAGATAGCGGTATTAAGTATCATGAATTTGAACCATTACATTCAGATCCAATCAAAGCAGATGAAATTAAAGAAGCTTTAGAACATACGCCGACTGGTTGCCGTTCAAAAGATAATGACCCTAAATATCAACTATCTGGGTTTGGTTGTTATGCAGGTAATGGTTCTCGTAAATTTTGGGACCGTCCGTCAAACACGATTGATAGCAGCAATGGGAGCGTTAATGGCCTTCGCACCATTCATCCTGGTAGACCTCGTAAAGATGGCACCTATTCTGACGCACGCCCGTTAACATTGCTTGAAGTCATCTTAGTTAATGGTCTTCCTCAAAATTACAAAATTCCTGAGGAGTTCGAAAATCGTCGCAGTTTTGTTCGACATGGAATGGGACAAGTATTTTTGCCTCGGCTACTTGAACGGATATGTTTAGAAATCCCTGTTGGTGATGACGGTTGGGAGGAAATGGATACCGATCCTGAATAATTATTAAAAATAATATTCGTCAACCTTTGACACCGCTATGTTAAAGGTTGGCTTTTTCTTTATATATACACCAAAAAATTTCAAAAGTACGCAAAAAAATCACATAATGGAAATTTTTTTTATCAAAATCGCGGAAAAAAACAATTCTATAAAAAAGTATCATCATCAACCGGTTACCAAGATCCATCATAATCTTGTATAGCTGTTTCGGCA
>CASFCQ010000087.1 GCA_949293185.1 uncultured bacterium
TGTAAATTTTTAGAATAAATTTTGCATCCACTTCACTACGTTACGGTCTGTCAAAATTCACTCTAAAAACTAACAGTGTTTAATCGTATTCCTGCGGCATAGCCGCTTTTACTGCTTACGCAGTTTTAATTTATTTATTATTCAGTCTTATGTTAAGAAAGAATTATTTCTGTCATCGAATTATGTAACATATACACGGATGACGCCGATTTTTATTTTAAAAATTCATCAAACTTTTTATCTATTTTTATTTTATAGCCGCAGCTGTCAAAGGTCTCACACCCGCCAAGACGGATTTTAGAATTCACCATCGGATACATTCTGCAATATAAAGAACGAAAAAAGTAATCCCTGCACCTGTTATTTTCATCAAGAGATTTGCACCTGAACAGCAAAACCCCCTTGTTGTTTTTTCCTGCTATTTCAAAGCAGTTATATTTTTTATCAAATTTTTTTAAATCCTCAAACTGCTTTACATCCTTAACGTACTCGTCTTCAATCATAAATACGATATTGCGGCAGCATTCTCCGCATTGGAGGCATTTGCCTTCTATTTTGTATTTTGAAGAAAATAGTTTATCAAAATAAAATTTTATGTACAAATACAAATCTTTCAGCACTATTTCCCTATCCAAAAATCATTACGGACTATAGGCCAGTCAAAATCATCAAAAGAAAAAATCTGCATAAAATAATATCCAGGCTCATCAATTACAAAATATGATTTAAAATAATCCAAAGAAGTATCTATCTGAAAATCCTTTGCCCAGTATATTTTATAGCCCCAGTGGTTCGTTTTTTCTTCTTTTTTTACAATCTGTACTCTGATGTAATCGTCCTTAAAACCTTCGTTATTAATAAGAATATAATAGACCCTTTCGCCGGCGGCAAAGTGGCGTCCTGCGTTATTGATTGTCTGGTTGGTTATAGGCTGGCTGTTAAAAAGCAGCAAAGCATCACGTTTGCGGCATCTGAAACCAAAACCGCTGCAAAAAAATATACAAACCAAACACAATAAAACTAAGCTGTATCTTGTCTTACTTTTCATTTACCCTTGTTTTTAAGTATTCAATCTGCTTTTTTACTTCATTTTTCATCTGATTATCATCAGTAAGCCCGACAAATTTTTCATAGTTTGAAATAGCCTGTGAATAATTTTTTTCTTCTTCATAAGCCATTGCAAGAGCATAATACGCATATGCATACTTAGGATTGATAGAAATTACCTTATTAAAGGCTTCTTTTGCTTTATCTTTTTGCTGCAGCTCCGAGTAACACAGACCGGCATTAAACATTGCGTCCGTATTTTTGGAATTCAACGTTAAGACTTTTTCGTATTGCAAAAGGGCATTATTTGTATCATCACCGGCTTTGTAAGTGTTGCCGAGTTTTATCAAAACAGCTTCATTATTAGAAGCAAGCTCCAATACTTTTTGATATTCAAAAACAGCCTTGTCAAAAACTTTTTCCTTCAAATACAAATCCGCAAGAGCTTCGTGTGCTTCCGCATTTTTTAAATCAATAGAAAGAATCTTGTTATAAACAGCTATTGCCTCTTGATTTTTTTCATATTTGGCGAGCAGCTTTCCGTAATCAAGCATTAACGCGACGTTATCAGGGGCAATTGCCATAGCTTTTTCGTATTGTTCAACAGCCTTTGCTTTTGAGCCCATTGAGTCATACACGGCAGCCATTGCTCTGAGTGCAGCCGCATCGTTTGCGTTTAAATCAGCAGCCAGCTCGTAAAAAGAAATAGCCTTTTTGGTCTGACCGTTTTTATTATAAGCGTCGCCTTGTGCTATGTATGCTTTATAGAGGTATTCTCTAACCTTAGGTTCATTTCTCTGGGCGTACAGGTTCTTATAAATCGAAATAGCCGCATCGTAATTGCCTAATGCATGTTCGGCTATAGCTTTGTTAAACAATACATTGTAATCGTTTTTGTCTACAGCCAGCAATTCATCATACAATTTGATAGCGTCAGGGTAATTTTTACAAAGATGATAGGTTCTTGCCAGTTCTTTTTTCACATCGGAATTAGCGGAATCTATTGCAAGAGCGGATTTAAATGTAGATATAGCCTCGTTATATTTTTCATTTTTTTGATAAACAATACCAAGGTTATAATATGCATTTATGTCTTTGGGTTTGTATTGTATGTACTCTTTGTACATATTTATTGCATCCTGCGTTTTATCCATATCGGCGAGGAGGTTTGCATAATCAAGTTTTAAATCATTTAAATCAGGTTTAATTGTAAAAGCGTTGCGAAATTCAATCAACGCAAGCTCGTCTTTAGCAAGCCTTACATAAGCCAGCGCCATATTTGCATGTGATGCATAATCTGTAGAATCATTTCTTACAGCTTTCTTTAGCATCTCGACCGCGTTTGTATAATCGCCGGAACGCAGCAGCGCAAGTCCGTAATTTGCATATTCTTTAAATGTTGTCGGATTTTTTGTATATAAAGTGGCATACTCGTCAGCCGCATCTTGATATTTGTCTATCTTTAAATAGATGGAAGCGAGGTTTGCTCTGGCTTCCGCGTCGTCAGGATAATATCCCAAAAAAGTTTTATAATATTTTATTGCTTCCTGATCATCACCCTGCAATGATTTTACGCTGGCAAGGTTAAGGTAATTATATTTGTAATCCGGAAAAATAGTCAAAGCCTGATTGTAAGCGGCAAATGCGTTATCATAATCATGCTGCTGCTGCAATATATTACCGATACTTATGTATACTACAGCATCATTCGGCTTAAGCTTGATAGCCTTTTTATAAGCAATCAATGCATTTTCCCAATCTCCCATTTCTGTATACAAGCCGCCGAGTTTTATATACAAAATAGCCTCATCAGGTGAAAGTTCAATAGCGCTTTTAACTTTTTCTATTGCCATAGAATAGTTGCAGTCTTTTTCAAGAACATTTGATTCCTGAAAAAGTTTGTAAGATTCCGTAGACATCTTTGCTTCAGCGCTCAAATCAAAACATACCGGAGTAAGCGCCAACATTAAAGATACTGCTAAAGTTAATTGTTTTTTCATAGTTAAATTATCTTATGATTTCAAAAAAAAATCAATTGCCCTTCTTTTTACTTTATATTTAGTTCTTTTTTTACCTCGTTAAGCGGTATTTTGGTTATTATTTGTTTTTTGTTCTTTTTGAAAATATCCTTGTTATATACGGCAAGCCAGTATTTTTTGTTAGTATCAGCAACAGTAAAAGATATTTTTTGTGTAATCGGTTTGTTGAATTTTAAAGGCTTGAAAAAATTTATTGAATCCTTATCATCCGCGCTGTATATTTTACCGTTTGCATCAATCAATTCTATATACACAGCCTGACTAAGCATAGATTTATTTTTAGCCTGCACTGTTATATCAATATTATTTTTGTTTGAAGATATATCACAAATTTTAAAATACAGTCCTCCTGACACGACAGCTGTATTACCAAGCTCAGTAACAGGTCTTTCTGCGGCTTGTACAGGAATATAAACACCCAAACAAAATATCAGGAACAACGCTGTAATAAACACTCTAATCATATCAATATTCTATAAATTTTATAACACATTGTCAATGAATATTGGTATTAGTCACCACCGTATATGTTGCATAAATCTGTGACAAAAATTTTAACATTTCAATCTTCTAAAATACACGGCTTACATAGTAAGCCGTATGGGGTTCGGGGCGAAGCCCTGATGGAATACGATTAGAGATTTTTAAATGAAGGAAAGAAAATTTACCGTACCGATTTTATCATTTTTTGAGTGGACGGA
>CASFCQ010000088.1 GCA_949293185.1 uncultured bacterium
AAATCTCTTTTGATAGCGCCAGTTTTCTTTTCTTTGGTTCGTTTCTTTTCTTTTGCCCGCGCAATACAAAAGAAAAGAAATGAACATAAAGAAAAAATATTTGTTAATAGAAAGCAATTGTTTAGAAAACATAAATTAATAGGTTTAGTTTTTTTATTTGTTCATTTCTTTCTCTTTTTTGCAAGGACTACGTTCTAAACTTGACATTTAGATAAAAAGATCCTTCGGGTTACACCCTCAGGATACACACTATTCTATCGATTTTCCGTCATTCTGTGGGATGAATATGACCGTACTCTACGCGCATCCTGATATGTACGGCTCGTAGCTCGCCTACATCTCAAGCAAGAAAGAGAAAAGAACACTAATGTTGAACCTGTTTTATGTACATGTTCAATAAGTTATCGAATGCAGTTGATTATATTAAATATTAATTTTCAGGAATTTCAGTGACAACTTCTCTTTTTCCAATGACTTTGCCTTTTGCATTATAGCCGGTATCACCAACCCAGTGGGCTTTCAATTTTCCGTTTTTGGTATAAGCATACTGTTCGTCATCAGATATATACACGCCTATAGAAACGAGATTTCCTGTCACGGGATTATACTTGCCGACACGATACGGAAACTCGCCGCCAAAGGATTTATTAACATCTACCGCAGCCAGATATCCGCTTGTTGTGTAATAAAACGCATATTCCGGTTTGTCGTCATAAACAACAACATACCCTTTAACAAACCCGCGGATACTAAAAGACATAAGATAGCGCCCTTCTATCTGTCTGCCTTCTTTAACTGCTTGACGGTTTTGTTCATTGTTTTCATCCTCAAGATAATCCTTGAGCATCTTTTTATCCAGCTTTAAATCCAGTCCTTCAAAAGCGAGCTTGCGGGCGGATTCTTCATTATACACAACACTTCCCTGCAAAACTTTTGTACTCCCGTCATTATCCCGGGCAAGTGAGGGTAATGTAAATGTCAGTAAAATAAAAAGAATCAAAAATATTTTCTTAACCGAGTTCATCTTTAAATATTCCTTTTGTAAAATAGAATAACAAATAATAAAAAGAAAGCAGAATATACATCTGAACAACAGGAGTAATAGGGCTTAGCCTCAAGTAATACCACACTGCAGCAGATGGCAAAAAGCACAATAAAAGATGGAATATTCTTTTATACGGAATCTGCCAGTTCAGCCCTGGGATAACAACCACTACTGTCAAAATAAAATACAAAATGTTGGAAATCAAAGTCGCAATCCCGACCCCGACAAGTCCGATTTTTTGAATAAATATAATATTGAGCACAAGACCTATAACAGCGGACACAACCTTTAATGTAGTCAACACGTATGTTTTTCCCGACAGGTGATACTGGTATGTTGTGTAATCAGTCAGGCTCAAAAAGAAAGCGCTAAAAGCAAGATACGGCAAAAGGACAAAGGCATCTGCGTATTTTGCATTTGCAAAAAGCACTACAATATCCTTTGCGTACAACGACATAACTGCTACAATGGGAAGCGAAATCAGCATATAATATCCGGTAAGCCTTGATATCAAAGGTCTTACATCTGTTTTTGATTCATAAAGATTAATCAAACGGGGATATGCGGCAATTGTAATTATTGCAAAAAGCGTCATAAGTATGGGAAATGTCAGGTTATAAGCAACACCGACAAACCCTGCATCTACAAGACCGTTAAAGTGGCTTGTAATAAATTTGTTGCTCTGATTTATTATCCACAGGCTCAAAGAAGCAACCGCAATAGGAACACCGTAGGCAAACAGAGTTTTTATCATATTAAAATCAGGTTTTACAAACTTCAAAAGCCAGAGTATATCTGTTTGAAAAACAAGTAAAACATCTATAAAAGTAATAGATATAGCCATTGCAGCAAGGATTGAAACAGCTCCGAGTGTTGTAAATTTTAAAAACAACACCGCAATAACTATGGTCAGTATCTGGTTAATAATTGTTGTAACAGTGAACGCACCGGGTTTTATCTGTGCTCTCAAAATCTGGAACAACAGCGCCCTCATTGCAACAGGTATAATCAATACCAGCACAAAAAGAAATATCTTAGGTGAAATATTAAAATATTCGTAAAATTTTTGCCTGAAAATCAAAGCTAAAACAAACATTACACAAAGATTCGAGCACAAAATCATCGCAAGAGTTGACACGTATTTAGGAACAACTCCTTCAAGCTGGTTTTGTCTGAAGAACCTTAAGCCGGAAAGTCCTATCCAGTCCGAAAACAGTATACACAAAAAGCTTAAAACAGCCAGCGATATTACATAGACCCCGTACTGTGAAGGCAAGAGCAAATTTGTATACACCGGCACAACCACAATATTACCCAAAAGCCCGAAAATTTTTGAAGGTGCATACTTTAACATGTCATTAAATATTGCTTTTAACGGCAGTGCAACTTCCTGTATATATTTATTAACCTCTTGCGACATAATTGATTACTTTACCTCTTTAATGACGTCTTTAGTTATATTGTCTCCGCCGTATAAGACAGCATCTGTTGTGAGTATTAAATCATACTGTTTTGTTTTTCCTATCTCGGCAATTTCAGTTAAAATTTCTTTGTTTACAACAAGCAATCCGTCTTTATATTTTTTGTCATAAGTTTGGGTCATGTAATTTAAATCATTATTTAATTTTTTTCTTAATTCAGCCTGTTTCTTTTTATCTTTTTCTGCTTTTATTTGAGCATTGCCGTCTTTGATAAATTGAGCAATTGCATCTTTTTGTTCCTGACGCTGAGCTTTTAAAGCTTTAACGCTTTTTGAGCTGTTAACTACTTTTTTTACATCCACTACAGCATATTTTTTAGTGGTATTTGCTTGTTCAGGCGCGGCAAAAGACATATTTTGCACGGCAAATACTGTTGTTAAAGCAATAACAGAAAATAGCATTATTTTTTTCAAGTTTTTCATAGACCTTCTCCGTTGTTTAAATATAAAATAAAATTCTATCCTTAATATTGAAAAAATTATAACATAAATTGGTTACGCATATGTATTGAGCTGTAAACTTCACTAATTGTATGTAGTGATAATGTTTATTATGTGTTTTTTATTTGTTTAAGTGGTGTTTTAAATTTTGTTGAAGCTTAAAATTAAAACAAAAAAAATACGGCTTACTTTGTAAGCCGTATGGGGTTCGGGGCGAAGCCCTGATGGAATACGATTAGAGATTTTTAAATGAAGGAATGAAAATTTACCGGACCGATAATATCATTTTATGAGTGGACGGAAATTTTCGTTTCTGAATTTTAAAATCTCTTTTGATAGCGCCAGTTTTCTTTTCTTGCTTGAGATGTAGGCGAGGTACGAGCCGTACA
>CASFCQ010000089.1 GCA_949293185.1 uncultured bacterium
TTACATAGCCCTCAAACAAACCTCGCTTGTTGCTGTTTGTGAAACTTTCTGTAATTCACTCCACAAAGGTCGGATTTTTTGTGAATATGCCGTTATTTGAATAGCCGCTTTTACTGCTTACGCAGTTTTGATTTTCTATTTATTTTTTTGTTAAGAAAGCATTATTTCTGTTCCCGAATTACATAACATATACAAGAATGACAATGAATCGCAGAAAATCAAATATATTCTTCATTGCGTTCAGAATTGCAGATGTAAGCCCCTTATAGTTATTACATCATGGTCAGATAAATATATGAAAAAATTATTCGTTATCTGCAAGGATTTTTACAATAGATGCAAGCGACACTATCACACACAATCCGCATAGCATGATAAAAAAGCTGTCCAGTACTCTTAAATGAATATGGAAAATTTGCATAAAACCGTACATCATAGCCGCAATGACGTAAAGAATAATCAAGTGTTCGGATTTCATTTTTAAAGACCCCATGTTGTGACGCAGTATAATTATTTTTATTTTAACCGTTTATTAATTGTTTTGCAAATTTTATTGAGTCATCAGTTATTTCGCCGGCAGCAAGCATTGCTATGGCTTTAACTTTATTCTCTTCATTTAAAGTATACACCTTTACCGCAGTTTGTCCATCCTGTGTTTTGGCGACATAAAAATGTCTGTCGGATTTTGCCGCTATTATAGGCTGGTGAGTGATTGAGATAATCTGATGAGATTTTGCAAGTTCCGCAATTGTCTGTGCTACAGCCTGACATGCGTTGCCGGATATGCCCGTGTCAATTTCGTCAAAAATAATTGTGTTTATATTATCGGCTTTTGCAAAAATTGTTTTTATCGCAAGCATGACACGCGAAATTTCACCGCCGGAAGCTATTTTAGCGAGCGGTTTCGGTGATTCCGATATGTTTGTGGAAATCAAAAATTCCACGCTGTCGCAGCCGTCAGCGCAGTAGTCGCAAGGTGTTATGCTGATTTCGAATTTGACTTTAGGCATGTCGAGTTTTTCAAGCTGGGTTGTCATAACCTGTCCGAGATGCTGAGCCAGTTTTTTTCTAGAGTTTGTTAAAAATTCCGTTGCGGACTTCATTTTAGAAAGCAGCTCCAGCTTTTCCCGTTCAAGGTTTTCAATTTCGTCTTGCGAAAACTCAATAGAGTTGTACTCTTTTGTGAATTTTTCGTAAGTTTCCATTACCTGTTCAAGAGTTGAGCCGTATTTTCTTTTGATTTTTTCAAGAACTTCAATCCGCTGCGCAACCTCATCCATCCGCTGTTCATCCAGTTCCATTGCCTCGGCGTAACTGCGAAGGTTCGAGGAGAGTTCTCTTAAAGTTTCCTGAACATTTATAATCTCGCTTTCATAATCGCAAAGGCTCTGGTCGTTTTCTGCTGCCTTGGATATATTGGTCTTTACTTTGCCGAGAGCATCCAGTATGCAGCCGTCTTCACCGTAAAGCGCCCAGTAGCTTGAATATGTCTGTTCCTTGAGCTTTTCAGCGTTAGCGAGGACATTTAGCTCTTCTTCTAACTTTTTATCTTCTTCAAGGTCTTCTATCTGCGCGGATTCTATTTCGTCAATCTGGAATTTTAAAAACTCAACCTGCTGTTCATCCATCTGGGATTTGTTTTTCAGCTCCTCAAGCTTTTTTATAACCTGTGTGTATTGTGTATACAACTCTTTGTATTGAGAAAGAGCCTGCTTGTGCGCGTCATCTCCGTAACTGTCCAGAAGTTTTATATGGTGTTTTGGCTGAATGTAGGTGTATGTCATATGCTGGCTGTGTATGTCAATCAGCATTTCCCGGAGTGTTTTTATAAGCTCCTGTGTGACAAGAGCGCCGTTGACTCTTGAGCGTGAGCCTGATTCCGTAATTTCTCTGGTCAAAACGAGTTCATTGCCGAAATCTTCTATTCCGTATTCGTCAATAAGATTTTTGGGTAACGGTTCTTTAAGAGCAAGAGTGAGTTCAATAGAGGCTCTTGTTTTGCCTGTTTTAATAAGCTCCTTGCTTGCACGTGCGCCGAATGCAAGGTCTATTGCGTTAATCATAATACTTTTGCCGGCGCCGGTTTCACCGGTTATAACGTTAAACCCGCTGCCGAACTCAAGTTCAAGCTCATCAATAATTATAAAGTCTTTTATGTGTAAAGTCTTAATCATATTAACGTTCCGGTGCAACTCCCCATTGCAGTTTTTCTCTCAATACGGCGTAAAATCCGTTATTTTCTTTTTCAAGAATAACAAGTTTTGCCTCTGTGCTGCTTTTTTTGATAACAACACGGTCATCAGCTGATATATCAATCGTATCCTGTCCGTCAGCAGACAGTTTTAGCCTGTTACAGGTTTTGCAGCTTGTTATTTTTATTTCTTCGTCAGCCGGTATTACAAGCGGACGTGCTGTCAGTGTATGTGCACAAATCGGAACAATAACCATTGCATTAAGCCCCGGCACAAGCACAGGACCTCCGGCAGACAGTGTATAAGCCGTTGAACCGGTCGGAGTAGAAATGATTATGCCGTCAGCTAGGTAGTCGCAGACTACTTTTCCGTTTATATAAAGAAAAAGTTTTGATGTACGCGAAAAAGTATCGCCCTTTATAACAATATCGTTCAGAGCAAGAACCCTGTCGGAAAATGCCGAAAGCATCATCCTGCTTTCGATTCTGTATTCGTTATTCATAAGCTTATTGACAGAAGCTTCTATCTCATCAGTGTTAGCCTGAGCAAGAAAGCCCAGCCTGCCGAGGTTAATTCCCAGTATCGGCACGCCTTTTGGTGCGTAGAATCTCGAGGCTTTAAGCAGCGTGCCGTCTCCGCCTATTGTTATAACCAGCGACGCATCTGCATCGTAATTTGAAGACGGGTTGATTTTTGAATCAAGCCCCCTGGATGCCAGCACCTTTTTTGTGTGCTGTGCAACAGCCAGCGACTCTTTTACATCCTCGTTGTACACAACCGATATGTTTTTAAATGACAGCATTTCCATAAGGAAATTATACTATAACAGCAATAAACTAACCAACACTTTTTTATAGGCTTGGATATGTTATGTAATTTGGTGATAAAAAACGTCATTCCCTCAGAATTGTATATGTTCCATAATTCGGTGACAGAAATAATTCTTACTTAACAAAAGAAACTGCGTAAGCAGTGTAAGCGGCTATACAAATAACGGCATATTCACAAAAAATCCGACCTTTGTGGAGTGAATTACAGAAAGTTTCACAAACAGCAACAAGCGAGGTTTGTT
>CASFCQ010000090.1 GCA_949293185.1 uncultured bacterium
AATCGGTCCGGTAAATTTTCATTCCTTCATTTAAAAATCTCTAATCGTATTCCGTCAGGGCTTCGCCCCGAACCCCCTACGGCTTACAAAGTAAGCCGTATTGTTTTTTGTTTTAAGCTTTAACAAAATTTCAAACACAGCTGAAACAAAAATAAAAACTACATAATAAATATTATCAACCTGTTACAAGCTGCATAACCCACTCTCATTCATATAAAATTTAACAAATTTAATCACAAAAAAAATTAATGATATAATAATCTTAGTGGGAGACATAACATGAACAACAAACGCTGGTACGACCAGGAACCGACAATCAGTCTGGCAGTCAGCCTTATACAAAATTCAAAACAAGATACTCAGCTTGAATGTGCAAAACTGATAAAAGAAAAAGCTCAGGATTACGGAGTAGTTTTACAGAGCAATCTTTTCGGAGCATTTAATTATGTACTGCACAGATGGTATGATATCAACGAAGAACTTTCCGAAGCCTTCGGCTACTTAAAAGAAGCTGATGAAGACACCCGCAAACAAATCGCCATAGAAATAATCGCATTTCTTGAAAAAGCAGAAACGTTACAAAATGGGAATTAACAAACTTTTATTAATTATATTTACAATAATAGCCATACCGGTCTTAACCCCAGCCAGAGCAGAAGCTATGAAAATAGGGCTTGTGGACGGGGTTGCGCAAGTGAGTGTGGGAACAAGCAAAGACGCCCAACTAATCAGCCCTTTGCATAACAAAGCTTTCTACAAACTTTCCGCAATGAAAGCTTATCCCTTCAAAGCAAGCGGAAACACAATTTCAATTGAATTGCAAAATCAGTGGTTCAATTTAAATATCAACAGAATTGTTATAAAACCAAATGACAAGGGATTTATTTCAACCAAAAGAAGATGGTACAGGGGAGAATTTATAATAGAAAACAGAGGCGGCAAGCTTGTTGTTATAAACAATCTGCCTTTAGAAGACTATCTTTTGGGCGTTGTACCGTCTGAAATGCCGTCAAAATGGAGTTATGAAGCTCTAAAAGCTCAGGCTATAGCAGCCCGCAGTTATGCAATTGCTAACAAAGGAAAAAGAGCCTCTCACGGCTATGATCTTAAAGATACACCAGAAGATCAGGCATACGGCGGAGCATCTTCCGAAACTGCTACAACAAACAGCGCTGTTATTGAAACCAAAGGTATTGTTATCACATACAATCAAAAAGTTATCCCAGCTTATTATTCAGCTTCCGCAGGAGGACATACGGTCAACTCCGGTGCTGTATGGAACAAGGATTTACCTTTTTTAAAATCAGTTCCCTCCTTTGATGAAGGCATTAAAAAGAACGGGCATGGACTCGGCATGAGCCAGCATGGTGCGAACAAACTTGCACAAAACGGTTACAGTGCTTATCAAATCTTAACTTATTATTACAATAACGTAAAATTCGGAAAATTAGATCCGGCATGGTCTTTATAAAAGCAGGCTTCGAAAGCCCCGCTATTAGTGCATTTTTAATTTTACTATACTTGTAAAACTAATTATAAAAGTAAAATGTGATTATTTTTACATAAAAATGCTTGCTAAATTAAGGAAAATAGATATAATAATCTATGTTAACAAAAAGGAGGTTCTTATGAACAAAGAAGAATTAGTAAAAGAAGTTGCAAAAAAAGCAAAAGTTTCTCAAAAAGCTGCTGCTGACGTTATCGCAGCTACTTTAGAAACTGTTACTAAAACTGTATCTAAAGGTCAAAAAGTTACTTTGGTTGGTTTCGGTACTTTTGAACCAAGAAAAAGAGCAGCTCGCTCTGGTCGTAACCCTCAAACAGGCGCTACTATCAAAATCGCTGCTAAAACAGTTCCTGCTTTCTCAGCTGGTAAAAAATTCAAAGAAGCTGTTGCTAAAGCAAAGTAGTCTAAAAAGTTTCAAAACAGAGTCCCTAACTCATTGTCAGGGGCTCTGTTTTTTTATATAAAAAATTTTTTTTATTTTCACATGCTTTTACAACACTTACAAAACTCTGAATTTCCGTATTATATTTAAGTTTGAGACCATGCCAATTTTTAACTTTCAAAAAAAATGGCATGCCCTGTTTTTCTTACAAAAGCGCCAAAACACTGTCACATAAGGCATTGAGACCATGCCATTTTTCGCGCAATTTCTTAATTTAAAAAGTTTTTATTATAGTATAAGAGCAACGTGTGAAAGACGGAAAGGTAGTTATTATGGCAGTTTACGGTGTCAGCACTGCTGCAGGTGCACCTGTAGTTTTTGCATCTCAAAATTTAAAAAATGTACAACAACCTGCTAATGCAGCTTCTGCAATTAATACCCAACCTGTTGCAGAAACGAATGCAGAGCAAACAAAATCTTCCAAAAGAACAAAAGCTCTCTTAACACTGGCAACTCTGGGAGCAATTACCTACGGAATTATCCGTTACAAAAACGCAAATGCGCTAAAGCCAGTTATAGAAAATTTTGAAAAAGCAACAAAAGACGGCGGAAAATTAACAACACAACTTACAAAAAACAAAGTCAGCAATCCTGACGGAACAACAACGCATCAGCTTGTAAAATCAGTAAAAACACATTTTGACAAAGAAGGAAAAAAACACGCAGAAATTATTCATGATTATAACAAACATGAACGCTACACGGTTTTTTACGACAAAGACGGCAATGTCACAAAAAATATTGTCAGCAGAATGTCTGTACCAACAAAAAATGCTAAAAGCACAGTAGAGCAGCAGCTTATAAATGTATTTACAAGAAACGGAAATCAGGTTACAACTAACACCAGCATTATTGATTATTCCCAAACCCCGAGACAGTTGTATTCCTTTGAAAAAACAGAACAAATATCGATTCCCAAAAATTAAAACCTCAACCTAAACCTATAACATAGCAACACTAACTCTGATTATTCAGAGAAAGCCGGCTTATAACAAAAAGCCGGCTTTTCTTTTTTATGCATAAAGTCAGATAACATAGTTGTTTAAACATATGTTACGTAATTCGATGACAGAAATAATTTTTTTAACATAACTGCGTAAGCAGTGTAAGTGGATTTTGCGTAGAGTGAGGACGGAGTCCGAAACTCGAAATAACGCCGAAAAAGTGAGCGTAAGTTTTGTATAAAGCAAAACGAAGCGAACGGCTTGAA
>CASFCQ010000091.1 GCA_949293185.1 uncultured bacterium
TTTAAAATTCAGAAACGAAAATTTCCGTCCACTCATAAAATGACAATATCGGTACGGTAAATTTTCATTCCTTCATTTAAAAATCTCTAATCGTATTCCGTCAGGGCTTCGCCCCGAACCCCATACAGCTTACACAGTAAGCCGTGTATATTAGAAGATTTAAATGTTAGAATTTTTGTCATCGCATTACGCAACATATATAATCTTAATATGTAAAACTCGTATAGTTATTATATCTGGGCAGTTGACTATATGAAAAATTTTCATAACATCACAATTGCAATATATGCGGGATTAAAAAATAATAATCCCGCATTAATTTTCATGCTTTTACACTGTAATCCCATATATAAATCTGCCCGCAATATCTGCACACAGCATGTCTGTTCATAAAATTTAAATCAGGCACAAATGTATAACCGTCGACAGTTATTACTATATCACCGTTTTGGTTATATTCCTGTTTATAGTTCTTTGCTCCCTGATAGTTAGGGGCGAACATAAGTTCAAATTTATCTACGGACTTACAGTTTTTGCAGACAAACATTACTCTTCGTCATCCTCATCTTTGATTCTGCGTTTTGAAGGTTTTCCCGCTCTTTGTGCCAGCTTTTCGGCAGCAATTTTGCCCGCATAGTTTCTTTTGTTTATGTCTTTATACAAAGCAGTACAGCACAAACTCCTCAAAGGAAGCGTAAACCCTGTAACTGCAAAGCTGACAACAATAAGTACTATGTGCTTTGCAATCGAATAACTTTTGAGAGCAAACGGTATATTATTTTGAGAGAATATAGAATTAATACCGTCTAACGGCAAAAGCCTGATGTACTGTTCAACAGGATATGAGAAAAATCCTCCTAAATCGCCTATATCAAAACCCCAGCTTATTAACCCCGGAACAAGCCAGTAGGTCATAATTCCGAGTACAGCCAGAAGCATTGCTGTTTTCCAAAAATTAAATTTTACATACCCGATAGCAGACTTTATAGCTTCAAATGCGCTTTTATCTTCTTCAAGGGCAAATACCTGAAAGCTTAAAGACAAATATACAAACACTATAACCAAAAGCCCCCACAGCACGGGAACAGACAATATCAAATAGATTATCGAAATTAAAATTAAAAACCAGATATAAGAACCTGTACGTCTTTTTATGAGTTCCGTATGCACACCGGTGTCATCTATGTTTCCGCCTTCAAGAAGCGAACTTGCCATAGAGTTAAGCGCCGCCATTGCCACCAGATAATCCCAAAAAGCTTTACAAAAGATAAAAAATCCCGGCAATGTCAAAACCAGCAGCATTAAAAACACAAGAGGAATATTGTCAAAAATAGGGTTTTTGTTGGTTAATGCAGACACATGCAGTGTAAAAATATAAGAAGCAAAGAATATCAAAGCTATACCGATAATCTGTCCGAATATCGGAAAAGCCATGTACTTAAAAAACTTTTCAAAGTTTAGAAAGTATAGTTTTACTCCGTTAAAAAATATTTTCATCACACTTGCAAAAGCTGATTCTTTTTTAGTTTTTGCCATAATACTTACAATAGTCCTCTTTTAATTTATGTTTATATTAACATGTAATGTATGGACGAGCAAAGAAATATAACAGAGATTTTGAGAGGATTGACGCAGGAAGATTTTAGAGGGCAGGTTGATTTGCACATGCACTCAAATTTTTCCGACGGAAAATTAACCCCCGAAGAACTTTTAAAAGACGCACAGGACAAAGGCTACAGGCTTATTGCAATAGCCGACCATAACACCGTTGAAGCGTACAAAAAAACAAACATACTCGAAAGCGGGATGGTTATAACCGCTATAGAATTCGACTGCTGGTACAAAGGTGTGCTTGTGCATTTGCTTGGCTATGGGGTGGATATAAATAACGAAGAGCTTTTAAAGCTCTGTGCCAAAACCAAAAAAGAAACAGAAGCTGATATTGTACGGCTGTTTAACCACAGACACCCCAAAGATGTAATAAAAGCCATACACTCTGCAGGCGGGGCTGCTGTTTTAGCGCATCCGGCATGTTACTGGGCAATTAATTTAGACCATTTTATAAAGTCATTAATTGATTTAGGTTTGGACGGGGTAGAATCATACTACCCTTACAGAAGACACAGAGGGATAATCAAATTCCATACTGCGGAAACCGTCCGAAAAATTGCGCAGAAGTATAATGTTATCATGACCGGCGGGTCGGATTCCCACGGGGAGATTGAGGGTATATTATAGCGTACCTGTAAAATGTTCTAAAAAAAGATTAAAAACAGTCATTCTGAGGCTTTAGCCGTACTCTGCGAGCATCCTGATATGTACGGCTCGTACCTCGCCTACATCTCAAGCAAAAATCTATATGTGAATCCAATGTAGATCCTTCGCTCACGCTCAGGATGACGGGGAAAGTAATAAAACGAGTTGTTATCCTTATATATGTTACTTAATTCGGTGACAAAAATTGTTACAATTTAACTTTTAATATACACGGCTTACATAGTAAGCCGTATGGGGTTCGGGGCGAAGCCCTGATGGAATACGATTAGAGATTTTTAAATGAAGGAATGAAAATTTACCGTACCGATTTTATCATTTTTTGAGTGGACGGAAATTTTCGTTTCTGAATTTT
>CASFCQ010000092.1 GCA_949293185.1 uncultured bacterium
TTGGCAAAAATAAAAATTTTAGTATTTTTGTAGTATTATGATATTTATTGTAAAAAGTACACTGTAAGTGTTAGAAAAGGAGATAAATGAATTGACTAAATCTATGACAGCTTCTAACGTTTATCACGTTGATACAAAAGCGAAGTATCTTGGACAGCACGTTTTGGCTGAATTTTTTGAATGCGACCCCAATATTTTAAATAATGCGCAGAAGGTCGAAAGTCTTATGATTGATGCGGCTCTTGAATGCGGCGCAACAATCGTTCAAAAATGTTTTCATATGTTTAGTCCGCACGGAGTGAGCGGTGTTGTAATTATTTCTGAAAGCCATCTGGCAATTCATACGTGGCCAGAACTCGGGTATGCTGCAGTTGACTTGTTCACATGCGGCGACAAATGCGACCCGAAAGTTGCTTATGAATTTCTTAAAAAGGCTTTTCACTCAACAAAAGCATCATTTTCTGAATTAAAAAGAGGCAAAATTGATGCAGCGTCTCACGTTTCAGAAACTCCTTTTGAAATTGCAAGCCAGTTTTAATTAATAGATAATTTAAACAAACCCGAAAAGTAAAACAACTTTTCGGGTTTATTTATGTAAAAATTTGTAAAGTGTTGGCAATTTTTAATTTTTAGCTATTTTATTTAATCGGTATTAAAAAATAAGGAATTAATTATGGCAAAAATTCAAGGCTATACTGCTGCACAAAACAGAAGTGATATAGCTTTTAAAGGACGTAGAAGTGTTGTTAAAGAAGCAATGCATATTTTAAATGGTCAAACAAAGATTGCAGCCAAAGATTTTAATAAAGTTCTAAAAGAAAAATCTAAGCCTGATGAATTTGATAGATTAGTAACAGAATTGGAAAAACCTGTAGAAAAAAATTTGGACTCTGTTTCAATTCCTAAAAATAACAAAAAAGATCCTGATGCAATTATTATATTTAGAGATCAAGTAGTTTCTTCTAATAAAGTAGATGATAAATCTAATAAGCCAAATTCACTGGTAAAAAGATTTATTAGTTTTTTTGATAAAACGCTGGTTGAACCTTTTTTTAAACAGCATAACAAGTAAAACAGTTTAAAAACCTTAATAAAAACCCGATGTTAGCGTTGACATCGGGTTTTGTTTGGGTTTTGATATAGTTGTATCCCTGTCGGGAGTACAGATTTGTGCTGAATTCTGATTTCTGGTAAGGGTATGACGCACGGAGCGTCGTTGCAAACTCCGTAAAAACTAGGGCTAAGGTGTGTTGCCTGACCTGAATTAACAATAATAAAAATTTATATACAAGGAGAAATCATGCCAACAATTGCACAATTGGTAAGAAAAGAACGTAAAAAATTAGTTGATAAAACTAAATCACCGGCTCTTACAAACTGCCCTCAAAGACGCGGCGTTTGCACAAGAGTTTATACAACTACACCGAAAAAACCTAACTCAGCTTTGAGAAAAGTTGCAAGGGTTAGATTGACTAACGGTTTTGAAGTTACATCTTATATTCCGGGTATCGGACACAACCTTCAGGAACACAGTGTTGTTCTTATCAGAGGCGGCAGGGTTAAAGACCTTCCGGGTGTTAGATATCACATCGTAAGAGGCACATTGGATACAGCAGGTGTTGCTAACAGAGCACAAAGCAGATCTAAATACGGTGCTAAAAAAGCTAAAGCTAAAAAGTAACGGATTCGTTCGGGGCTGACTGAAAGGAATGCCCCATGTGAGGCAAAACCACGCTTTTGCCGAACGGACGTAATCAAAGACAGTAACAATAAGAAAAAGGAATTATAAAGATGTCAAGAAGAAATAAACCACCAAAACGCATTCCGGCACCTGATGCAATTTACAACAGTGTCGATATCGCTAAATTCATCAACAGATTGATGAGACGCGGTAAAAAATCCATTGCCGAAAGAATTTTCTACGAAACAATGGAAGCTATTAAAGAAAGAACAAAAGAAGATCCTATCGAAATCTTCAACAAAGCTTTTACTAACACAACTCCGCTTTTGGAAGTTAAAGCTAGAAGAATCGGCGGTTCTACATACCAGGTACCTGTAGAAGTAAAGGCTGACAGAGGCAAAGGTCTTGCTGCTATATGGATGATTGATGCAGCTAAGAAAAGACACGGCAAATCAATGAAAGAAAAATTGACTGCCGAGTTAATAGACGCTTCTAACGGTCAGGGTGCTGCTTGTAAAAAACGTGAAGACACCCACAAAATGGCAGAAGCTAACAAAGCATTTGCTCACTACAGATATTAATCTTTTGATTGATAACAATAATTCAGAAAGAGACCCGGAATTAACTTTGAATTCCGGGTCTTTTGTATACATTAATAAAATAAAAATATTGATGATATTTATTATGTTAATAATTACTGGGGATTTTTATATTTTCAGCCGGAAGTTTCATTTCAAATTCAGATACTGCGCTTTTACAACAACTAATTTCAACCCCAGCTCGCGAACTCGG
>CASFCQ010000093.1 GCA_949293185.1 uncultured bacterium
TTTTTCAGGCTTCACCACAGTTCAGCCGAAAAAGAAGGCAAAGGTGAGCAGTGACGGCTCGAAGGCTCGAGGCGGCAACTGCGACACTAGATTAGATTAATTTTTATACTTCTTCCACCCTGAATGCAGGAGTTTGTTTTAATCTTTCTTCCATTTGTTCAAACGTCAAAAATCCTTCCTGAGCGCCAAAATGAGAAACAACAGAAGCAGCGTTTACAGATGCAAGCATAAGCGATTTTTTAATATCCCAGTTTGTGTATTCTAATGCTGCTGTAAAAGTGGAAGACAGAGCGTCTCCCGCGCCGAGTGTGCTTACTACTTTAGCGGGGAACTCAGGGCAGCGGTAGTATTTTTTACCATCATATGCGTATACCCCGTGTTTGCCGTCAGTGATAATTACTACTTTGGCATCGGTTGATTTGAGTTTGTCAAGCATTGCCCTTACATCCGGATGTATTGCCTCTGATGAAAAACATTCTGTTTTTGTATCCGGACGAACCTGAATCTTTGTTACAAGAGAGGCTTCTTCCTTGTTCATAACAACGACTTCCGCTGTTGCCAGAATTTTTTCAAAATATTTTAATCCTCTTTTCAGGCTGGAGCTTCCGGGGTTTATTGCAACATTTGTACCGTGTTCTTCCGCAAAATGTGCAAGTTTGTCCAAAACAGCTCCGGATTCGCCGTTAAGAGGTGCAATATACAGCCATTTAGCTTTTTTTACAGCGTCAAAATTTATATCTTCTTCTTTGATTTTTCCGTTTGCACCTCGGTATGCCAGAACGGTTCTGTTTCCTTCAAAGCTTAGCAAAATAACGGAAGAGCCGGAATTGTCGGTTTTACTTTTTACGACAAGAGATGTATCAACGCCTGCTTCTTCAACTTTTTCAAGAATATTACGTCCCTGAAAATCATCCCCGATTTTAAAAATAGCAGATGTTTTTGCACCCAGATGTGCAAAATTTGCTGCCGCATTAAGCCCGCCTCCGCCGACAGCTGTTTTATAGCTTTCAACCTCTACTTTTGCTCCGTAAGGATATGACATAAAATCTATACTGTTCTCTTTTGTGCTTACGGATACTACATTAGCAGCATCGGACTCGACAAAAGAGTCAATTGTTGCACTTCCTATTGTGATAACATCAAACATATTCTTCTCCCTCTATAAGTAGTTTTGGATTTTTTATTTTCGGCTGTATTCGTTACGCCCGAGGATGTGTACTATCATACACCGCTTTTAGACGTTCTGTCGATACATGTGTATAAATCTGTGTGTTAGAAATAGATGCGTGCCCTAAAAGTTCTTGTACAACTCTTAAATCAGCTCCGTTTTCGAGCAGTTTTGTTGCAAAGCTGTGACGAAAAACGTGAGGTGTTACTTTTTTAGGCAGCTCTATTTTTTTTACAATGTCGTTTAAAACAGTCCTTATGCTTTGCGGCTGGAGTCTGTATCCTGTTTTGTTTATAAAAACAGGGCTGTCTTCATTTTCTTCAGTTGCGCTGCCTTCTTGCGCAACCATATATCGTACTGTTTTTATATATTTTTCCAGAAAATCTTTTGCTCTTTGGGACACAAGAACGATTCTCTCTTTTGAGCCTTTACCCATAACGGTAATTTCATTTTCTTCAAGGTTGAGATTGCCGAAGTTTAAGTTGCTTAGCTCTGATATTCTCATGCCGGTAGCATATAAAAGCTCGAGTATCGTACGATTGCGATATCCTGCGGGGGTAGAGATTTTTATGTTGTTTAGTATCTGTTCTATTTCTTTCCCGGTTAAAAATTTGGGCAGGCTTTTGTTCTTTTTGGGTGCGTGTACACTGTTTGCTGGATTTGATTCTATAATTTTTTCTCTGTATAAAAACCTGTAAAAAGTTCTTATGGCAGCAATTTTACGCGAAAGCGTAGTCTTTGAATAGTTAAAACGCTGGATAAAAACCAGATAATCCTTAAGTTTTGTGTGGTCGGTTTGTTCAATCGGAGTTGTATCAAGCCACAGTAAAAAGCTTAGAATATCAGAATTGTAGGCACGAATAGTATGAGCCGAAAAGTTTTTTTCAACTTCCAGGTAAATTAAAAAATCTTTTAAATATCTTTTGGTAATCTCACTCAGCCCCATAATTACTTATTATACGCTTATATGACGGTTTGTGCAAAAAAAATATATGAAATACCAATTTTGAACGCATGTGAAGAATCTTAGATTTTTGACTAAACAAGAGTTCGGCGGATTGGTAAATCTGCTCTACGTTGTTTATAGATCCTTCGGTCATTGCATTCCCTCAGGATTGTATATGTTAAGTAATTCGGTGACAAAAATTGTAAACTTTCTCATAAACACGGCTTACTATGTAAGCCGTAGGGGGTTCGGGGCGAAGCCCTGATGGAATACGATTAGAGATTTTTAAATGAAGGAATGAAAATTTACCGTACCGA
>CASFCQ010000094.1 GCA_949293185.1 uncultured bacterium
AGGTAATATGAAAAATAAAAATTAAAGGTAGGATATAAATATGATTAAAAATCTTTGTAAATTATTTGTAATGGTATTTTTGTTAACAGGTGTTGTATCTGCAGAAGAATATACACAGGTTCATGCGGAACACATTCTTGTAAAAACGGCTGCGCAGGCTCAGGAGATTAAAAAAGCAATTGACGACGGCGGAGATTTTGAATATTATGCGCGAGCTTATTCTCTTTGTCCGTCTGGTAAGAACGGCGGAGATCTGGGGTATTTCGGCCACGGACAAATGGTCAGGGAATTTGAAAAAGCAGCGTTTGAAACACCTGTCGGAGAGGTTTCAAAACCTGTTTATACACAATTTGGCTGGCATTTAATTAAAGTTCTGGACAAGAAATAATTTAAAATAACAAATGCTAAGATTTTTATCTTAGCATTTGTTGAAAATCAATAACTGCAAAATGTTTCCGGAAAGTCGAATTTCTTTTTAAGAAATATGCACGAAATTTTTTTATTTTTGTTCTTTTTCAGCAGGAGTTTGCTGCTGTTCAGGAGCATTGTTTTGCATTTCTTTTTGCAATTTTTCCTGTTGTTTAAGAAGTTTTTCCATTTTTCTTATGGCTTTTGCCTCTCCGGCCGGCTTATTAAATGATTCAGGATTTAATGTAATCATTTTTTCCCAGCATCCTGGGACATTTGATTTTTCTCCGCAGATGCAGTTTCTCCATGTTTCTCCGGTTTTCTTATCAACTAGAATTGTAAGCATGTTATTGCCTGTTACAACTTCATATCTGTTTTTAGTTTGAACATTTGAAATTTGAAACCACATTGTTGCAAGTATTAACACTGCAAGTACAATTAAAATATTATCTTTCATAAACAACTCTCCTTTTTATGCATTTATTATACATATAAAGTTTAGTATTATCAAGAGTGATATTATGCTTTGCGGTAATGAAATCGGATATTAAAAATTTTAGAATAAATTATGTAGAAAGGAATTTGTTTATGGTTTTATTGTTACGTTGGATACTTTTTGCTCTTGCAATAATTTTTGTGGCCTGGCTTGTTCCGGGAATAGATGTTGATAATTTTCAGAGTGCAATGCTTATAACCGTAATTATGGCGCTTATAAACATATTTATAAGACCTCTGATAGTTTTTATCACACTGCCTATTAATATTTTGACGCTCGGGCTTTTCACTCTTGTTATAAATGCTCTGTTGTTTATGCTTGCAGGTTATGTAGCCCCCGGCGTGGAAGTTGACGGCTTTTTAGCTGCATTTCTCGGCTCTGTTGTTCTGGCATTTCTAGGTCTTATTATCAATATGGTTACTGTACCGGGTGAAGATTAGAAGCCGTAAAAAGCGTTATATTGCTGCGGTCATTCTGAACTTGTTTCAGAATCCGGTTAAGCCGCTGAATTAAAATCAGCACGGCAATATAACGCTTTTTTTTGTGCTAAACTTTTTTTATGAAAGCTTTAGTCTGTGAAAACGGAAAAATCGAAATGGTTGAAAAGCCGTTCCCAAAAATTCAAAACAATACTGATGCAATTGTTAAGGTTGCTTTATCATCTATCTGTACAAGTGATTTGCATATAATAAGAGGATGTGTTCCTGCAGCAAAAAACGGTGTTGTGCTCGGGCATGAATTTGTCGGAGAGGTTGTAGAAAACGGAGACGGTGTTAAAAATTTTAAAAAAGGGGACAGAGTTGCGGTTAATTGTGAAACCTTCTGCGGGGTATGCGATTTTTGCAAAAGAGGTTTTGTGAATAACTGTGTTGAAGGCGGATGGGAACTCGGATGCAGAATTGACGGCTGTCAGGCTGAATATGTCAGAGTGCCTTATGCAGATAACGGATTAACAAAACTGCCTGATAACGTGAGTTTTGAAAATGCTTTATTTGTCGGAGATATTTTATCAAGCGGATATTGGGGTGCGGAACTTTGCGAAATTAAAGCAGGTGATACTATTGCCGTAATCGGAGCAGGGCCTGTAGGGCTTTGTGCTATGCAGTGTGCAAAATATCTTGGTGCAGAAAAAGTTATTGCAATAGATATAGATGAAAAACGATTGGAACTTGCCAAAAAATTAGGGTTTGCGGATTTTGTTCTGACCGGTGGAAACTGTGAAGAGAAAGTTAAAGAGATTGTAAAATACGGAGCAGATGCCGTAATTGAATGCGCAGGCGCAGAGGATACGTTTGAGCTTGCATATAAAATTGCAAGACCTAATGCAATTGTGGCAGTCGTTGCAATGTATGAAAAAAATCAAATCCTTCCGCTTCCTCAAATGTACGGCAAGAATTTGACTTTTAAAACAGGCGGTGTTGATGCTGTTCATTGTAAAGAGCTTGTGGATTTAATTTCAAAAGGTAAAATTTCTACGGATTTTTTGATTACGCACAAGTTTGCTTTTGATGATA
>CASFCQ010000095.1 GCA_949293185.1 uncultured bacterium
AATGACAATATCGGTACGGTAAATTTTCATTCCTTCATTTAAAAATCTCTAATCGTATTCCATCAGGGCTTCGCCCCGAACCCCCTACGGCTTACATAGCAAGCCGTGTATATTATGAGCTAAAATGTAACAATTTCTGTCACCAAATTACGTAACATATACAATTCTTAGCATAAGCAAATAATCTATAGTAATTCGGGCAGTCTTTAACTTATGAAGGATTTAATATAAAATATCTGTATGGATAAGATACAGACTCATTTTTTTGAAACTTTAGATGCTATGGAAAAACAGAATAGCTGTTTTTTGACGGCTGATTTAACAGCGCCGGATTTTTGCATTGAACTATCTTACAGCAGAAAGGATTTTGTTAAAGACATAAAAGATATTTTAAATAAACTTCCGCTGCCGGAGCACAATACTGTGACAAAACCTTTTTGTTTTGTAATTGATAATAATTGTTTTAACGGCTGCCCTTGCCCTAATGATAACGGTAACGCAGCTATTAATGAATGTGTAAAAAATTTCGTTTTACATAATAAAATTTCAATAAAAAATAATCCGGAGCTTTCTGCCTGTATAGAATCAATATCAAGAGCGCTGCCTGAATTCTTGTCATTAATAGGCAAAATTCAGCACCCTACACACGATTATACTGTTGATGTGCATACACTAAAGGTTTTACAGGAAGTTATGACTGATAAAAGATATCAAACACTTCCCCAAAGCGACCGAAGAGTTTTGCAGATGGCTATATTACTGCATGATTTAACAAAAAAAGAGGGGGAAATAGACAAAACCCATCCTGAGTGTTCTGCAACGGCTGCAGAGGAAATTTTAAAAAGGTTTGATATTGCACAAAATCTAAAAGACATGATTGTGCTGATTATAAGACAACACGACTGGCTTGAACGCTATAACAAAGGGCTTACGCATCCTGAAGAGTTTGCGCGCCTTTTGAAAGACGGAAATAACTTTTTGATTGAATGTATTTTTGCAAAAGCCGATTTAAAAGCAGTGCAGCGAAGCGGATTTTTCTACGGAAAATTTAAAGATGTTCTGACACAGGGAGAACGGGAAATAAGCTTTTTGATTAATAAAGGTCTTTATGTAGCATAAACTACATCCCAATATTTTGTTCAAGTTTTAATGTATCAATGAGTTCTAAGATAGAGGCAAACTCTTCCATCATTGTTTTGATCTGTTCGTAATCTGCAACAGGACGCCACAGTTTGCCTACTTTAAACAAATCTCTGTTTGTGGAAATAGCAAGGAGTATGCCCTGTTCAGAGATTGATGCTTCTATTTTAGAAGCTCTAAACGCAAGCTGTATATTTTTGAATCTTTCCATAAACGCCGTGGTCAGCACATATCTGGCTTCTATCTGGTCGTTTGAGTAGACATTGTATTCTTTTTCAAATTCAATGTCCTCAAGGTTAACCTGCTGCAGCCCGTCAGATATCACATTAATTAGTTTGTCTTTTTTAATAATCGTCAATCCGTTGTATTGTTTTTGTGGAAATAAAGCAACAAGCAAACCTGTGAATCTTGGGATAATTATTTTTTTGCTCCCAACACCGGATTTTTTCATGAGTGTAGCTTCCCACATTTTTATATCTACATTTTTATATCTGCCCGTAAAATTATCATCGCCGCCTTTCATGTTGAAATCATCAAGTAATTTTGCATTAATCACAAAATCGATGGTAATAGATTGTTGAGTTGTCCAGGCAAATGTATGTAATGATTTTAAAATTAAGGGCATTACTGTTCTTTTTACTGAATTTTCAAAACCTTTTATAGTTTCTATGATTTGTATGAGTAAAAATACACATATAGCTACAGGTATAGCTACCAACCAAATAAGTAAATGGGTTCTGTCCTCAAAATTTAAATTAGTATAATGACTCATTAAAAAAGAATCACCATATTTATAAAGTTGAGGAATTAAAGGAACAATAATGATTATTGTAATAATGCATAATATAACCTTAGCTAAATTCTTTTTTCTTTCTTTTTCAAAAGGTTC